>JAFAPR010000307.1 GCA_019247075.1 Solirubrobacterales bacterium
TGCGCGTATCTGCCTTCCCCCGATAACAGCGCCAGGCGCAGCAGGCCGAAGGCCGCCGACGAGTTCCCCGAGGGAATCGGCGAGTCCTCGAGGTCCTTGCGCCGCGCGACCAGCGGCTCTCGGTCGCCGGCGGTGGTGAAGAAGCCGCCGCGGTCGGGGTCAGAGAACCGCTCGAGGATCTGTTCTGCCAGCGCCACCGCTTCGCGATAGAAGCGCGGCTCGAAGGTCGCCTCGTAGAGCGTGAGGAGCGCCTCGAGAAAGAAAGCGTGATCATCGAGATAGCCCTCGATCCGTCCGCGTCCGTCCTTCCATGTGCGCAGCAGCCGGCGGTCGCCATCGCGAAGCTCGGACAGCAGAAAGTTCGTGCACTCGACTGCCGCCTCGACGTAATCAGGCCGCTCGAGCACTCCCCCTGCCTCGGCCAGCGCGGAGATCATCAGCGCATTCCAGCCGGTCAGCCGTTTGTCGTCGAGGCCAGGACGAACACGCGCCAGCCGCGCTTCGTAGAGCTGCGCGCGGATCTGGTCCAGGTCGGCAGGTTCGGGGCCGACGGCCTGCAGAACGTTGGTTCCGTGTTCGAAGTTGCCGCCCTCGCGAGCGCCGAAGTACTCGATCGCCTCGCCTGCGCGTTCCCCCAACACCTCGCGCAGCTCCTCCGCCGTCCAGACGTAGAACTTGCCCTCCGCGCCTTCGGAGTCGGCATCAAGCGCGGAGTAGAAGCCGCCCTCGGGGCCGCGCATCTCCCGCAGCGCCCAATCGAGCGTCTCGCAGCAGACCTGCCGCAAACGCTGCACTCGCGAGACCTGCCAGCCGTGCAGGTAAGCCCGTGCGAGGAGCGCGTTGTCGTAGAGCATCTTTTCGAAGTGCGGCACCCTCCAGGCCGCGTCGACCGAATAGCGAGCAAAGCCGCCGCCGACTTGGTCGTAGATGCCGCCCCGCGCCATGGCCTCGAGGGTCAGGCGCGCCATGTCAGCTTCGCCCCGGGCCAGCAGCAGCTCGATCACGGAGGCGTGCGGGAACTTCGGAGCACCGCCCCATCCTCCATGGCGAGAGTCGTAGCTGGAGCCAAGCGTCGATACCGCCGCGCTCAACAACTCCTGTCTGATCGGTTCGGCGGAAGGCCGCAGGCGGGCCGTGGCACCGAGCGACCGAGCGATCTCGGCGCCTTGGCGCACGACTTGCTCGTGCCGGTTCTCCCAAGCGTCCGCGACCGCTTCGAGCACCATTCGCCAGCTGGGCATGCCGCTTCGCGGCTCCGGCGGGAAATACGTGCCGGCATAGAACGGTTGAAGGGTGGGAGTGAGAAATGCGTTCAGGGGCCAGCCGCCCTGACCCGTGAGGGCCTGGCATACCTCCATGCAGATCGCGTCGAGGTCCGGGCGCTCTTCGCGGTCGACCTTGATGGGCACGAAGCGCTCGTTCATAAGGGTGGCCACCGCCGGGTCCTCGAACGATTCCCGCTCCATCACATGGCACCAGTGGCATGCGGAGTAGCCGATCGAGACGAGCAGCGGACGCTCCCCAGAGCGGGCCCGCGCGATGGCCTCATCGCCCCAAGGGAACCAATCGACTGGGTTGTCCTTGTGCTGGAGCAGGTACGGGGAGCTCTCCTGCGCAAGCCGGTTGCTCACGACCCCAGCGTACCCTGGGCGCCGCCCCAACAAGCCTGGGCGGTAGGGTTCTCATCTCGACCACCACGAGATCAGGGGAGAGGAAATTGCCACCAAATCGTGAGTCCGTCTCGGCTTCGGACGCACCCGCGGCGATTGGACCTTACGTCCAAGCGATCAAGGCCGGCAACCTTCTTTTCTGCTCCGGTCAGATTGGGCTTGACCCCCGCACGGGCGAGCTCGCGGGCCGGACCGCCGCCGACCAGGCAGGGCGCTGCCTCGAGAATCTGGCGGCTATCTGCCATGCCGCCGGGGCGACGCTCGGCAACGCGGTCCGGCTGACGGTTTACATCACCGACATGGATTCGCTGGAGTCGGTCAACGAGGTTTACGGGTCCTTCTTCGAGTCCGACCCGCCCGCGCGCGTGACGCTCGGCGTCGCCGCGCTTCCGCGTGGAGCAAAGGTCGAGATCGACGCGGTCGTCGCGCTCGGATAGAAGGTTGTAGCGCGGGCGTGAGCACCGGGGTACGCGGTCCCTCAATCCAGGACATCGAGCGTGCCGCGACAGCGGGCAGGGGGATCGTCCGTGAGACGCCGGTACTGAGCTCGCGAACCCTCAGCGAGCGCGTGGGGGGCACCGTGGTGTTGAAGGCCGAGAACCTTCAGCGCACCGGCTCCTTCAAGCTCCGCGGCGCGGTGGCCAAGATCTCGTCGCTGGGCGACCGCTGCGCTGACGGAGTGGTCACCGGCAGTGCGGGCAACCACGCTCAAGCCGTCGCCTATGCAGCGGGCATTCGTGGTCTCCGCTGCGAGGTGTACATGCCAGAGACGGCGGCTACCGCCAAGATGGATGCGGCCGTGGCGCTGGGGGCCGACGTGCAGCTGGTGGGCACCACGGTCGACGAGTGCCTCGACGCGGCGAAGGAGCGGGCGCGCACCGCCGGGCTGGAGTTCATTCATCCGTTCGACGATCCCGAGGTGGTCGCCGGTCAGGGCACGCTCGGGTTGGAGCTGCTCGCGGCGATGTCCGATATCGAGCGGGTGGTGGTCCCGGTGGGCGGAGGAGGCCTGATCTCGGGCGTGGCAATCGCGCTGAAGGCCGCGCGGCCCGAGGTCGAGGTGATCGGTGTACAGGTCGACGCGTGCGCGCCATTTTTGCCGTCACTTGCCGCCGGCGCGGCGGTGACCGTCTCCTCCGCGCTGACGATCGCCGATGGAATCGCGGTCAAGCGACCAGGGGGGCTAACGCTTGAGCTGGTCCAGCGGCTGGTCGATGAGATGGTGGTCGTTCCCGAGGACGATGTCGCGGAAGCGATGGTGCTGCTCATGGAGCGTGCAAAGCTGGTGGTCGAGGGGGCCGGTGCTGTCGGCGTTGCTGCCTTGCTGGCGGGGTTGGCATCCGCAAGCGGGCCCGGGAAGACAGTTGCGATCCTCTCCGGGGGGAACGTCGACGCCGGGATCCTCTCGCAGATCGCGCGCCGCCACGAGAGCCTCGCCGGCCATCGCCTGGTGCTGCTGGCCCGCATACCGGACCTACCTGGGGCGCTGGCCGGGGTGCTCTCGCTCGTGGCCGCGCGCGGCGCGAACCTTGTCGACGTGCAGCACATCCGCGAGGGCTTCGACCTCCACGTGCGCGAGACAGCTGTCCAACTCGTGCTCGAGACACGAGGCCCGGAACACGCAGCAGAGGTCTCCGCCGCCGTTAGAGAGGCGGGCTATTCGGAGCCCCGGCTATTGAAGCGAGGGAGGTTGCGCCGCTCGGGCGCGTGACGTCTTGCCCGGTCGCGTGCGGCGAAAATCCTCCGCCGCCTCCACCAGGGCCCCGATCAGCTTGCTGCGCTCGTCCGCCTCGGGATGCCACTGAACCCCCAGGACGAAGCGCTTGCGGCGCGCCTCGATCGCTTCCGGCAGGTCGTCGCGCGTAGAGCGGCCCGTCACCTCGAGCCCCTGGCCGATTTCCGCGACCCCCTGATGATGGTGAGACTTGATGCCGTGCAGCTCGTCCCCGGCGGCACGCGCGACGAGCGAGCCGGACTGAAGCCGCACATCGTGATCGGAGTCTTCGAAGCTCCCAAGCCGGCGGCGATGCTCGCCGTGGCCTAGCGCGTCGGGGAGGTGCTGAGAAAGGGTGCCGCCGAAAGCGACATTGAGCAATTGCATGCCGCGACAGATACCGAGGACGGGCATATCGCGAGCCGCCGCGCCCCGTACCAACGCTATCTCCGCGCGATCTCGTTCCGGAACCGGGTCACTGGTCTCCGGATGTGGCTCATGACCGTATGCCGTAGGGTCGATGTCCCTGCCCCCGGCGAGCATCAAGCCATCGCCCAGATCAAGCAGCTCGTGTGGGT
>JAFAPR010000311.1 GCA_019247075.1 Solirubrobacterales bacterium
TTGCGCTTGCGGTCGATGCGGACGTAGACGCGACCCTTCTTGTCGATCTCGAGCTCCAGCCAGGAGCCGCGAGCCGGCATCAGGTTCGCCGTGAAGACCTGCTTCTCGGGATCTTTCGGCTCCATCACGTAGGCGCCCGGCGAGCGCACCAGCTGGGTCACCACGACCCGCTCGGTGCCGTTGATGATGAACGTGCCTCGGTCCGTCATCCACGGGAAGTCGCCCATGAACACGGATTGCTCGCGGATCTCGCCGGTCTCACGGTTGATGAAGGCGACGGTGATGGTCAGCGGGCGAGCGTAGGTCAAGTCCTTCTCGCGGCACTGCTCGAGACTTGCGACGGGCTCGTCGAAGCCAAACTCGCCGAACTGGACGGCCAGGTTGCCGGTGTAGTCCTCGATCGGCGAGATGTCGTCGATCGTCTCGCGCAGACCGCCCTGCTCGGGATTGGTGAGCCAGGCGAACGACTTGCGCTGGATATCTATTAGGTTGGGAACTTCAAGGACCTTCTGCAGACGCGCGAAGCTCCGGCGCGTCCGGGGGGCATGCACGGTTGCCAAGGTGACGACTCCTCGGGCAGTCGAGAGGGGAGAGAACTCGCGCCGGCTGGGGCTGTCCCGTCCCGGTCCCGGTACCCCTCCCACAGAGTAGGAACAGCCCGGTCACCGAGGCGCGACGCTCCAACAAGCGCGACCACCAAAGATAGCACAGGACAACGTTGCCCTGTGGAGGACATCGACTCTCACGGACCCCGCCCCGGCGACCGCGTATGTGGCGCGGCGCCGACCGATGGGCGGCTGCGGCTATTGGCCGACCGCGGCAGTGTAAGGGGTTTTCAGGCGCAGGGCAAGGTCTGACTCTCGCCGATCGATGTCCATTCGCCTTCGCCCCTCGAAAGTGAATGGACATCGACCTTTCATCCGGGTGGCCCGGCCGCATGCGGCCGGGCCCCGCCGGCGCATGCGCCGGCGGCCGGCCCGCGCATGCGCGGGCCGGGGATCTACTTAACCTCTACGCTCGCTCCGGCCTCTTCGAGCTCGGACCGCAGGCGATCTGCCTCTTCCTTGTCGATCCCCTCCTTGACCGGCTTGGGAGCCTCGTCCACCAGGGCTTTGGCCTCCTTCAAACCGAGGCCCGTGGCGGCACGCACAACCTTGATCACTTGGATCTTCTTGTCGCCGGGACCCTGAAGGACCACGTCGAAGGCGGTCTGCTCCTCGGCGGCCTCGCCCGCGCCGTCGCCCGTCGGTGCGGCGGCCGGAGCGGCTGCCGCGACCGCGGTCGCGGAGACGCCAAAGGCGTCCTCAAGGGCTTTGATCCGCTCGGAGAGCTCGAGCACCGAGATGCCCTTGAGCTCGTCGATCCATTCCTGGGTAGTTGTCATCGTTCCTCCTTATCTAGGGCCCTTATCCGCCGGACTCCGTCTCATCCGGCGGCGTCTCAGTTTCATTCTCTGGGGACCCGCTGGCTTGCGGCCCTTGCCCGACAGGACTAGCCGCGGGCAGTTCTTCCGCTCCGCCTTTCTGCTCGGCGATCTGCGCAAGCTGGATGGCCATGCCGGCGATCAGTGCGTTCAGGGTGCGCACGAGCCCCGCAAGAGGTGAGGCCACCACCCCGACCAGTTGTCCGTGGAGGATCTCGCGCGCGGGTAGCCGGGCAATCGAGCGGACCTCATCGGCGGTGAGCGCGCCGCCGTCCATGATCCCGCCCTTGAAGTCGAGTATGCGCAATGTCCGAGCGGTGTCGTTGAGAGCTTTGGCCGCGAGCGCGGCGTCCCCCTGAACGAGCGCGAGCGCGGTCGGGCCCTCCAGCAACGGCTTGAGCTGCTCGACCCCGGCCTTCTCGGAGGCGCGTTCAGTGAGGGAGTTCTTGACCACGCGGAAGACGGCGCCCGCGTCGCGTAGCTTCAAGCGCAGTTGCGCCGCCTGCGTCACCGAGAGACCCCTGTAGTCGACCGCGAAGACCGCTTCGGCCGCCTGGAGCTGGCGGGCGATGTCTTCTACTACGGCTGCTTTCTGATCCTTGTTCATGGCTCTCTCACGCTGACGCCCGCGCAGCGGCGGGCGTCGAAGGGAGAGCTCACGGCTCGCTTCGAGGCTCCGCCTACTCCGGACTCACGCACATCGGCTGCCGGAGGTCTTGGGCTCGGTCTCGGTAGTGGGTCGGTGCTAATTCTAGGCTGGCGCTAGCTCCTCGACGATGTCCCGGGTTCGAGAGGGGTCGACCTTGACTCCCGGCCCCATCGTGCTGGCGAACGTAACCGAGCGGATGTAGCGGCCCTTGGCCGCCGAGGGCTTGGCCCGGATCAGCTCGTCGATCACCGCGGCGTAGTTCTCGAGCAGCCGCCGCTCGTCGAAGTCGGTCTTGCCGATCACCAGGTGGACGATCGCGTGGCGGTCCGTCCGGTATTCCACCTTGCCCGCTTTGGACTCCGAGACAGCCTTGCCGACGTCGGTCGTGACCGTGCCGACCTTTGGGTTCGGCATCTTCCCGGCCGGGCCCAGGATCCGGCCCAGCCGCCCCACGACAGGCATCAAGTCGGGGGTGGCGATTGCCACGTCGAAATCGTCGAAGCCGCCTTGGATGCGCTCCGCCAGATCCTCCGCCCCTACGACGTCCGCGCCCGCCTCCTGCGCCTCGCGTGCCTTCTCGCCCTGCGCAAATACGGCCACCGTGATGTCCTTGCCCAGCCCGTTCGGAAGGGCGACGGTGCCTCGCAACTGTTCATCGGCGTGGCGGACATTGAGGCCAGTCCGCACGTGAACCTCAACCGATTCGTTGAACTTCGTGCGCTTTAGTTCCTTGACGAGCGAGATGGCCTCGCGGGGGGAGTATTCGTGCTCGCGGTCGAGATGTTGCCTGGCCTCGAGATAGGTCTTTCCGTGCTTGCTCATCGGCTGGTCACCTCCACGCCCATGGAGCGTGCGGTGCCCGCGATGATCTTCACGGCGGCGTCAATGTCCTGAGCATTGAGGTCCTTCATCTTCCTCTCGGCGATCTGCCGCAACTGTTCGTTGCTGATCCTGCCGACTTTTTCTCGGTGCGGTTCGGCTGAGCCCTTCTCCAGTGAGAGCGCCTGCTTGATCAGCACGGCCGCGGGAGGGCTCTTGGTCTCGAACGTGAACGAGCGATCCTCGTACACGGTGATCACCACCGGGATCACCGCGCCGGCGTCGCTCTGCGTCTGGGCATTGAATGCCTTGACGAACTCCATGATGTTGACGCCGTGCTGGCCGAGCGCCGGCCCGACCGGCGGCGCCGGGCTGGCCTGGCCGCCGACTGCCTGGAGCTTGATCTGAGTCAGGACTTTTCTGGCCATCGTGTGAGCCTAGATGGTTCCTCGCGCAGTGCATCCCGCCCCGCGTGCCAATGAGCGAACGAGTCCGTTCATACCTTCTTCACCTGGTCGAACCCGACCTCGACCGGGGTCTCGCGTCCGAAGATCGAGACGAGCACCTTCAGCC
>JAFAPR010000340.1 GCA_019247075.1 Solirubrobacterales bacterium
CGCTGCCGCCAGATCGGGCGTCTCGATGCTCGCGCCCGCACCATGCCCAAGCACCAACCCGCCGACCGCAGACTCCACGAGCCACAGATGTGCGCGCGCCGCACCATGGGGCGTAGCCGGCTCGAGGATGACGCGCGCATCAAGCTCGGGCCGCGACTCGCCGCTGGACGGAGGTTCCGTCGATCCCCGTGCTCGACGCCTCATCGTGGAACGGCACGCGCGAGCTCGACCAACCGCTCGGCCTGCTCGGCGCCCGCCACCGGGAGCGCGGCGGGATCTGGCGCGACCGTGCGCGCGATCGGCCGGAGCACGGCGTCAGGGGGGGTGTGGCCGACGAGCTCGGTCGAGTAGAACCGCCGAACCGCCTCACCTCCGGCCGCCCCGGTCAGGGGCGGCACGTGCCACACGTACGGCTCCTCCACCATCGTTTCCATCGCCGCGTCGACGTCAGCCGCGACGAACTCCGCCGCGACGTGCTGGTCGAACACCGCCCCAAGGTCGACTAGACCGCTCATCTAAGCCCTCCGATCGTGGTGATACCAAGCAGCGGAAGCGACGATCTCACACCAGGCCGGCCGAAAGGTTGGCGGCGGCGCTGGCGGCTTCGACGCTCAGGCTTGCCTCGCTCGCGCGGTTGTAGAGCGGCCCCGTTCCATCGCCCAGCAGCAACAGCGCCTGGGCCACGCCGCGCGGCGCTACCGGACCGGGCCGTGCCAGCCTCTCGGCGAGGCTGATGAGATCGTCGCTGGCGGCGGTGACGCGCCCGTGATGGGGAGCGACGCGCAAGTGCGACTGGCACGGGCCCTCGGACGCCTCACGCACGATTTCCCGGTAGCTCTCGGCGATCGAGCGGCGCCGAGGCAGCGCCACCAGTCGCCGTGCGCGCAGCGCTAGCGCTGGGGTGCCCTCAGACGGTTCACCCGCAGCCAGCGCTTGGTCAAGGTGGCTTGAGCGCAGCCGCGCAGCGAGCCGGTCGCGCTTCCGGGCACGGGCCGCCACGACAAACCCCTCCGCATCGGGACCGAGCTGTTTTTCACCGAACACCATGACCGCCTAAAATCTTACGCCGGTCATGATGACCTGTCAAGTCTGTTAGCCGGTCACGCTCTTATAGAATCCCACCCGTGACCAAGGTCCCAGACTGGTACCCGGACGCGGCGGAATCAAAGCCCGCCCCCACGCCGTTGCTGCGCGTGCAGGCGTTCCTGAATACGCGCGACCTGGAGGCCCAAGCCGACCTGCTCGCCGAGCCGGGCCAAGCCCGGTCATGGCTCCAGGCCGCTGGGCTGCTCCGGCCCGCATCGTCGTTCTCAGCGGCCGACCTCGACCTGGCTCGCAAGCTGCGCGAGAGCATCCGCGGCCTGCTCGGCTCGGAGGACGGCGCCCACCCGCGCCGACCCGATCTCGATCCGGTGCGCAAGCTCGCGCAAATCGGTCGGGCACGGCTCAAGGTCGACGACCACGGAGTGCTCGCCGTGGAGAGCGCGAGGCACGACAACCTCGCCGACGGTCTCTTCGACCTCCTCCTCATCATCCGCGCCGCCCAGCAGGACGGCACCTGGACTCGCCTGAAGACCTGCGCCAACCCCGACTGTCGCTGGGTGTTCTACGACCGCTCACGCAACCAACAAGGAAACTGGTGTGACATGGCCGTGTGCGGCAATCGCCTGAAGAACCGCAGCCTGCGGGCGCGCCGCCGCTGACTCATCTCCTCGGGGTTGGGAACAGGTACGTGCGCAGGTGGGCATCCAGCGCTTCGATCCCGGTCGCGTCTGCGGGCACCGCGCGGAAGCCGACGTATCCGTCCGGTCGGATCAGCAGCGCGCTCGGCGTGGCGTCGGTCACGTGGGCCACGCCTACCAGCGCGCCCCAGCGGTCGCGCAGGCGTGCCGCGGCAGCCTCCTCGGCATCGCCGAACAACAGGATGTGATGCCTCGTGCCGGCGAGTTCTAGGCCCTGCGGGTAACGGACGCCCGGGCCAGGCAGGCCTGTCGCGTCGGCGCCGCCCGCAACGTACTCGCCCACCAGCGGGCTGTCCGCGTATTCGACGTCGAGCATGCAGCGCGCCCGCACGAGCGCCGCTACCTGTTCGGGCGGTGGCGGAGCGGGGCGCACCCCAGTCCGCGCGGATTCGACCGCCGCGTGCGCCAATGCGTGCAGCTGGCCGGAGACTTCAAGGACGTGCCGGTCGGCAGAGACCCGCTCGTGCTCGAAGCTCTCGAGCAGTCCGGGGCCAGCGTGGCCGCGCGCCGCCAGCGCCAGCTTCCAGCCGAGGTTGCAGCCGTCGTGCAGGCCGGAGTTCAAGCCCTCGCCGCCGAACGGGCTGGATAGGTGGCCGGCATCTCCCAGCAGGAACCGTCGCTCGCCCGCCAGCCGCCGGGACAGCCTGTGATGCATCCGAAACGGTGCAGCCCAGGCCACGTCATCGAGGGCGACGTTGGCGCCGAGACGCCGCTTCATGAAAGCCGCTATCGTCTCCAGCGGCGACTCGCGTCCGAGGCGCTCGACTTCGCCCTCGTCAAGATCGCCGATGAAGGTGATCCAGCGGTCTTCGGGCAGTGGCGCGAGCAACACATAACCAGCGGCACTCGCGATGAGCGCGCCGCCGTCGCGCGGCAGCTTGCCACGCACGCGCACGTCCCCGACCAGCGCCGTGCCCGGATAGGTGTCGCCCGCGAGCTCCTCGTGCATCGATGCGCGGGTGATGCTGTGCGCCCCGCCGGCGCCGATCACCCAGGACGCCTCGCCAACCTCCGTGGTCCCATCCGCGCGCTCCAGCCTCACGCGCACGCCGTCAGCTGTTGACTGCACCGACCCGGCGGTCACGCCCCGTTCGACCATGACACCGAACTCCCCCAGCCGCTCCGTGAGGATCTGCTCGGTACGCCACTGCGGCAGGGCGCACTGGTACTCCCACTCGCAACCTGCTCCGGCGAAGTCGAGCTCGCTGATGATCTGGAGGTTCGGGTCGAGCAGGCGCGCGAATCGCAGGTGCTCCGAGGCCGCGAGTATCGCCTCCCCGACACCCGCGCGCGAGAGCAGCTCCAGCGTGCCGGGCTGAATCGTGGTCGCGCGGGCCTGATGGTGCGGCTGCGGATCGCGCTCAACCACTCGCACCTGGACTCCGTGGCGCGCGAGCTCGATCGCCGAGAACAGCCCCGAAGGTCCCGCGCCGACGACGAACACCTCGACAGGCACGCGACGAGCATAGTCGGGCCGAGTTGGCTACGGGCAGATCCCCAGCTCGCTCTGGACGGCTGGCGGAACCGTCGCCAGGGGGCACTGGTAGGTGACGGCGTCCAGCACAGGCCGCCACACCCGATCGACCCTGCGGAAGATTGCGGTGGCGTCGCCCGCGTAGCGGCCGCAGCTGCTGCCGTGGTTGAAATCGGCGCGCGCAAACGCAGGATCGATCGCGGAGATGGTCACGCTCAGGCATCTAGGCGGGTATCCGTACGCCGCAGCGACCCCCGTCGGGCCGATGCGACCTGCCCCGATGGGCGCTCTCCGCGGCACGCTGCTGTGACCACTCGAGGACAAGACCGCGATGCTCGCCGCCGCCCCCGCGATCACCAACGCGACAACCCAGATCCGGTGCGCCCAATTCGGTGCGCGGATCGGGTGGCGTTCCGCCAGGCGCTCGCGGAGCCCTCGGTCGTCGCGGTGCGCGAGCACCTCGATCCGCACCTCCGACGGGGGCTCCCCGGGCCCAGACCAGCAGTCGGCTGGATGGTTTTCTGGGCCCGCGCGAGCCGCGCTCAGGCGTCGACGAGCGCTGCTGACTTCTCCATCGCGTCCCATGCTTGAGCGATGTCGGGGCGGCGCGCGAGCCCGCAGGCTGCCGCCAGGTCCACTTGGCGGCCCGCCAGCCCCTCGATCAAGGCCAGCAAGCGTCGCTCCTCCTCGAGGCTCAAACGCTCGTGCACGCATCCGGCGACGAACCTGATCTCGCCGGGTAGGTCGAGCTCGCGCAGAGGCGTGTAGAAGGCCTCGTCGAAGGTGGGCGGCTCCTCCGCGGCGGCGAACGGAGCGTGGATGTACTCCAGTGGTAGAGCGGCGGGCCAACGGCGCGGTAGCTCGTTGGACAGCAGCACCAGAGGGCGAACATCGCGCATGTGGCCCAACGCCTTGTGGTTCATGTCCCCGAGGCAGAGGTGAACGCCGAACCGCGTACCCTCCTCCACCCGCCGCGGGAGATCGCAGATCCGTTGCGCCATCTGGGCTGCTGCCCCTGGCTGGCCTGCGGCAGGCGTCCCCGCGATCGCGATCAAGGGCACGGGCATTTCCAGCTGGAAGACGACGTCGCCCTGCGACTGGGCGTGTATCGAGCGGATCTGACGGGCCGTCGCCTCCAGGCATGGTTCGTAGAGCGCCGGCGAGAAGCCGGCCTCGCCGAAAGCATCCACGGCCAGATCGAGGTGAAGCGGGATCCCCACCTGGAAGTCGAGATCCGGGCACTCGTATGCGTCGCGCAGCTCGTGGAAGAGCGGGTAACTCGCCCGAAACGCGTCATCCATCACGAGGTAGGGGTCGAGACTATCGGCCGTCAGCTGGTGCCCGTCCCGGACCCGCCACTGCGGCGTCCTCTCGTATGAGGAGTAGTCCCCGTCGCGCACCAACTCGAGGTCGGGGTGGTCGCGCAGACGATCCAGGATCGCCCGGATCCACCACGAGCGCGGGCCTGTCTCGCCATCGCTCAGGGTCCGCAGATGCGGCGCCAGCCGGCTCAGGGCTGCTTCCATCGCTTCTCGCGCGCTGGAGCCAGGAATGCCGCCGACCAGGTGAACGCTGCAGGTCATCGAGAGCCCAAAGCATTACCACCCCAGCGGCCCGACTGCAACGGCGCCGCCCGGCCTGGCGGGTCGATTCGCCGCCGCAGCACCGCCTGCTCCAGGGCGGCGCGTAATCAGAAGTCACCGCAGGCGGCGAAGGCAAGAGTCGGGCACGTCAGTCTGATTCGGCGAGCCCCTTTTCCCGCAGTTCGCGCAGCGCCGACTCGTTCTTGGCGAGCCCCTCGAGGCGCATGCCACGGAGGACCG
>JAFAPR010000343.1 GCA_019247075.1 Solirubrobacterales bacterium
AGGGTGAGCCCTCGGAGGAATGGAGACAAAGCTTCGAAACCACGGTGCAGTTGCTCCGCGGGGGTCAGTGGGGAGAGATACGGGTCGAGGAATCGACCGTCCAGGTCAGCGACGTGGTTCCCGGCACAGAGGAGAAGCTGCGCCACCATCTGGAGAGCGTCGTCGATCAGGCCAATGCCGACGCCACCGAAGATGAGGAGCAACGCGAGGACAAGTCGGAGGGCGAGTCAGCCGAGGAAGCCGGGCCCGACGCCCAGATGACCGAGCAGTTCCGCTCGTTCGGCGAAACCGACGAGGAGAGCGACGAGGACCGGGACGAGGAAAGTTAGGGCACTCCGACCAGCCGGCTCACCACCACTTCGACTCCCTCGCGGCGGCGGTGCCGCCGGTCCGATCAAGCTGATCGAGGCTTGCGAGGTCCTCGTCGGAGAGAGAGAAGTCGAAGATCTGGGCGTTCTCCTCGATCCGCTCCCGGTGAGTCGACTTCGGGATCACCACGGTGTCGCGCTGCAGACACCAGCGCAACAGCACCTGGGCGGGGGTGCGGCTCGCGCGCTGTGCGATTCCCGCGACCGTTTGGTTGCGCAAGTGCCGGCCCGTCCCGAGCGGGCTGTATGCCTCGAGGGCGACGCCACGGCCCTCACACTCCTCGAGCAACCTGCGTCTGTATTCGAACGGACTGAACTGGACCTGGTTGATCACCGGCGGGCTGTCGGCGATCGCGATCACCTGTTCGAGCTGGGAGGCGCTGAAGTTGGAGATCCCGATCGAGCGGGCATAGCCAAGTTCACGCGCGCGCTCCAATCCGGGCCACGCCCAGGTCGGCCCGTTCTGCGGCCAGTGGACGATGTATAGGTCGACCTGATCGACGCCGAGCCGCCGCAGGCTCTGCTCGACTTCAGCTTGTGGGTCCCGGCGACCTGGATAGAACTTCGTCGTCAGGAACACCTGCTCGCGAGGGACGCCGCTGTCGCGCAGCGCACGACCGACGCTCGCCTCGTTCCCGTAGGCCTGGGCAGTGTCGATGTGGCGGTAGCCGAGCTCCAGCGCCCAGCGAACCGCGTTCTCGCACCCGGGGCCATCCGGGACCTGCCAGACGCCGAGGCCGAGCCGAGGAATCTGATTTCCGTCGGCGAGTCGGCGGACGTGGTCCCCGGAGGTCGCTGGTCCGTTTGGCATGAGGCTTCTCCTCGGTTTCGGGATCGAGCATTGAACCCTCTCGCCCAGACCCAAGCGTACGCACATCGGGATCTCGCCACCCGGCGCGTCCGCTTAGAGTTCGGCCTCCACCACCGTGACGCAAGGAGAAACGATGGGCTTCGACCAGTACCACGAACCTGCTGAGGAGTTGCCGCAGCCGACTCGCACGTTCGCCCGACTTTGCGCCTCGCTGACGGAGGAGGCGGAGGCGATCGGCTGGTACGAGCAGCGCCTCGCGCTCGAGACCGATCCGCAGGCGCAAGCGATCATGCGCGACGCCCAGGGGGAGGAGTTCAAGCACTTCAGCATGGATCTCGAGTTTTTGCTGCGGCGGATGCCGCCGTGGCGCGAGATCGCCCAGGGGATCCTGTTCAAGGAGGGCGATATCGTCGAACACGGCGAGGAGGCGGAGGCCGAGGCGCTGGAAAACGGAGGTTCTGGGAGCGGCGGCCCGGCGGCGGACGGTTCGCTCGGAATCGGAAGCCTGAAGGGAGTCACGCGATGAACCATCTACTCCGTTCGCTGGCACCGCTCAGCGATTCCAACTGGACGATGGTCGACGAGGAGGCGCGAGAGCGCCTCCTGCCCGCGCTTGCCGCCCGCAAGCTGGTCGACTTCTCAGGCCCCCACGGTTGGTCATACTCGGCCACCAACCTCGGTCGCATCAGCCCGATCGCTTCGACGCCCTGCGCGGGTGTCACGGCAGCGGGACGACGGGTGCTGGCGCTGGTTGAGCTGCGAGCTTCGTTCGAGCTTTCGCTCTCGGAGCTCCGCGACGCGGATCGCGGCGCTTCCGATGCTGATCTCGCGCCGCTCGATAAGGCCGCCCATCAGATCGCGGTCGCCGAAAACAAGGCCGTCTTCCATGGCTGGACGGAGGCTTCGATCGAGGGTGTCGCCCAAGTGACTCCCCACGAGCCGATGCAGCTCGGCGACGCGCCGGACGAATATCCGCGTCCCGTGGCGGGCGCTGTGGAGCGACTGCTGCATGCTGGGATCAGCGGGCCTTACGCTCTAGCGCTCGGCGGTGAGCAATACCAGCGGGTCGTCCAGACGGCCGAGCATGGCGGCTACCCGCTGCTCGAGCACTTGCGCAAGATCCTCGAGGGGCCGATCGCATGGGCGCCGGGAGTGCAGGGAGCGGTCGTGATCAGCCTCCGGGGCGGGGACTTCCTGTTCGAGTCAGGCCAGGACCTCGCGATCGGCTACGAGAGCCACGACCGCCAATCCGTGCAGCTGTATCTCGTCGAGAGCTTTAGCTTCCACGTGGCCACGCCCGAGGCGG
>JAFAPR010000168.1 GCA_019247075.1 Solirubrobacterales bacterium
CCCCTGGTCGGGATCAAGGCCGCCCTCGACCAGGTCAGACAAAGCGCGGTCGCGACGGTCGCGTTCTCGGTCGAACCCTCCCACAGCCCCAGCGGGATCTTTGAGCCCTCGGTAGTGATCCCCAGCGCCACGACCATCGTGCGCTCCCTTAGCTCGATCCCGTCGATCATCATCACCGCCAGGCGCAGATCGGCGAGCTGGCGGGCCATCAGCTCGCCCAGCGCCTGCGGGTGCGCTCCACGAACGTCCGCTACACCGCCGACTTCGACGTCGAGCGGCCCTTGGCCTCAACCTCTTCGCCGACCGGCTCCTGGGTGCGCCTGTAGCGGCGGGTCGAGACGCCGGCGAGCATCCGCTCGAGCACCACCCGCTCAAGCGGGTCGCGATCGGCGAAGTACTCATAGGTCCAGAGCTTGACCTCGGCCTCGCCGTCCACGGCCCGCACGCGCGGGCGCTTGACCTCGACCCGGCGGCCACCGAGCGTCACCTCGCCGCCCTCGTGACCATGACGCACAGCAGTGCGGTCAGGGTCGTGCTTGCCCTTCGGGCCCATCACCTCGTCTACCTCCTCTTCCATCATCTCGCTCAAGACGCCCAGCCCGACGCCGACCGAAAGCGCCGGCAGCCCCCTCCTTCGCTGCCCCCACCAACCGGCCAAGCGCCTCCTGCACACGCTCCGGGAACACGGCCTCATCACTGGTCGCCTGCGCGACCGATACGGTCTCCTTCACGGCGGCTCCTCCCTCGATCTTGGACTGATCGCCCATCACGCTCCCACCACGAGCGGACGGGCCGGAGGACCGCCGTCACATCAAAGTTCTACGAACCCCGGGACAACCCCTCTGACGATGTCTCCTCGCCGCTAGGCGGCATCCCGCCCACCGGCGCACATGTGCGTTGTTCGACGAACTGAGGTGCGTCCGTCCTGGCACCCGTGACCGGGCGGCGACGATGTAGAAGCCGGCCACCGATGCGATCGTGCATTGGCTTGTGGCGGTCCTTCCTCGCCGCATCACTGTGGCGAGTCTGGCCGCTGTGTGTAGGGTTCGAGTCCCTCCATCGCTCGCGCGATCGCCCAGTTGTGGTTCCACCGGAACGCCGGGCGCAACACTGGCGTGAGCACCCGCAAGAGCCTGCGGTCGGCGTGGACTTGCCAGTCAAAGCGCACGTGCGTGCCGCGCACGGTAGGGGTTACGGTCCACGTCCCACGTCCGCGCAAATCACCGTCGACCTCCGCGGTCACAGTCGCTGGCCGGTCGAACTCCGTGATCACCGACCTCGTGCGCAGGTGATAGGGGAACCTGCCCTTAAAGTGCTGCCGCAATTCTGCTCCCAGGCCCGGTGCTCCCGCAGACTCGACGTCGATATACACCGGCGCCCACCAGACCGGGTAGGTGCGGGCATCCGCGACCGCGTCGAAGACAGCCTCGGGAGGGGCGGCGACATCCCACTCGTCAACGAAAACGTACGGTCGCGGACGAGCTACGGCCAGGATCACGCGAGCAACGCCCCGCTGCACCGAAAGTGGGGGGCTGATTGCGTGGCCGGTATCGGCGAACTGGAGGATCAGGTCCGCGGCGGCCTGAGGCTTTGGGAATCCCAGCCGTGAGAGCCTGCCCTCGCGTGCAAGCCGAGCCAGAAACTCCATGAACGCTTGCGTCCTGCCGGCCGGGCGAACCTCGATACGGACGCGTCCGGACCCTTTCCCGACGGGACGCTGGGTATGAGCGACCCCGGCCGGAATCTCGATCGAGTCTCCTTCGCCGACCAGGTGTTCCTGACCGTTCATGGCGACCTTCATGCGGCCTCTTATCATGGTCAGGCGCTCGATCTGGGAGTCATGCACGTGACGCTGGTTGAGAAAGCCCCTCGGTCGCCCTTCGACCTCCATCTCGAGCAGCTCCCCTCCGGTCTCCTCGGCGGTACGGACAACCTCAACCGTGATCCCGAGCGAACCCATGTCAAGGACCCGATACGCAACCGAACCAACCGTCCCTGAATGCGACTCCTGCATCGTTCCCCCTCAGCTCGCAGACGCGCCCGGTGCGACCCTTTCGACGTCCCGTCGGCGCGAGGCTACTCGCTGGACTCCCGGGCGGTCAAGCCCTCGACGAACGGGCCGCTGCGAGCTCACCCTGCCAGCGCCGCCGCTACCTGCTCGGTGTCCTCCGAAGCGCGGACGTAGCACACCTTTCCGTCGCGAAGCTTCCAGTAGTGGTGGAGGTTCATCGCCACGCTCTTGCCGGTCGCGCTAACCGTGAAGGCATAGCGCAGAAACACCATGACATCCCCATCGTCGTTGCTCGCGAAGCTCACGGGGACAAACTCGGTCACCGGGCCGGTCTCTCCGATCGCCTCAAAGAACCCACGGACTTCTTCCTTGCCCCGACGCGCGCCGTACCACGGCGCCGACTTCAGCGCCGCGTCCGTAGACCAATCGACGTCATCGGTCACGCATTCGAGGATCGCCTCCACATCCCCGCGACCAAACGCCTCATACAACCCCTTGACCGTCTCGACGTCCTGCTGCGCTGCCACGAATCGCTCCTTTCTCGGGACCAGCGCAACCCTACCGGCCCTCGGTATCTCACGACCAGCTTCGTTCCAGCAGCGACCACCGCGAGGGCATGAGGACGTCTCCGAAAGATGGCCTCCTGACTCAGATCGTAAACCAGAAGCTCCGAGTCGCCGCACTAGTGGGTTTGAGCGAGCAGGAACGCCCTGCCAGCGCACGGCGGACGGCCGCATCGCCCGGGCGCTGCACCAGTCGACGCGACTCAGCCCCCGGTCGTCGGACGCCCTGCCCACGACGCGGCTAGCGCTCGCTGGACCAAAAGAGCAGTCGGCGGCGTGGTGCTGCTCAGGCTTGGGTCCCTGACCCTGAGCAAACGGGGGCCAACCGACAGCTCCTACTTCTGTCTCTGCCGCTCGCCCCGCGCTGACTTGTGCTATGCGACGCACTCGCATTTGGCGAATCTGAGGACTTCGAGTGCGGAACCGTTCAGGCCCGAAGGCGTTCCGCCGCGATATTTCGTCTCAGGTGGCGGCCGTGGGAATCTCTTGCTCGATTAACCCGATTGCGGGGCTAGCCGGCATCGCGGCCTCGCCTGCCCCGGCACGCGTGGAGCAGCTCCCTGAGGACCCACACGGTTGGGTCGGCCAGCGCTGCAGTCATGACATCGAGCTCGCGCCGGTAGGACTCAACGGCGCCTCCACCGCCCAGCTCGTTCATGACCTCCAGCGTTACCGCCCACCATCTGGCCCACGGTGATCCTCCGCGCACCACTTCGGTGGCCGCCTCATGCCGGATGTCCTCAAGGCCGCAACGTTCAAATAGCGCGGGCAGCTTGCGGCCGAAAACCTTGTCGTACCCGCGGACGGTCCACCAGTCGCCGTCTCGCCAGGCGCCGTGATAGGCGGCGTAAAGCGGATGCGACAGGTCGACAGGAGCGATCGTGCCCCAGTCGGCGTCCTCGTCGATCAGCCAGCCGCCGGAGCGCAGGCACTTCCACAAACCGCCTCGGATTAGACCCAAAACGGGACGGGCGCGCTCAGATCAGGGTAATTGCGAGGCGCCTCTCCCACAAGTGGGCTCCTGGGAGGGTTACGCGACAGGCCCAAAGCGGAAGCGGGCTGCTGGTCAGTTCGAGATGACGGTGAACTTCTTGAACGGCTCGCTGAACGTCCAGACCGACTGGGTGCCATTTCGGGAACGAGGCGATGTCGCCTTCCTTGAGTTCGACGCGCTCCCCCGTCGCCACGAGGTCGATAGCCACCGAGCCCTCTAGGACATAGAACGACGCGTCCCCGGGAAACAAGTACTCATACCGAGCCGGTGCGTCAGTGCGCCAAAGGGATGCCTCATGCTCATTGCCGTGAGATCCTTCGCTTCGAAGCACATGGTCTTCGCCGACCCTGCGCACCGCCGATGAGCATCGGCTGGTATTCGATCGCGTCAGCACGATGGACGACGTACCGAGGCGCTGCACCGGCCATTACGCTCTCCTCTCGTTAGGTCCTATGACCGCGGACTATGAGTCCTCCATGACCGCTTCGCAGGCGTCCGTTCTCCGCTCTGATCGATTTAGGAGAAGCGGCAGCTGCCGCTGGCCAGGCGGCAAGATCCCGTCCGCCTCGCCTAACGCGTGCAAGGCGCGCGTGCGCGCGTTAGTGCGTCCGCCTTAAACCACCGCCTTCCACTGCTGGTCGAGCAGCTCCGAGATTGATTGCGGCCGGTTCTCGTGCAGGCCCTTGAGCGCAGTGAAAGCGACTACTTCAGCGCGCCTCCTGATTCGAACTGCAAGCGTAGCGACGGCATCGGCGAACGCGTGAACTGCGCGAACTCCATCGGGCGTTTCTATAGGATGGCCGCCTCAGCGCCCAAACCGAATCCTGGGGGATCCAAAACAATGCATCGTAAAGTCACAGGGGCGACGCTTGTCCTAGCCATGGCAGCATCCGCGCCGTTCGCGGCCCGCGCGCTCGCAGCCACCACGCAAACAACACCGCCCACCGGGCTGAAAGTGTTCGCCGGTTACATCGACACGTTTCATCCGCGCAAGGGTTTGAAGCATCCAGTGCCGTGGCGGCACAACCCGACCGTCATGTTCAAGGGTTGCAACTACTTTCATCCCAGCCGCTGCCCGAAACGCATGCGCTACGACGCCGGCGCTCTGCGGCTGGACAACAACACGACCGCTCCCATGCTGGTGACGCACGCAAGCGTTCGGATCGCAGCGTGCACGTTCAGGCCATGGCCCAAGCTGCACGTCACCGTGCCGGTCGGCAAGAAGCTGATCCTCACCGAGACCGGCGGAAAGCCGCCATGCCACACGGCCAACCCGCGGAACAAGGACAACTTCGACACGTCTGAGACGAACCGCTCGTCTACGAGATGCACCGTGTCAGACAGGGAGATCCCGGCGTTCAACGTGACCGTCAACGGGCAGCCGTTGACGTACCGTGACGTGCACCGGGTTCTCAACAAGCAAGGCAAAGATCCGGGCTACATCAAGTGCGGGTCGCACGGCGAAACGCACCGCTGGGTGGCGATCAGCCCGTAACGGTCAACCGCGGCTAAGCTACTTGCCGCGGAATAAGCCTTGGTGAACGAAACGGCCGCACGGGAGGTACGCGCGGCCGTTCGTCGTGTATGGGTTAGCTCTCGTGGAGTGCGAGGCTCAGCAGTTTTTCAGCGGGTGCGGACGGAGAGGGTGTCGGCGTTGTAGGCGAGGCTCGCCCATCCCGTCCAGATCTGTTCGCCTTCGTGGTCCTTCAGGCGGCTGCGGTCCAGCCCGTACCGGCGTTTTAGGTGGCTGACGCGGCCCTCCGCGCCGGTTCGATAGCGCGCCAGTCGGCGCTTGATGCGTCTGGAGGTCGGCTCCTGGTGGCCAGCGATGAACACCGTCTTTGCTCCGAGCCGGGCGAGCGCTTGGTTCGTCGGAGTAGGCTGGAACCCGCCGTCGACCGCGACCTCCCGTGGCTTTATCCCGAGCCGTGTGAGTTCGGCGACGGTGCCGGGCAGCAGCGTGTTCTCGCTGGGATTGCCGATCTGGTGGGAGGCCGGCAGGATCAGTCCGCGCGCACCCGGCTTGGTGTGCTCGGTCACCTCGGCCAGCTGGCTGACGTACCCGAATTCGGTCGGCTTTCCGATTTTGCCCTTGCGGATCGGTCGAGCGTCCGGATCGGCGAGCGAGACGATCCGATCGCCGATCTTCTCTTTCGCCACCCGCTGGTGGATCTGCCGGGCGACCTTCTCGCACCGATCCGCCAGCTCCTGCAATTTGCTCGCCGCGGTCAGCTTCGCGCGTGCGCCGCGCCCACGCGCCTTGCTTGTCGCGACATCCACCAGCCTGCGCGCCTCCTTGATCGAGCGCTCCAACAGCTCGCCGGTCTCCCGGGTCAAATTGAGTACCTCGACCTTCGCCTCCCCCGAGCGCCGGCGGATCGTCCGCGCGATCCCCCGCAATTTGCGCCCCATCAGACGCGAGCGATCCCGCACCCGCGAGCGCTTCTCTCCAACCAGCTTCGCCAGCTTGCGACCCTCCCTGGCCAGCGCCCTGACGCCGTGCCCCGCCAGGCCAGCGTCCGTCGGATGCTTGATGTCCGCCTCGATCACCGTCGAATCGATCCGTATGCCCGCGGCACGAAGCGCTTCTCTCGCGTGACTTTGACGATCATCGCGCGCGTCAGCTCCGCCACGGTTTCGGAACCGATCCGCCGCGTCAGCTTGCGCACGGTCGAGTCGTCTGGCACGCGCTCCGACAGCGAGATGCGACAAAACCGGCGCAGATGAATCGAGTCCGACACCTCCGCCACCAGCGTCCGGTACCCCCACCCATAGCGCTCTTGAGCACCATCAACCGCACGTAGGTCTCGAGCGCGATCGTCGGGCGGCCCTCGTCAACACCGCGCGCCCGGTCTCGTGAAACTCCTGACGCCAGCGCTCCACCAAAGGCCAGAGCAACTCGTGATCTGCCAACAACCGATCCAGCGCCGCCAGATCCCCGGGAAGTTCCTTCACCTCGACCGGCAACGCATCGTCCCACAGGCACTCCGGCCGGCCCGCCAAGAGCGTCAGCACACGCACTCCTTTCGACGAGAAACCCTGTCACGGGCAGGGAATTCTCATCGTCGCACCGGACAGAAAGCCCCTTCACAGCCCCCTACTTAATCCGCGGCAAGTAAGCTTGCCTGCCACGCGCTCGCTCAACCGGTTCAGATGCGACAGCAGCCGTGTCGGTCCGCGCCGCTCAATTCTCTTGCGCTCTGGCAACCCTTATCCGTAGCCGCTCGCTGGTCGGCCACGCCGACTCCAAGATGACCCTAGACGTCTACGCCCAACTCGAACAGAGGGTCCCCGCCACCACGGCGAAAACCTCGACCAACTCCTGCACGAAGTCGCCACGCCCGAGGCCGCCTGAACGCAAGCCCGCCAGCGGGCACCCAGCGACGCAGGGGCGCGTTACAGCCCACCTGGTCTCGCCAGCGCGACGGGGCTCTGCCGATTCTGTAGGCTTCTAACCGCTTCTAACAAGAATTCTTAGACGCGTTTAGATCTTCTTAGACGGACGCGCTCAGCAAGCCCTACCGCCCGGCGCCGGGACCAAGCCGCCGGCGCTCACGGGCCGCGATGAGCAGCTCGCCCACTTCGACCTCCTGCTCGGACGACTCGCCAGCGGCGGCCCCGAGCGAAGCATGCTCATCACCGGCCTTCGCGGAGTCGGCAAGCCCGTTGCTCACTACCTTCGAGGCGGCGGCCGAGGATCACGGTTGGTTTCCCGCCTTCAGCGAGATCCGCCACGACACCCAGCTACGCGGACAGATCGCGCGAATGTCGACGCGCGTGCTCTTGGCCATGAGCCGAACCGAGCGCATCAAGGACCGCGCCCAGCTCGCCCTGGTGTCCTGAAGGCAGTTACGATCAGGACCCCTGAGGGTTTGGAGCTCTCGATCGAGGTCGACGCGGTGACCGGCCGCGCCGACTCCGGCGACCTCGAGGAGGACCTCATCCACCTGCTCGTCGAACTCGGCCAAGCCGCCCACGACGCCCGCTCAGGGGTCGTCTCCCTGTTCGATGAGATCCAGTTCCTTGACCATGCGGCCTCGAAGCCCTGATCTCTGCCCTTCACCGCGTCGCCCAGCGCGAGCTTCCGCTCGCCCTGGTCGGCGGCGGCCTGCCATCGATCCCCCGGCTCGCTGGCGAGGCCAAGTCCTACGCCGAGCGTCTCTTTCGCTTTCCCCGCATCGACCGCCTCGACCAAGACGCGGCGACCGACGCGCTCATCGGTCACCGGCACAGTTGACCTTCGGACCAATGCTGGATGCTCGAACCGGCGACACCACGACTCCGCCAATGGTTTTGGACTTCGAGCCCCCGCGGAGTCCCAAACCCGCCACTATCCAACCGAATCCGCGGGTACTTCTGGTCTCAATCAGTTAGCTCGGAACGGTCATTTGCAGTACTTTTCCCTGCAAAGAGGCCTCCCCGGTTCGATTCCGCGTCTCGCCATGCCTTCTCGACCGCCGTCAGCTACCGGTCAGGTTCGCGTTCTGCCCTTTTGCTCTATACGAGTGCCGTAGCGATGGCATCTGCGAACGCGATGGCGGCGGTAAGCGCGGCGCTGTCCATAAGGGTGCGGCTCGAGCCGCCCACTCATTTTCTGGACGGAGTGCCACAGCGCGCGGGGTTCGTGCTGCTGGGCTCATTTCTACTCACGTTCCTGTTCATCCGCACAAGTGCGCGACTGATACGCAGCCCCAAGGTGCCCTGGTGGCCAGGCAGCGTGGTGACCGAGAGCGGGCTTCACCTCCACCACCTGGTGTGGGGGATCGTGCTCGTACTCGCCTCCGGCTTTCTGGGCTTCGTCACGACTCCGGGCAGCCCCAAAACCGAGCTGCTGGCGGCAGCGTTTGGCGTGGGCGCGGGGTTGACCATGGACGAGTTCGCGCTGTGGATTCACCTGCGCGATGTCTACTGGGCCGAGGAGGGGCGCTCCTCTTTCAAGGCGGTGATCGTGGCGCTTGTGCTGGGGGGGCTGATCCTGCTCGGGATCGCCCCCTTCGACCTTCACAACAACAGTTCGTCGGTGGGAACCCTCGCCCTCGGGATCGCAGTGGACGTGCTCCTGGCCGCCCTGGCGATCGTCAAGGGCAAGCGGTTCCTGGGCATGATCGGCATCTTCATACCTTTCTTTTCGCTGGTCGGGGCGATTCGCCTGGCAGCGCCCACGTCCCTCTGGGCGCGGCGGTTCTATGCGCCCGGCGGGCGCAAGCTGGCCCGGGCACAAGCCCGCTGGGCGCGCATCGAAGCTCGCCGCAGGCGCATTAGCGACGCGATCGCCGGTGCGCCCGGACCTCCGCCCGTGGTCGAGCCCGAGAGGCCAAGGGAGGAGGTGGCTCGCGAATCGGTCCGCGATGAGTGAAGCTGTCGCGACGGCCGGGTCACGGTTCCTTGCGGTCGCGGATGGCGCCTGCTGGCGAGCGCGGTCTTGTGATCGCGATCTGGACCATCGAGATGATCAGGATGCACACGGTCAGCAGGCGCTCGCTGCGCGCGACCTCGTGGAAGAAGGCGTACAGCTGGATCGCCGCGGCGAGCGCCTGCGCCGTAAGCGGCAGCGCGATCGCCGGCCAGCCCGTAATCGTTCGCGGCGCCAGGCGCCCGGGATGGGGCTCCCAGGAGGCAAACGCGACGAGGGCCGCGCCGGCCGTCCACGCGGCGTTGTAGATGCCGTTTTGGTGGGCATGGGCGGCAGCGTCCACCGTGTAGGCCGCGTCCGCGATTCCCATCACGATGAGTGCGATGCCGAGGGCGACCCACATGCGACTGGGTCGCCACGCCATCAGAGCAAAGACGCCGAGGGTAGCCCCGAAGAGGACCGCGTCGCCGAGCGGATACGCGAAGTCGAGCACGCGTACCAGCGCCGGCGCGTTCGATCGGTGTGTGACCGGCTCCAGGAACAGCACGATCCACAGCGTCGCCACGACCAGCATCACCGTGACGCCATCGATCCAGCGGTGCAGGTCGAATTTCGGAACGCGATCGCGGACCAGCAGAGCCAGCGCCCCAGCGACCAAGGGGTACCAAGCGAGCCAGAAGACGTCCGAGATGGTGGCCCGCGGCGGCGTGGGGGCTGCTCCGAAACGGACGCTCCAGATTGTGTCGCCAGTGGCCCAGCAAGCGAGCGCGATGGCGATCAACACCCACCCCGCGCGGCCGCGTCGTCCGCGCAGCGCGCCGCCGAGGCAGGCAACGGCGGCTCCCCACAGCAGGCCGTCGTTGACCCATCTGTCGAAGAAGCTGTCGGCCCCCCTGCCGCCGAGCCCGAGTCCCTGATGGGCTGCGTAGATCACGACCACCAAGGCCATGACCGCCCACACGATGGTGATCCGCGACCGGGGCGCCGCCGCGGTCCCCCGAAGGCGATTGATCAGCGGCGGACGCGGCAGCGCGCTCCGCCGCGGGCTCGCTTCTGTCTCCACGGGGAGAGACTACCCCTGAGCTGTCGCTGAGCCAGCGTCGACCTGCGCCCAGCTGCGCAATTATCCGATCCGTGGCTGAGGACTTCTCGCTTGAAAACCTCCCCTACGGGTCGGTTCGGCGCAAGTCCGGCGCGCCCCCACGACTGTGCGTCGCGCTGGGATCGAACGCGGTCGAGCTGGCGGCACTCGCGGACCGCCTCCCCGGCGTGCCGCGCGAGCTGGTCGACGCTCCCAACCTCGACCGCCTGCTGGCGACCGATGCTAGCACGTGGTCGAGCCTTCGCGCAGCGTTGCAAGCGGCGCTGGCGGACGGCGCGCCGCACGAGGCGTGCGCGCCGCTCGAGCGGGCCATTCCGTGTCTGCCCTTCACGGTCGGCGACTATGTCGACTTCTACTCCTCGCTGGAGCACGCAACCAACCTGGGGCGCATGTTCAGACCCGACTCCGAACCGCTGCTGCCCAACTGGCGGCATCTCCCCGTCGGCTACCACGGGCGCTCGGGCACCGTCGTCGTCTCCGGCACGCCGATCCGCCGCCCGGTCGGACAGCGTCCGGGAGCAGGCGGCCCGACCTGGGGGCCGAGCCGTCGTCTCGATCTCGAGCTCGAGCTCGCCTATGTCATCGGCGGCCCGCCCAACGCGCTCGGCGAACCGATCCCGATCGAGCACGCGCGCGAGCGGATCTTCGGCTTCCTGCTGCTTAACGACTGGAGCGCGCGCGACATCCAGGCCTGGGAGTACCAGCCGCTAGGCCCGTTTCTGGGCAAATCGTTCGCGACCTCGCTTTCCCCGTGGGTCGTACCGCTGGCGGCGCTCGAGCCGTCGCGCGTGCGGAGCCCGCCGCAGCACCCCGAGCCGCTCGAGTACCTCCGCGGCGACGAGCCATGGGGCCTGGACGTGGAGCTCGAGGTCGCGCTCCAGCCCGGGGGGCAGGCGCCACACACGATCTCACGCACCAATGCGCGCGAGCTGTACTGGACACCCGTGCAGCAGCTGGTCCACGCCTCCTCGAACGGGGCGACCGTGCGGCCCGGGGACCTGTTCGCCTCCGGCACGATCTCCGGGCCGGAGCGCGGCAGTCAGGGCAGCATGATCGAGTTGACCTGGAACGGCGAACGGCCACTGCGCCTCGATGGCACCAGCCGCACGTTCCTGGAGGACGGCGACACGATCACGATAACCGGCTGGAGCCCGGCGGGCGATCCTGAGCGGCGGATCGGCTTCGGCGCCGTGCGCGGGACGATCTTGGGCGTCTAACCGATCTCGTCCGCGGGGCTCCTATCGCTCCCCAGCCGGGGTCCCGATCGCTCGAGCTCGAACCAAACGTGAGTGGTGCCCTCGTGCACCCCCCAGCGGCTCGCCGCCGCGTCGACGATCCTGAGCCCCCATCCGCCCACATCCTCGAAATCGTGCCGGCGGATCGATCGCTCCAGCCCGCCGCCCTCGTCGATTACCTCGACGAGCAGGCGATCTTCGTTCAGGTCAGCCCTCACCGTGGCGATGCCCTTGCCGTGGCGGACGGCGTTGGAGACAAGCTCGCTCACCAAGAGCAGGGCCGTATCCAGCTCCCCCCTCGGGAGCTCCGCCCCGAACCACTCTCTCACCAGCCGACGCGCAGTTCTCGGTGCATACGCGTCCCGCACCAGTTCGGCTTCAAATGAGCCGCTCATGAACTGAGTTCAGGTTACCGAGAGCTGCCCGCCTGCCCGCCTGCAGGCGTTAGCTTCAGGGCCTCAGGCTGAAGGGCGGGTAGCGATCGGTTATCAGAATGAACGCGTACGCGCCGACGCGGTTGTGCCAGCGGATCACGCCCTCGATGTAGTCGAACAGCGCGCGCGGGTAGCGGCCGGTGAAGAGGATCGCGAACCAGGCGGCGATGGCCGCAAGCAACGCACCGATATTGAGAAAGAAGAGCACGATGTAATGAGGGATCGCAAGCAGCCATTTGATCAACGGCAGGCCGCGGCTGAGATCGCGTTCGGCGTCGGGATAGAGGAAGTTGAGTCGGACCGCCTGCTCCTCGTCGGTCGACGGATAGCGGTCGTCCATCAGCGCGAAGTACACGAAGATTCGGTTGATGAAACGGCTCAGCTGCAGGTTCCAGTCGTACCACCAGCGCGGGTACTTCTTGCGGAACAGCAGCATCAACACGACGGGGATGACAAGCACTCCGACGCCGCCGCCGACATAGCTGGCTCCCCTACCTCCTGAGTTGGCCCCATAGCTGCCCCCCACGATCGTGGCGGCGAGGATCACGATGGGGATGATCCAGAAGATCCGCAGGGCGGTGGTCAGGCGGTCGAGCTGCCGGTCGGGATAGTCGACGGAGAAGCTCAGTGGGTACCCGTAGGCCGTGGTCATGTAGTCCTCCTGGTCGGGGTCCCTCACATCCTAGGGCGGTCTCGCGCTGCTGCTCCTGCCACGCGAGACCGCAGGCGCGGGAACCGCGGTCCGCCTCGACGTCGCGCTGACGGCGCCCGCTCCGGGCCCGTGAGGCTAGTCGTCCAGTAACTCCTCCAGCGTCAGACCGCTCTGCGCCGATTCAGGTTGCTCGGCGACGATGTTCGAGCCAGGACGGGCGTGGTCGTCGCGGCGCTTGATCAGCAACCACTGCGGCTTATCGCCGTCGCGGGTCCGCTGCAGGGCGAAACCGCCGCGGAGCTTCTCCCCGTGGAGCACGAAGACCGCGTGGCCACGCTCGAGCGCCTCCGGCCACGGAACGCGGCCGCCCTGCTCGTAGGAGCCACGATCCCAGACGATCACCGCGCCGCCGTCGGTAGGCCCCTCAAAGTCGTTGTGCGCCAAGTCGTGGTCCTCGACCTGCACCGCCAGACGCTTGTGCGCCGGATCCAGAGAAGGGCCCCTGGGGACGGCCCAGGAGCGCATCAACCCGCCGACCTCGAGGCGCAGGTCGAAGTGATGGGCGGTGGCCTGGTGCTCCTGGACGACGAAAACGCCGGCCGGCACGCCGCGGATCGCAAATTGCTCGTGCCCCTCGACCCGGACCGGTTGGTCCGCAACCGAGTTCGGCTCCACTGCGCAACGGAGCCATGAGACCAACGCCTGTAGCGCCGAGGGCTTCCCCTCCGCGTGCACACAAAGCGCGCCGTCCTCCATCAACCGCACCCACCCCTCCAGGGCGAGCTGGCACGCTCGCGCACGCACGTCCTCGGGTCGCGGACGGCCGGAAGCAAGCCGCCCGGTCAAGATCCGGCTGGCCACTCGCTCGCTCATACCCCGAGTATCCCCGCCACGCCGTCCTCGAGCCCGCGACAGCCTGCTTCACTGTGGCGTAGCTGACGACTGGAGCCATGAGCAAGCAGCGACGTTCAATGGTGGTGCTCGCCGTGGCCACGATGGTCGTGGCGGCCGGCGTGGGCGCGGCTCTCGCGCTCGTAACCGGTCGTAATTCTTCCTCCGCGAGCGCCACGAACAATCCGGTCCTTGACCCGGGCACGCCGATTTCGGGGCGGGCCGTCAACTTCACGTTGACCGACCAGTTCGGTCGTTCGGTGTCGCTCAGCGACTTCCGCGGCAAGGTGGTGATCCTGGCGTTCAACGACCCGGTGTGCACCACGGTTTGCCCACTGACTACGACCGCGATGCTGGAGGCGAAGGCGCTGTTGGGTAATGCGGCATCGCGGGTGGAGCTGCTCGGCGTCGGCGCCAACCCGACCGCGACCGCCGTCAAGTGGGTGCGCGACTACTCGCGCGTGCACGGAATGACGGACAAGTGGCACTTTTTGACGGGGGCGCTACCCGAGCTAAAGCGCGTCTGGAAGACCTACGGGATTGAGGCGCGGGTCGTGCACGGCCTAATCGACCACACTCCAGCGCTGTACGTGATCACCCCCCGGGGCACCCTCTCGCGGCTGTATCTGACCCAGATGTCGTATGCCAGCGTCGACCAGCTGGGGCAGGAGCTTGCGCAGAACGCCTCGCGGCTCTTGCCGGGCCACCCCGCGGTGCCCTCGGTCACCACCTACAACCAGATCCCGGCGATCGACCCAGGCACGCCGGTGAGGCTCCCGCGCGCGGGCGGTGGCTCGGTCCGCCTGGGCCCCGGCGACGAGTCAAGGCTGGTGCTGTTCTTCGACACCTGGGACTCGGAGGTGACCAACCTGGGGGCCCGGCTCGACTCGCTTGACCGCTACCAGCGGGCGGCGGCGCGTGGACGGCTGCCCGCGCTGGTGGCCGTCGACGAGGGCAGCGTCGAGCCGTCGGCGAGCGCGCTGCCGCGCTTTTTGCGCCGCCTTCCGCACCCACTCTCCTACCCGGTCGCTATCGACCGGAGCGGGCGCGTCGGCGACGGCTACCGGGTTCAGGACGAGCCGTGGCTCGAGCTACTCTCACCTGCGGGCGAGTTTCTCTGGTACCGCGATCTCAGCACCGCCGGCTGGCCCACCAGCGGCGCGCTCGTAAAGCAGGTGCGCTACGCGCTCGCACACGCACCCAAACCAAACCTCCAAAGCGACACCGGAGGGCAGCTCGCGGGCTCCCCCACCGCCCTTCAGGCGCTCCACGCCCAGGCAGGCCAACTGCTCTCCTCGGCCCTTGACGCGAGGCTTCGCGCGCTGCACGGCTACCCGATCGTGATCAACGCCTGGGCCTCCTGGTGCACCCCGTGCCAGCAGGAATTCGGCCTGTTTGCCTCCGCCTCGCTGCGCTACGGGCGAAAGGTCGCGTTCCTGGGGGCCGACACCGATGACTCCGCTGGCAGCGCGCGCACCTTCCTGAAGCACCACCCGGTCAGCTACCCCAGCTACGAGACCACCATCGCCGCGCTCGGCTCGCTGGCCTCTGTCGAGGGACTGCCGACCACGATCTTCATCAACCGCGCAGGCAAGGTCGTGGACGTCCACACCGGCCAATACACGTCGCAGTCGACCCTCGACGGCGACATCCAGAGCTACTCGCTCGGACGGTGATCGTACGGGACGCCAACGTTCTGTCTCGCCGCCCATCTTGTGGCGCCCAGTAGATTGCGGCGCACCCGACCGAGAGGAGCAGAGATGGCGAACGGCCGCTTACCGCAGGGCCGCGTAGGGGTGCTTGGAACCGGCGAGGTTGGGCGGCGATTGGCTACCGGGTTCAGTAGCCGCGGCCACGACGTGATGATCGGCTCGCGCGACCCGGGCAACACCGGGCTACGTGAGTGGCTGTCGGCCGACGGAGCCGGTATTCGGGCCGGCACGTTCGCTCAGGCCGCCGCCCACGGAGAGTTGCTCGTCCTCGCGGTCCTGGGCAATGCCGCCGAACAGGTGATCGCCGACGTCGGCGCTGCAAACTTCAGCGGCAAGGTCGTGATCGACGCCATGAATCCGCTCGATTTCTCGGGCGGCTTCCCGCCGAAGCTCTCGATCTCGGGCGACGACTCGCTTGGCGAGCGTGTCCAGCGCGCGCTGCCCGAGGCC
>JAFAPR010000182.1 GCA_019247075.1 Solirubrobacterales bacterium
TCGAAGAACGATGCGGCCAGCGCGAAGTGGACGGCAGATCCGCCGAGCATGCGCTCGCGCGACCCGAACGGCGTCGTAACCGCGTCGAAGGCGATCGATCCCACGACGGTGACGGACATCGCTTCCTATACACCCCCCACGAGCACGGCGGTTGCGCCCAGCGGCGGTTATATGACCCCGAGCTGCCGCTCGTAGACGCGGCAGCGCTTTACGATGCGTCCGCCCATCGCCTCCAGCCCGCGGTTCATCGAACGGTTGGTCTCGAGGATCCACCCCGCCTCGCCGTGCGTTAGCCCGGTCCGCGCGGCCGTCTCGAAATGCTCCATGTAGAGCGCCGCAGCGGCCCCCGTGTGCTCGTACTCGGGGAGCACGCCCAAAAAGCCGATGCGCATCCGATCCACGAACCGTTGCCTGCTCACCAGATGCCACCAGCCCAGCGGCAACAGTCGCCCGCCCATCCGCTTCAGCGCCTGGTTGACGTCGGGAATTGTGATCGCCATGCCCACGGTCCGCCCCTCCTGCTCGGCGATCATGAACCAGTTGCGGTCATAGACGATCTGCAAGGTGAGCGCCAGCTCGTCGAGGTCTTCCTTCCCATAGGGGACGAAGCCCCAGTTCCGGCACCAGGCCGCGTTGTAGACCTTGGCGAACTCGTCCATCTCACGCCGCAACCGCCGGCGAGACATCCGCCGGATCGTGATGCCCTGCCGCTCTCGGGCCCGCTGCGCTAGGCGCGGCAGCACCGGCAGCATCCGCTCGTCGCGGTCGGCGAGGTGGAGCTCCCAGTGATAGAGGTCCACCGCCTTCGTCAACCCCGCCGCTTCGCACTGGCGCTGGTAGTAGGGCGGGTGCCACGGTTGCTTGATCATCGGCTCGAGGTCGAACCCTTCGATGAGCACGCCGCATTCCTCGTTCATGGAGAAGTCCATGGGGCCCACCATCCGCTCGCAGCCTCGCTCGGCCAACCACGCCGCCGCTGCGTCCAGGAGGGCGGGCAGGACCCCCTGGTCATCCTCGAACTCCAGGAAGCCGAACATACCCCAGCTGGCCGCGTGATAGGCGTTGAAGGCGTGATCGATCTGGGCAGTGATCCGACCGACCACCGCGCCGTCACGGCGGGCGAGAAAGTACTGCGCCTCGCCGTGCTTGAAGTAAGGATTGAGCTTGCGGGTCAGGAACGCGTATCGCTCCAGCTTGAGCGGCGGAATCCATGGCGACCCCCTGTGGAGCCGGAAAGGCAACGCGACGAACGCCCGCAGGTCGCCGGGTCCGTCGACCGGCGCGACCTCAACGGTCGCCACCTCCGGTGCCGTTTCCAAGCTCATCGGGTGGCACCGTACCGCAGCCGGTTGATTCGGCGCGCTGCTCATTTCCTCTCTAGGCCGGCGCCGCCCGGTCGGCACGGGTGCCTTCCGGGGGCGGGCTGGCGTCACCTCTCCGGCAGGGCTTTTGTTTATTGACCGCAAGGTTCAGCTTGGAAACTATTGCCTGCAGCAAGCTTTGTCGCTAAACTTGTTTAGCCCGTGACGGTCTCGGATTTCAAGCCGTTCGTCGCCCCGCCCGGCACCCATCGCGCGCTCGTCAAGCACACCGGCTTCCTGCTCGCGCGCATGGGCCACGTTGCGGCAAGGCGGTTCTCCGAGCGGATCGCCGAGCTTGGGGTGACCGCGCGCATGTGGGGGGCCCTGAACGTGCTCGAGGTCGAAGGCCCCACGACCCAGCAGTTCCTCGGGAAGTGCACCGGCATCGATCCGAGCTCGATGGTCGCGACGATCGACGACCTGGAGGCGCGAGGACTGGTGGAGCGGCGCCCCCACCCCTCCGACCGCCGAGCCCATGCTTTGCACCTGACCGAGCAGGGTCGCGAGGTGCTTGGCCGCGGTCGGCAGGTCGCCCGCACGGCAGAGGACGATCTGCTCGCCCCCCTGAGCCCGGAGGATCGAAAGACGCTCCACGAACTACTGTTGCGGCTTGCCTTGGCGGCGGAGGAACCCGCGCCCGGTCGGGGGCGCCGAGACCGGTTCTAGCCTCGCCGGGGCGGCCAAGCCACCGATCGCGGGCACCGGGGCTGTGCGGATCGCCGCCGCTGCCTCCCGTGGCCGCGGCGCCCGCGCAAGCGCCCCTCCGACCGCGAGCAGGGCCCAGGTCGTCGGATCCTCGAGGAAGTCGGCGTATAGCATCGTGTGGACCAGCAAGGCCGCGAAGGCCGCTGCGATCGCGGCGCGCGCCGGGTCCTCGCGCGTGTCGCGAACCAGCACGATCAGCGCCACCACGACAAGCGCGACGTAGGGCACTACGCCGACGAGCCCCTGCTCGGCGGCGAGCGTGACCGGCGTGGTGTGGGAGGCAGTGAGTGGACCCGACGCCGGGTTGTGCCTGTGGTACTCGATCTCGAACGAACCTGAGCCGTAGCCCAGAAGCGGGCGATGCGCGAACAGCCTCGCGCCGCCCGAGAGCACGCTGCCCCTCCCCGCGGAGACGCCGTTGAAGCTCTGGTTGAAGCCGAAGGTGGTCGGCGAGATCGCGACCGCAGCGCCACCTATCACGAGCACGGCCGCGGCCAGCGCGAGCGTGCGCCAGAGCCGCCAGCGCACGGCGGCGACCAGGGCCAGGGCGACGAGCAGCCCGGCCATGCTCGAGCGGGACAGGCTCAGGACCAGCGCGACCCACAACACCACCAGGACGCCTGCGATCGCGACCTGCTCGCGCTGCGGTCGGTCATAGAGCAGTAGCACCGCCAGCAGCACCATCACCAGCGCGACGAAGCGACCGAAGATGTTCGGGTCGAAGAAGACCGAATTGACGACGAAATAGGTGTACAGCTGGTTACTGGCAACCAGCTTGGAGTTGAATAGCACCGTCCTCGTGGCGTACTCGTAGAAGGCGATCCCGGAGAACACCAGCCCCATCGCGACCAGCAGCACCAGGCAGCTGCGCAACAGGCGAGGAGTCCACTCGACGCGCTCGAGCAGGCAGAAGAGCACGGCGAACGGGACGTAGAAGAAGACCATGTTCTGGAGCGCCTTCTCGAACCCGCTCGGCGAGCCGACGGTCGGCGAGTACAGCGACTGGGCCGCGTAGAACACGATCACAAGCGCCAGCAGCCGCCTGAGCCACGTGACCAGGGATCCACCCGGCGCGGGTCCTGCCCGCAACGGACTCGGTCGGCCCAGGATCGCTGGCAGGGCGAACGCAAGCGCGCCCGCAGCGACGACGAAATACAGCGGCACCAGCAGATCCGCGGTGCTGCCGCCCGCGGATACGGGCACTCGGAAGGGCAAGGTGAGCACGGCAAGGACGCCGAGCAACCAGGGCCGCGGCGCGATAAGCCAGGCGAGCGCCGCCACGAAGATGAGCGCGGCCACCGCGACAGCCGCGGCCTCGAGGGGGTGGTGGCGGATCGCCGAGACGTGCGGCGAGTGCCAGATCTCGGCTAGCAGCAGAACCGGCGAGAGCACCAGGCAGCTCACGATGGCCGCCGCCCGCAAGCGCGTCCCGTGCGCGAGCAGAGCAACCGCCGCAAGCACCGCGATTAGCACCACGCCGACCTTCGGCAAGGGACCAGTCAGGGCGGCGAGCAGGCTCACATGCGGGGAGAGTAGTGGTCGAGTCGAGGCATCGATCTTCTACTCTGGCGGTGTGTCACAGGTAAAGGCCATGGCGGCCGCAGGCGTTGCTGCACTTGTGCTGTCGGGGTGCGCGGGGCTTGCCAAGCCGCCCGGCGGGCGCGGCCGTGCGCTCGACCCCCGCACAGCGGGCCAGAACTACTTCGCGTGCCTGCGCGCAAACCACCTTCAGGTCTCACAGCGCGGCCGCGTCGGGCTTCAGGTCGGCCAGCCGCCCGACGGCGCGATGATCGTCTTCGAACCGACCGCGGGCATCGCGGAGGGACAGCAGATCGAGGCCAAAGCGCAGGGGGCCGAGGTCATCGGCGCCGCGCTGCTGTATCCGAACCACACGCCGGGGTCCGAGTTGACGTTGATCGAGAACTGCCTCGGGCAGGGCGTGAAGGAGCCGAAGGAGTAGCGCTTGACGACGGTTGCGCCGCCTGAGCCCCGACCCGCAGGGGAACGTCGCCCAGGACGTCTGGGACGGCTGGCCGAGGTGCCGAACTGGGTGATCGCGTCGGCCACTCTGGTGATTCTGTTGGCGGTCTCGGCGTACGTCCGCACGCGCGCACTCGGCGGGCAGTTCTGGATCGACGAGGCGATCACGACCGGCATCTCGCTCCATCCCATGAGCGCGATCCCGGGCATTCTCCGCCACGACGGCAACCCGCCGCTCTACTACCTGCTGCTGCACTTCTGGATGCGGATGTTCGGCGCCAGCGAGAGCGCCACGCACGCGTTGTCGCTGGTCTTTGGACTGCTCACGATCCCTGTGGCGATGTGGGCCGGTTGGAGCCTGTTCGGGCGTCGGGTGGGCCTGATCGCGGCGATCCTCTACGCCTTCAACGCGTGGCTTACGACGTACGCCGAAGAGACGCGCATGTACGAGCTGATGGCGCTGCTCGGCCTGATCGCGACCGCCGCCTTCCTGCACGGTTTCCTGTACCGCCGGCGCCGCTATCTCTTCTTGTTCGCGGTCGCGCTCGCGCTGATGCTCTACACCCACTCGTGGGGCATCTTCTTCTTCGCCGGCTCGCTGATCGCGCTGATCCCCGTGTTCGTCGTGACCGACGACCGCCGTGGCTTGCTGCGCGATGCCATGCTGACCTTCTTCGGCGCCGGCGTCCTGTTCATCCCCTGGCTCCCGAACGTCATCTACCAGGCCACGCACACGGGCGCGCCCTGGTCCCACGCCCCGGGCCTGGGCACGCCGCTCTTGATCTCCCGCGACCTGCTCGGCGGGGACAGGGTCACGATCGCGCTGATCTTGGGGTGCGTCGCGGGGCTCGCCGCGCTGTTCACGCGGCGGCTGCGGCGCAGCCACGACGCGGTCGGGTTGTGGACGCTGATCGCGATCGCCGCGGGCACGCTCGCGATTGCGTGGCTGGGCTCGCAGATCACGCCTGCGTACGTGTCGCGTTACTTCGCGCCCGTGCTGCCCGCGATCCTGCTGATTGCCGCGCTCGGATGCGCGCGCGCCGGCATCGTTGGGATCGCCGTCGTCGTCGCGACGATCGCATTTTTGGTGCCCCATCCGAGCCAGTTCGCGTATCCCGTCAAGAGCGACATGCGCGACGTCGCGGGTGAGGTGGGGCCCCAGCTGCACCGAGGTGATCTGGTGGTCGTGGCCCAGCCCGAGCAGACCCCGCTGGCGTGGTACTACCTCCCGCCGGGACTCAGTTACGCGACCTCGATCGGCCGGCTGTCGGATCCCAGCTACATGAACTGGGTCGACGCGCTCGGCCGCCTCCAGCGCGCCGATCCGGCGGCCACCCTGGATCCGATGGTGGCAAGCCTTCGACCTGGTCAGCAGCTCCTGTATGTTCGGCCCCTGACCGAGGGGGTGCAGAACTGGGAGGCACCGTGGACGCGTCTGATACGCCGCCGCGCGGCAGAGTGGGGCGGGATCCTGCAGTCAGACGTGAGTCGCGGCGTGCTCAAGCAGGTCGCCTGGGCCCCGCACAACTACCAGGAGGCGCTGTTCGAGCCCGACAGCGCGGTCCTCTACAGGAAGCTGTCGTGAGCAAGATCACCCCGACTGAACCGGCCGTTGTGTCCGGGGCGCCGGAGCGCGGCGCCGAGATCACTCCCGAGCACCCGGTACTCGTGCTTGGCGCCGGACCTGCCGGGCTCACCGCCGGTTACGTTCTCGCCGAGCAGGGCAAGTCCGTTGTCGTTCTCGAGGCAACCGACCAGGTGGGTGGACTGGCCCGGACAGAGGTGCGCGACGGCTACAGGTTCGACCTCGGCGGCCACCGCTTCTTCACGAAGGCCAAGGAGGTCGACGACTTGTGGCACGCGATTCTCGGGGAGGAGTTCTTGCGCCGCCCACGCCAGTCCAGGATCTACTGGAACGGGAAATTCCTGGAGTACCCGCTTCAAGGGATGGACGTGATCCGCAAGCTGGGCCCCGTCGAGCTCACGCGCTGCGGCTTGTCCTACCTGTGGGCGGCGCTCAAGCCGAGGGGACGCGAGGACAGCTTCGAGGCCTGGGTCTCCAACCGCTTCGGCAAGCGCCTCTACCGCCATTTCTTCAAGACGTACACGGAGAAGCTCTGGGGCGTCTCCACCGCCGAGATCCGGTCCGAGTGGGCCGCCCAGCGGATCAAGGGGCTGTCGTTCTTCAGCGCCGCCAAGTCGGCCTTTTTCGGCAACAAGGGCAACGAAATCAAGTCGCTCATCTCCGAGTTCAACTACCCCCGCTACGGCCCCGGACAGATGTGGGAGGCGATGACGTCTCAGATCCGCGCCCACGGCGGCGAGGTACGGCTGAACGCCCCCGTGACGCGGTTGCGCCTGGATCCGGGCGGCGGCCACGTGGTGGAGGTCGTGGCGGGCGGGGAGACGCTCAGGCCGGCGTATGTGATCTCTTCCCTGCCGCTGCGCAGCACCGTCGCAATCGCCGATCCTGAGGCGCCTGTCGATGTGCGGGACGCTGCGCGCGGGTTGCGCTACCGGGATTTCTTGACGGTTGCGCTGGTGATCGAGGGCGAGGACCTGTTTCCGGACAACTGGATCTACATCCACCAGCCGGGGGTTAGGGTGCTGAGGATCCAGAACTTCCGCTCATGGAGCCCGTGGATGGTGCCTGGCGACAGCGATGCTTCGATCGGCATGGAGTACTTCTGCTTCGAGGGTGATGGGCTGTGGAGCATGCCGGACGAAGAGCTCGTGGGGATGGCGACGCACGAGATCCAGAAGCTTGGACTGGCGCGGGCCGAGACGGTGAAGATGGGCTTCGTCGTACGGGTCAACAAGGCCTACCCCATGTATGACGTGGAATACGGTGAGCGTGTGGCGACCATCCGCGGCTGGCTTGAGGGCGTTGACAACCTCGTGCAGGTGGGGCGCAATGGCTTACACCGCTACAACAACTCCGACCACTCGATGCTGACCGCGATGCGGGCGGTGGACAACATCTTGCTCGGCACCCATCACGACATCTGGGCCGTCAACGCGGAGAGCGTGTATCACGAGGAGGACGTCGCGCCCGAGCATCCCTACCGCGCCGCCCCGGAGACGCCGGAAATGGAGAGGCCGCTGGGGGCATCCGCCACCCCCACCCGGAGGCTGGATGAGTAAACGACGTATGTTGTCGTTTATTCGCCCAGCCTCGCCTCGCAGGGCCGCAGCGGTCCTTTGCGCACTGACCGCGGCTCTCGCTGCTCCGGCTCTCGCTGCGGCCCAGGGCCCCAGCCCTGGTAACCCCCTGTCTCCGGGATTGCCGCAAGCGCCAACGCCGACCGCGCCCGCGACCACGGCGCCCTCTGCGCCTCCGACCACGTCGCCTTCCGCGCCTGTGACCACGAACACGGGCTCGACGTCGTCCGGCGGTGGCTTCAGCGGCGCGGACGCGGCCTTGATTGCGGTGGGCGCGATCGTCGTGCTAGGCGGCATCTCGCTGTTCATCTGGCGCGACTCCCGCCGGCGCGCGCCCGTCCGCCAAGGGGCCGCCGCGATGGCCGGTCTCGGAGGGCGCGCTCGCGCCGGTTCCAAGCCGCGGCCCAAGCCGCGCAAGCCAAGCCCGGCCGAGCGTCGCCGCCGCAAACGCGGGCGGGCGCGCTAGGGCCGGGCT
>JAFAPR010000322.1 GCA_019247075.1 Solirubrobacterales bacterium
TTTGAAGATTGGTTCCTGGTCAACCCCCTCCCTTTGCCTGGTGTTGAGGACGTGCTCAGTTCTCTTTCGGCGCTTGGCGGCGCATTGTGTCGATGGGAGCTGTCCCGGCTTCTCAATTCCGTCGGGGGCCGTCAGGCGGCCAGATGAAAGTGGGAGCTTGCCGGGACAGGATCGTCGCCGCGCTGGACGCGGCTGGGCTTAAACGGCTGTTGGCGAGCCAGGACATGCCAGGCGGCGATGAGGATCTTGCGTGCGACCGCGCTCTTGGCCGGGTTGGACTTGCCGGTGCGCTGCTTGACGTCGAGGTACAGCCGATGCCACGGGTTGGTCGGCCGCCACGCACACTGCGCCGCTTCGACGGCCGCCCAGCGCAGCGCGCGGGAGCCCGCCTTTGACAGGGCGCCGGTGCGCGAGCTCTGACCGGACTGGGCGACCCGCGGGGCGAGGCCGGCGAAGCCGATCAGCTTGCGCGGGCCCGGGAATCTCGCGATCTCGCCGATCTCGGCGGCGATGATCAGCCCCAGGTGCTCGCCGATGCCCGGGATCGTGAGCAGCAGCTGCACGCGCCGGTCTGCCTGGGCGATAACCCGCAGCTCGGCGTCCAGCGGGCCGATGCGCTCGTCGAGCATGTCGATCGCCGCGAGCGCCTCGGCGACCGAGCGTCGCCAAACGGCCGGCACCCCGCGTCGCTCGAGCAGCGTCATCGGATCGCCGACCTGGAGCACCCGAACCGGAATCCGAAGGCCCCACTGGCTCAGCGCGCCGAACACCCGGTTGCGGGCGGCGGTCCGCAGGCGGATCAGGTGCGCGCGGCGGTTCAAGCGCTCGCGCAGCTCGCGGTCCGACAGCGAGGGCACCCACACCGCCGGCACCAGATCACGCCGGCAGAGCTCCGCCAGCACCCGCGCGTCGACCTGGGGTGAAATGCCAGTCGTGGGGCGAGCGTGGCGGCAGAGAAAACGGCGTGCGAAGGCCTCTCGGGCTATGCCGAGTCTGGGAGAGGGGGCTGACGGCGGTTATGCGGCGGCGGCTGCCTCCAGCGTGACTTTGAAGCCGAGTTCTTCGAGCTGGGCGATGAGACGGCGGGCGCGCCGCTCGGGGTCCTGGCGAGAGGTGAAGTAGTCGTCGCCAAGGTCCTTATAGACCTCGCCGGTACTGAGCAGGTGCCAGACCAGCTCGATCAGCGAGTGGGCGACTGCCATGGCTGCCTTGTTGGGACCGCGGCGGCGTGCGATCTGGCGGTATTGGGCCCCGAAGTAGCTGCCCTTGGTCCGCGCGGCGGCGCGGGCGGACTCGATTAGCGTGCGCCGCAGCCAGGGGTTGCCCTTCGTGGTGCCGACGCGGCGGTGTTTGCCGGCAGATTCGTGGCTGCCCGGGCACACGCCGACCCAGGAGGCCAGATCGCCCGGGGTCGGGAACCGGGACATGTCGGCGCCCGTCTCGGCGAGGATCACGTCGGTCGAGATACGGTCAAAGCCCGGCACCCGCAACAGCGACGTGTACACCGGCGCGAACGCCGCCGTGCGTGCATCGATCTCCGCGGTCAGCGCCTGAATCGACTCGTTGAGGAAGTCGAGGTGGCCGAGGATCCGATGACAGGCGACGGCATGGTGGGAGCCGAAGTGGCCGGTCAGCGCCTCGGTGAGCGCCGGGATCTTCGGGCGCATCTTTCCCTTCGCCAACTCGGCGAGGCGCGCCCCGTCGCGTTCGCCGGCGATGAGCGCCTCGATTATGGAGCGCCCGGACTGGGTCAGGACCCTGGAGGCGACCGAGGTCAGCTTGATCCCCGCATCCTGGAGGACCTTCTCCAGCCGCTGGATCTCGGCCGCGCGCGCGTCACTCTGGGTCTTGCGGTAGCGCGTTAGCTCGCGCAGCTCACGGATCGCGGGCGGCGGCACGAAGCTCGGGCGGACCATCCCATGAGCGGCCACATCAGACAGCCACTCGGCATCGGTGAGGTCGGTCTTGCGCCCGGGGACCTTCTTAACGTTCCGAGCGTTGCACAGCCACACCGTAAACCTCGACTCAAGCGCATAAAGGACCGGCTTCCAGTACACGCCCGTGGCCTCCATCGCCACCAGTTCCACCCGCCTGTCCCCCAACCAAGCCTCCAACTCCCTAAGTCCGGAAGTCGTGGTCGTGAACCGATCCTTCTCGAACACCGCGCCGCCCCGCGGACCGCGTCTGCGGAAGCACGCGACGACGTTGTCGCGGTGGACATCCAGGCCGGCCACTCGGTCATAGATCTGCTGCACTGCTGCCTCCTTCCGGCGGTTGACGATTACGACCCGCCGGGGAGGGACCTTGGTGATAACCGAATCTGGGGTTCGTGCTCGCAGCGACAATCCGAGGTCCCGCGGCCCAGCACCAGACTTGTCTCGGGCTCAACTGCCTCCACTATCGACACGGTGACCGCGCCCGGCGCGTCCGGC
>JAFAPR010000331.1 GCA_019247075.1 Solirubrobacterales bacterium
CGCTGGTGGAGTTGCACGCGGTCGACTGGCGCGGCGTGGGACTCGAGGGTTTCGGCAAACCGACCGGATACCTCGAACGCCAGCTGCGGCGCTTCAGCGGCCTGTGGGACCACAACCGGACGCGTGATCTGCCCGAGGTCGAGCGCGCCTACGAGTGGCTTCGCTTCCACATGCCCGAGTCGCCTCCGGCGACCGTCGTCCACGGCGATTACCGGCTTGGCAACACGATGCTGGCAGCCGACGCGCCCGCTCGTGTGGTGGCCATCTTCGATTGGGAGATGGCCACGATCGGGGACCCCCTCGCCGATCTTGGCTATCTGATGATCCACTGGCTCGAGCCCGGGGACCGGCCCATCGGCGCCTTCAACCTTCAGGGCGTCACGACCCTCCCGGGCTTCCCCAGTCGGCGGCAGCTGATCGAGCGCTACGAGGAGCGCTCGGGTCGCTCGATGCATGCGCTTAACTGGTATGTAACGCTTGCCCTCTGGAAGGCGGTGGTCTTCATGGAGGGCAACTACAAGCGGGCGCTGCAGGGCTCGACCGACGATCCCTTCTTGAAGACCTTCGGCGAAGGGGTGGTACAGCTGGCGCGACGGGCGGTTGAAGTCACGGACCAGGGCTTCTGAGGAGCGCCGCCCGAGCTGGCCTTCAGGCTCTCTCGAGGTCTCGGGGGCGGCCCGCGGCACCAGTCAGCACGCGCTGCTCAGCGGCCCGCGGCGCTACTCCTCATCGAGCTCAATCGACTCGATCGCGGGGGGATCCAGCGGCCGGTCGTTGGCGCCGGTGGGGACCGACTCGATCGCGTCGACCGCGTCCATGCCGGCGCTGACGCGGCCAAATACCGTGTGCTTGCCGTCAAGCCACGGCGCCGCCTCTGCGGTGAGGATGAAGAACTGCGAACCGTTGGAGTCCGGGCCGGCATTCGCCATCGCCAACGCCCCCCGCACGATCTTGTGCCGGTTGATCTCGTCGTCGAACGTATAGCCGGGTCCGCCCGTGCCGGTGCCCTCGGGATCGCCCCCCTGGACCATGAAGTCCCTGATGACGCGATGGAAGATCACGCCATCGTAGAAGTGGTCGGTGGCGAGCTCGCGGAAGTTCGCGACCGTCTTGGGAGCATCCTCATCGAACAGCTCGACCTCGATCGTGCCACGGCTGGTATTGATCTTTGCTTGGCTCATTGAGGTCCAGGCTAACCAATTAATGACCGCTGACTAACCTGGGCACGCGGGCTCAGAGGTCACTGCGGTGCCAACTCCACGCGCAGAGGCGCGCCGCGGACCTCCAGGTGGTCGCTGCGCTGCACCACCCTGTCCGCCTCGCTGGCCGGGACCTCCAAAAACGCGAACCGTTCGAGCACGCGCACGTTGCGTACCGCTTCTCCGTCGAGACCCGTGGCGGCGGTGATCGCGTGGATCAAATCCGAGGGCTCGAGCCCGGTCGCTCGGCCGCCCGCGAGGACCAGCTTGCGCACCGGACCATCGGCTACCTGACGGATGTGCGGTTTGGAGTGGCGGCGTGGAGGCGCCGTGACCGGCAAAGGCGCCACGTGGGCGCCTTTGACCCACGGCGCGAGCTTTACCCCGGCGTGGCGCTCGATCGCCTCGATTTCGCGCCGCTGGCGCGGTTCGTAGAGGGTGATCGCGCGGCCGCTTCGCCCAACCCGGGCGGTCCGGCCGATCCGGTGGACGTAGACATCGGGCGAGGTGGGGACGTCGAAGTTGATGACATGCGAGATGCCCGAGATGTCGAGCCCGCGCGCGGCGACGTCGGTCGCGACCAGCATGGGCAAGCGGCCCTCCTTGAACGAGATCATGACTCCGTCACGCGCCCCCTGCGTCATGTCGCCGTGCAGAGCCTTGACGTTCAGCCCCCGCTCGCGGAGCGCCCGATAGAGCTGCTCGCAGCGAATCTTGGTGCGCACGAATATGAGCGCCTGCTCGGGCCGCTCGGCCTCGAGGACGTCCACCAGCGCGTCATTCTTGCCCCGCGGCGACACCTCCAGGCCGAACTGCTCGACCGTGTCCACCGTAAGCGTCGGTGCCTCCACGCGCACCGTGACCGGGTCGTATAGGTACCGGCTGGCGAGCCGCCTGATCTCGGGCGGCATCGTCGCCGAGAACAGGGCGGTCTGGCGGCTCGCCGGCATCAGCGAGAGGATCCGCTCGACGTCCTCGAGGAAGCCGAGGTCGAGCATCTCGTCGGCCTCGTCGAGCACCACAAAGCGGCAATGGTGCAGTAGCAGCGAGTGGCGCGAGATCAGGTCCTTGACCCTCCCCACCGTGCCCACAACGATCTGTCCGCCGGCGCGCAACTGCGCCTGTTGCGAGCGGATCGGTGCGCCGCCGAAGACGGCCACGACATCGACGCCCTTGCGCGCGCCATACGCGCGCAGCGCCTGCGTGACCTGGATGCAGAGCTCGCGCGTCGGGGTCAGCACCAATCCTTGGACTTCGGTCTCGTCCAGGTCCACGTACTGGAGCATGGGCAGCCCAAAAGCCGCCGTCTTCCCGGACCCCGTCTGCGCCTGCCCGATCACGTCGAGACCCCTCTGAAGTGGCGGGATCGCCTGCTCCTGGATAGGGCTCGGCGCCTCGTAACCGACGTCCTTGACGGCCTCGAGCAGCTCCGGCGCGAGGCCTAGGTCAGCGAAGGTGGTCAAGGCAGTGGCAGGGGTCAGGGCGAGGAAACGGGCGCATCGGCTTCCAACTATCCCAGGCCGCTCTGCAGGGGGTTCTGAGACAGGCTCTTAGGCGAACTTCACGATCCCGTCCAGGTGCGGCGTCGCATCGCGGACGGCGAAGCGGAGGCCCTCGAAGCCCGCATCGGGCGGCGCGGGCGCCTCGAGGAACGCGACCGAGGCGGGAAGAACGATGGGCCGGCGGAACGATACCGTGACCGTGAAGGAGTCGGGAAGGCGCCCTTCGAGCGCCGCCAGGCAACGAGCCTTGGTCCACATGCCGTGTGCAATCGCCCCAGGGAAGCCCAGCAGCCTCCCGGTCAGGCCGTGCAGGTGGATTGGGTTTATGTCGCCCGAGACGGCGGCGTAGCGACGACCGAGGTCGCCGCGGAGCTTCCAGGTGGCGGTCGCATGGAGCTCGGCGTTGCCTGCCAGCGGTACGGCAGGCGTACTCGGCGGCGACGCTGAGCCGCCCGACTGCTCAGAGCTCCCAGAGCCTCGGCGCCTCAGGATCGTGCCCAGTTGCACCCACACCAGCTCCTCACCCACGCGGGCTTCCGTCCGCAGCGAGAACTGCTGCCCGCGAGGATGGGGCGCAAGCGGGCTCGGCGAGACCCTCAGCGAAAGCGTCTCGCCGACGTTCACCGGCCTGTGCTGCGTGATCTCGTTGGCCACGTGCACAAGCCCGATAGCCCCGAACGGGAACCGCGAGTCTGCCATCAGCGCGAGGTGAAGGGGGAAGGCGAGAACGTGGATGTACGTCGGCGGCAGCGTGTCGGCGAGCGAGAAGCCACACACCCTGTCGTACGCTGCGAGCCGCTCGCGCTGCACCGAGGCAGACGGCAGCGACAGGACGAGATCCGGGATCTCCGTGCCGCGACCGCCCAGGAACGGCAGTCGTGAGGACCCCGGGATGATGGCCGCAGCGGAGCGCGCGAACAGGGGCACCAGCGACGGCGATGAATCCAGGACACGCTCAGACGTCATCCCAAAAGCCCCCGGCGCGGCGCTGATGGCCGCTTCACCTCATGTCCGCAAGCCGGTTCGCGGCGCGAGTGCATCTCAGGCCCCCATGATGCTCTGGCCGCAGACGCGGACGACGTTGCCGTAAACGGACCCCGAGGCCGGGTTCGCGAACCAGGCGATCGTCTCCGCGACGTCCACCGGGAGCCCGCCTTGCGAAAGGCTGTTAAGCCGCCGGGCGATCTCTCGCGGCGCCAGCGGCATGGCCTGGGTCATCGGTGTGTCGATAAAGCCGGGGGCGACAGCGTTGATGGTGATCCTGCGCTTTGCCAGTTCGGGCGCGAGCGCTTGGACCATGCCGATCACGCCTGCCTTCGAGGTCGAGTAGTTGGTCTGCCCGGCGTTCCCGCCGATGCCGCTGATCGAGGAGGCGCAGCAGATGCGCCCGTTCTCGCGAATCACGTCACGACCGAGCAACTCGTCATTGATCCGCTCCGCGCCGGTCAAGTTGACCTCGATGACGGTGCTCCACAGCTCCTCGGTCATACGCCCGAGCGTCCTGTCGCGGGTCACGCCCGCGTTGTGGACCACGACGTCCACGCCTCCGTGCTCCGCGAGCAGATGCGTGGCGATCCTCGCCGGTGCGTCCCGATCTGTTATGTCCGCGGTCAACGAGGAGCCGCCGAGCCGGCCCGTGACTTCTCCGAGCTCGGCGCCGCGCGCGGGTACGTCGACCCCGACCACGTGCGCGCGGTCACGAGCGAGGACCTCCGCGATCGCCTCTCCGATCCCGCGCGCGGCGCCGGTCACGAGCGCGACCCCTCCCTCGAGCGGCTTGCTCCAGTCGAGTCCGTCAACCGAGGCCACGGCCTCACGCACCCGGACGACCTGGGCCGACACGTAGGCGGACTTGGGTGAAAGCAAGAAGCGCAGCGTCGATGCGATGTCCTCCTCTGCGCCGGGGCCCACGTACAACAGATGGGCTGTGGCGCCTCTCCTCACTTCCTTCCCAATCGAGCGCGCTAACCCCTCGAGCGCCCGCTGCGCGGTCGCCGCCCGCGGCGTGGAGCAGTCCTGGGGCGCAGTGGCGAGGACGAGCACGCGCCCCGACTGGCGCACCCGCCGGATCGCGTGATGGAAGAAGGCCCAGGCCTCGCGCAGCTGCTCGCTATCGGCGATCCCGCTGGCGTCGAAGACGAGGGCCTTGAACGTCTGCTCGCCGGCCGGCTGACCGGTGACCATCTCCGCGCCAGCGTCAGCCAGCACGCGCTCGATCGCCGGCTTGATCCGGCCGCCGG
>JAFAPR010000191.1 GCA_019247075.1 Solirubrobacterales bacterium
CGTTTTGGCCATTTCCGTGGCCCAATAGCGGCCTGGGAGGGCGGGTCGCGCGGGAACGTGACCGCAGCACCTGCAAGGATAGGGTCACCTTCACTCCGCCCGATACCCGGCAGCGGGGTTGCACTCAGCGGTCTGGCGAGCCAGGTCAAGCAGGTTGATGCGGACGCTCGCTTTCCATTCGCGCGTCGTGTCCTAGCTGACGCTCGCATGGTGACGACATCGCGCGTCCGCCGCGACTGTGCTCTTGGCGAATAACGCAACTTTCCCCGGGCCAGCGCGTGATCTGCCTTTGTGCGTGCGCGGGTGTGGGTCCGGCGGTACGATCGGTTCGGATGTCGGTTGAGTGGGCCGGTGTCGGCCCGGAGGTTCTGCTCAGGCTCGATCGTTCTGCCAGTGAGCCGCTTCGAGTGCAGCTGGAGCGCGGGTTGCGGGAGGCGATCCGTTCGGGCCGCCTAGAAGCGGGGGAGCGGCTTCCGTCGTCGCGAGCGATGGCGGCGGAGCTTGGGATCTCGCGCGGGTTGGTGCTTGAGTGCTACAGCCAGCTGCAGGCGGAGGGCTTTCTGACCTCGAGGTCCGGTTCGGCCACGCGGGTGGCGGCGGGTGCGCTCGCCCCCGCTGAGCTGCCGGTGCAGCCGCCGCCGTTGGCGCGGCCCATCGTGGATTTCCGGCCGGGCGTTCCCGATCTGACGAGCTTTCCGCGACGGGATTGGGTGTGGGCGTTACGTGAGGGATCCCGCGGGGCGACCCCTCTGGAGCTGGGGTATGGTGATCCGCGCGGCGTGCAGTTTCTGCGTGTCGTGCTGGCGGGATACCTGCGCCGCGTGCGCGGGGCGGTGGCCGACGCCGAGCGTGTGGTTGTCTGCGGCGGATTTGCCCAGGGGATCAACCTCGTGCTCGGCGCGCTGTCGAGGCGTGGCACCGGTCGGGTGGCGATCGAGGATCCCGGGGACGTGGATTATCTGGCGATCTGCGAGCGGCTCGGGATCCGGGCCGTTCCGGTGCGGATCGACAAGAGGGGCATCGATGTTGAGGCGCTTGCCGCCGCGGAGGTGGGCGCGGTGATTCTCACCCCGACGCATCAGTTCCCGACCGGGACTGCGCTGGCTTCTGAGCGGCGGCAGGCGTTGGTCGCATGGGCGCAGGCGTGTGGGGCGATGATCATCGAGGATGACTATGACGCCGAGTTCCGCTACGACCGGGATCCGGTCGGCGCGCTGCAAGGGCTTGCTCCTGACCGGGTGGCGCTGATCGGCACGGTGAGCAAGTCGCTGGCTCCTGGGCTTCGGCTCGGCTGGGTCGTGTGCCCGCCGGATATCCTGGAGCCGCTTATCGAGGAAAAGCGGCTGAGCGACCGCGGCTCGCCGGCGCTCGAGCAGCTCGCGCTGGCGATACTCATGGAGTCCGGGCGTTTTGACCGCCAGGTGCGCCGCATGCGTCAGGTTTATGGCTCGCGGCGTGACACGCTGGTCCGGGCGTTGTCCACGGGAGCGCCGGCCGTGGTCCTTCATGGGCTGGCTGCAGGGTTTCACGCCGTCGCGGACCTGGCCGCCGAGGCGGATGAGCAGGCGATCGTGGAGCAGGCGCGCGAGCGCTCGGTCGGGTTGTATGGGATGAGTTCTTTTCGGCCGAGCGGGGGCGGCGGTGCGCCACAACTTGTGCTCGGGTTCGGGAACCTGAGCCAGACGGCGATCGAACGAGGCATCGCCGCGGTCGCCGACCTGCTCTAGAGCAAACCGCGCGGCCGCCGCGCGCCCAAAAGCGGCTCTGTTTTTTGCTCCCGAAGTGGCTCTTATTCATGGGCCGGTTGTGGCCTAGGGTGACCAGCCATGAAAGCCGAAACGAACCGCGAGCTGGCCGTCGCGGCGCCTGGAGCAAGCGCGCTACTTTGGAGCTCCATTCTGGCGCGGCTCCCGCTGGCGATGTTCAGCATCGCGCTGTTGGTGCACGCTCAGCGGCTGACGGGTTCGTTCGCTGTCGCGGGTCTCGTGAGCGGTGCATATGCGGTCGCGAGCGCGGCCGCCGCGCCGCTGCTCGGCAGCGTGGTCGACCGCTGCGGCCAGACGATGGTGCTCGTGTGCGGAGCCCTCGCCACCGCGCTCGTGCTGGTGGTTGATGGGCTTCTGCCGGTCAGCACCCCGGCGTTCGTGCTGATCGGCCTTGGGGCCGCCACCGGTTTGTTCACCCCGCCGCTTGCTGCTTGTGTGCGCACGCTTCTCCCGGCGATAGTTGACGATCCGGCTCGGCTGCCGGCGCTGTTCGCGCTTGAGTCGACGATTCTTGAGGTGACGTTCGTCGCGGGTCCACCGCTCGCGCTCGGGCTCGGGTCGTTGTGGTCGCCGGGCGGCGCTCTCGTTGTCAGCGGATCAGTGATGCTCGTCGGCACGCTCGCGTTCGCGGGGCAGCCGGCGTCACGCCGGTGGCATCCCGCGCGCCGCAGGGCGGGTGCTCGTGGCGGCTCGCTGCGCTCCCCCACGATCAGGATCCTGGTGATGATCCTGCTCGCCACCGGGACGGCGTTCGGCGGCACCGAGGTGGGCGTCACCGCCGGCGCGCATGCTCTCGGCGCAAGCTCAACCGCCGGACCGCTGCTCGGACTGTGGGGCGTGGGCTCACTGCTCGGCGGGATCGCGGCCACTAGGGCGGGCGGTGGTGCGGGGCCTGATCCTCCTGCTGGGCGCGCTAGCGATCGGACACGGAGCGCTGATCCTCGCGACCCACAGCATGGTCGCGATCGGCGTCGTGATCACGCTGGCCGGCGCGACGATCGCGCCTACCGTCTCGAGTATCTACGCGATGGTCGACTCCGCGGCGCCCGCGGGCACGCAAACCGAGGCATTCTCGTGGCTGCTCGCCGCCTCGCTGATCGGTGCCTCGTTAGGCAGCGCGGCAGCAGGCGCGCTCGCCCAGACCGATGGCCCTGCCGTCGCGTTCGCGGTGGTCGCCGCCGCCGGCGCCGTCGCGGTCCTGGTCGCGGTGCTCGGCTCGGGCAGCCTGCCCGGTATGGCGCGCGAGCATCGCGGGGGCCGGGTAAAAACCTGCGCGCAACCGACAGCCAGCTAACCACGATCGAGAAGGGAGTGCCATGCGAATGAGAAGGAGTGCCATGCGGATCCGCACCCACATTGGGGTGAGCGTCGATGGTTTCGTCGCGACCAGCGACGGTTGCCCGGCGGTGCTATCGATGCCTGAATTCGTTCCAGGCCGTGTCGGGGTAGGTCGTGCCGTGCTGGTTGGCCGCTAGAGCTCGGACGAGGCTGAGTGCGGTGACGTCGAGGTCGTAGCGGGGATCATCGTCGTAGGTAGCGAGCGGAAGCCTAAGCTCATGATGAATGCCCCTTCGACGCCTGCCTGGTCGAGGTGCTGGAGCTGTGCGAGTCTGTGTCGCCGTAGCGGTCGCGTGCGGATCGGCGTCTCGACGGACAAACGCGATCGTCCGCGGGCTGTACGGCTTCCGCCTGGGCAGGGCTTGCGGTCGAGTAGCCCAATGAGGTGGATGAGGTGGCTGTGGAGAATGTGCGCTTGTGAGCGCTAGGCCTGCGACGCCGGTCGTGCTGAAGTGGAGCGAGGTAGTTGCGCGGCGGATGTCTCGTCATGGCTTGAGCGAGCCCCTCGGAGGGGTGCGCCCGGCGGACATCGCTGGCACGATGTGCGGTGCTCATGCCCAGGTCCTCAGCGCAGCCGAGCTTTCCCTTGGGCGCCGGATCGTCGGGACGACGCGCGCCGACGTCCGGCGTGCGCTCTGGGAGGACCGCTCCCTAGTCAAGACGTTCGGTCCGCGCGGAACGATCCATCTGCTGGCGACGGTGGACCTGCCGATGTGGACCGGTGCTCTCTCAGCCTTGCCGTCCAGGCCGTCCGCACATCCGGAGGGCGTTCGGTTCAGTCCCGAGCAGTCGGAGGAAGTGATCGCGGCCATGGGTGACGCGCTGGCAGACAGCGAGTTGACCGTCGACGAGTTGACCGACGCGATCGCTGATCGCGTCGGCGAGTGGGCTGTCGAGCGGACGATGGAAGCGTTCCAGGACCAGTGGCCACGCTGGCGCCAGCTCACCCATGCGGCCGCTCACCGAGGCAAGCTGTGCTTCGGCCACGACCGGGACCGTAAGGTGACATACAGCAACCCACACCGCTGGCTCCGAGGCTTCCGCCCCGCGGACGCGGACGACTCCATTCGTGCGCTCGTCACCCGCTACCTGTACGCGTACGGGCCGGCCGGGCCACGGCATTTCGCCAGATGGCTAGGCATTACCCCTCGGCACGCCGCCGCCCTCTTCGACGGGCTAGCCGATGCGCTTGAGCGCGTCGACGTGGGCGGCGAGCCGATGTGGGCGATCGCTGGGGACACCGGCGCCCCAACTGCCCCGCCCCGCGGCGTCCGGCTGCTGCCCTACTTCGACGCCTACATTGTCGCCGGCCAGCCACGCGAACGCCTCTACCCTGGCGCTGCGGCTAGGCGTGCACTCACCCCGGCAGGCCAGGCCGGCAACTATCCGGTGCTGCTCATCAACGGCGTCGTAGGCGGGGTCTGGCACCAGCGCCGCTCAGGACAGAACCTCGCCATCACCGTCGAACCGCTGCACTCGCTGACAAAGCGCCAGCGCAGCGAACTCGATCACGAGATCGAGCTCGTCGGCACGGTCATGCAGGCCACCCCGACGCTGACCGTCGGCACGGTCACGGCCGGCGCGCACGCATAACCAACGGAAAGTAGCCGGTGCGATCGTCCGAGGCGCGGCAGCATGAGAATGAAAGTAGTCGCGCCCCCCTCTCGCTTCTGATTGGGCTTAAGCAGCGCAGCGAGGGTGAGCCCGCGGGGTCGGCGATCGCGCGTCGTCGCTCGAGCGGACGCCCGGCGTTTGCCTCGAGCTGGAACCGGATGGCTCTGGCGTATGCCTGCACGTCGTCGTGGCCGTTGGCGTGTAGCTGCAGAAGCATC
>JAFAPR010000193.1 GCA_019247075.1 Solirubrobacterales bacterium
TTGATCCCGACCAGGGGATGCTGTTTGTGATCGACGGTCCAAGGCGCTGCGCAAGGCGATCCGCACCGTGTTCGGAGAGGTCCCCGTGCAGCGCTGCGTTCGTCACAAGGAACGCAACGTGGTCCTGCACTTGGCCGAGCGCGACCGTCCACCGATCCAGGCGCGCATGCGTCGCGCGTGGGCAGAGACCGACCACGACCGGGCGCTCGAGCAACTGCAGCGGCTCGCGGACGAGCTCGATCACACCCACCCCGCTCCAAACCTGCCAGCCGCGTCTTGTTGAGCGGGGATTTCGGATTCTTGGGCCGCGTCTCGACCAACGGCCCCGCCCCGAAGCGATCTCCGCCAGGCGGATCGCTGTGTCCCCCGGCCCGATCAGCGTCGATCGGGCGCGGCGGCGGCGCGCGCCGCCGCGAGAGGCAGCCGTCGGCTTCGTTTCAGATTACGAGCGCAGGGTCATTGGCCGACCGGCGTCAGGCGTTTACGCCTGCGGCGAACAACAGGATGATCTTCGCACCGGGCGGGTTCGCCGCCACCGCACTCAGCGTGAACCGGTATTGCGAGCCGCCGTGGCGGAAGGAAGCCTTGCTGATACTGAAAGCCCCCTTGGATGTCTTCGGAACGACCCTCACCGCCACGAGCTTGAAGTCCGTATCGGTGAGCTTGATCTTCACGACGCGGTTGCTGGCACCCCCCGCGATACTCACAGTGGCCCCACAAAAGTTGGCATTACCGATGCACCTGACCATCTTGCCGTGAGCAGCGACCGCCGGAGCGGCAGCGACCGCAGCGGCGATCAACGCACCGACCAGGACGAGCGGCAAAAGCAGTCGCGTGCGAAAGCGATGGAACATGTGGGTACCTCCTTTAGTGGACGGAAAAAGCGCGATGATGCTACCAACCCCTGCAACCTCCATAGTCCTCTGAGGTATGTCGCACACCACCGCAGTAGCCGCCTGATCTTGCCTTCGGCGTAGGCGCTCATCAGCTTTCAAGTCGGCGGCCGGACGCGAGGCATTCGCATACGCGTCGGTGGCGGCTTCCGGCCCTCGATCAGCAGCGGCGCTGACCCGCTCCCCGCTTGGGAGAGCGCCCGCTCATCCGAGGACCACCCAGGGCCGCAGACACGCGCGGAACGCGCCACAGCGCGCCACCCACGGTCAGGTGGCGCAGCCTCGACGGCGCGCTGGCGTCCGGATGGTTTACAGCGATCTTCTCTGCGGTTGGCGCGTTCGCGTTCTGCCTTGGCAGCTTCGCCGCTCCAGGCCGGTCGCACCTGCTCTGAGGGCGATCGGCGTGGTGGGCGGCGGCGGCAGTGTCGCGGCGTGGATAGCGATCCCGCTTGATCCCGAGGGAGCGTTGGTGGTCTGACTGCTGAAGGTCGATCCGGACGCCGAGGATAGTTAGCAGTCGCGGAGCGGGCGGCGGGAACCCTGGACTTTCGTCCGGTTTGCGTATCAATGCCAGGGGCCAGGATTGACCCTGCCCCAAGGAGACAAGAGGTAGTCGTCATGTCAACTTCAACACCAGCGCCTTCGGTGCCGCCGCCTTCGTCGTCAAGGGTGGATGACCAGCGGGAACAGGAAAAGCCTGCATGGCCGAAATCCAGGCGTCTGTTCGGAAACCAATTGCGTTGGGCGGCAAGCGTAATTCGGCAGTTTTCTGAGGAGCGCAAGACGGCCCAGCACTAGGGTTCTGCCGCTCATGGCTCAAGGGGGCGAGAGCCGGTGTCGCAAGCAACACAAGATTTACTCAAGTTCATCGGGGCCTTCGTTTTTTCTCTCGTCGTGGTGGGGTTCGGGATTTATGTCTTGCTCCATGGGGGGTTCGTCGAGCGGATTGCAAAAGGCCGCGACCGGCTGGATAGGGATTGTCATCGGCTACTGGTTGAAGTAAGCCGCGCGGTGGCGCGCGTCCACTTCGGCGCGGGCAGGCCGTCACTCTCAAGCGGCAAGGGCCGCTGACGGTCTGGGGAGGATAGGGTCAAACTTGGCCGACGGCGGCCCGGAGAAGGCGCTGGCGGTGCTGGAGCGCGCCCTGTCGATCTGGCCGAGCGCATACCACGCCGAGTGGCCGCAGACGCGTCTCAGCCGATTCCGCTCTTCGTCGCAGGAGCGGGGACGGGTCGAATCGGGGGGCCTCGGCCGGCGCGCGTCGAGCGGGTCTGGCGCGATTGGGGAGTGAGTACCTGTACGATCCACGACCTCGAACAGGGGGCAGACAGATGCGCATCTACTACGACCGACGCGGGCGCTATCGCGGCGGCAGCATGACCGGGGGTGACTGGCTGTTCTGGAGCAGCGCAACCGGGACCATCCTCGGGGCGCTCATCGCGATCGTCCTACTGCCATTCGTTGCGATCGGCGCGCTGTACCGCGCGATCTGACGCTCGGCGCTGTCGATGCGAGCCAAGTTGACGCTGACCGCCGTATTGACGGCCGCGATTGTCGCCGTGCTGGTGATACTTCTTCGGCCTTGGCAGCAAGCCACCACCCGTCTACCACACCGTCACGTGCGGGCAGCAGGGCGTCGATTGCGGCGGCTGAGCAGCCTCGGCGAAGCACTCGCGTCAGGGCTGTTCACCGGGATCTTCGCGGTGGTGGGCGCGTTCAGCTTTGCGCTCGGGAGCTACGCCGCGCCGGTCTAAGAACAAAGCCGTGGGCCAGGCGCTTGGCGGGGCCGGCGTCTCCGGACCGCACTGTCGCAGGCGCGACAGCCGGTCGCGTAGGTGCAACCCGAAGGAACTAGTCCTACCGGACAAAACCGGCAAGGAAGGACATGAAGGTGCTGGTAGCGAGACCGTCGATAAGTGGAGTGGACCGAGAGCCCATTCCATTACAAACACAACGGTCGCTCTCCGGACCACAGGTATTCGGACTAACAAGGCGACGGCTATGACTACAGCTACCCCGGAGCCAAGCCCCGTCACCACACCGAGCCCCATAGAGCTGGCATCAAGTCCTACCGTTACGCCGACAGCGGGCATTGTTACGAGAGCGTCAAGGAGCAGGGCCATAACCAAGCCGGTGACATCCGTAGGTTGTCGCGACGGTTTGCTCGTTTCTCTTCCAACACCTTCGGCCTGCTCGGCGGTGCCAGCCACCTCCGGAATGGTCGTGTCATCAAGTCCTTTGTGGAGAGGAATGGCGTGCCGTGGGGCCGCCCCGGCGTTCTGACGAGTCGCGTCGGTTGCTGCTAGTCCGCCCACATCCTTTTGCTGCTCGTGGTCCATTGGACCCGCCAAATGGTGCGATGCCGGGATGAAAGTCTATCGTCTAACTAACTGTGCAATGATCCGACGCGAGAGACGGCGTACGTGTTCGTGCGGTCAGGCACGGCCTGGTCCCAGCGGCCGTGGCGAGCCCCACACCCGCTGCGGCGCGTGCCGGGAAACAGGCGCGGCGGCTCAATGCACCCAGGGTCGCCGCGACGCATCCTCGACTCCCCTTCTGGGCGAGCTCTAATAGCCGCCAAGCTACGAGAACAAGCACACCGGGCACCTGTCGCCCGGCACAAAGCCGGGCTGCGACCGCGAGGGCCGGCTCATCGTCCCAGCTCGCACCTACCGTGCAACAGGGGAGGGGTGCGAGAACTAACTTCTACTAGATACTTCCTTCCGCGCTGTCAGCAGCAGGTTGTAGAAGATGGCAGCGGGCAGTCGCGGTTCGAGCACGCGGCTGTCGAGCTGTTGCAGCAGGAGGTAGCCGCCGTAGGCATAGCGGCGCCAGAGCATCGGCACCCGCTCCGGGTCGGCGGTTGCCTCTAGCGTCCGGTTGAACCAGCCAAACCAGCTCGCGAGCAGCTCCTCGCCGCGCACCGATACCCCGCGAAAGCCAGCCGCGCGAGCGTATGAGGCGAGGGCGCCCGGCGAGAAAGCGTGAATGTCGACCGAGGCTTCCAACCCGTGGTGGTGAGAGCGGTCGGCGGTTTCGCCGTCCGCGACGCCTGCGCGCCACAGCGCCCTCCAGATGGGCGCCAACGTGGCCGCGGTTCTCTTCGGGACGGCGGCCAGGCGATCACCGATCAGGGAGGGCTCTCCCGCGAACACGATCCTGCCTTCGCTGCGCAGCACGCGATGGAACTCGGCGAAGGCCCGAGGGAGGTTGGGCACATGGTGCAGCACCGCGTGACCGAGAACGAGGTCGAAGCTCTCATCCGCGAAGGGCAGCGACTCGGCATCCGCACGGGCGGTTCTCACGTCGAGGCCGAGGCGCCTGGCGTTGCTGCTGAGGCTTGCGACCATGCCCGGCGAGATATCGGTGCAGGTCGCATCCTGCACTATTCCGGCGCGCAGCAGGTTGAGGCTGAAATAGCCCGTCCCGGCTCCTATCTCGAGCGAGCGGCGGTAGCCGGCCGGGTTGGCGCGCATGGCCTTGCGCAGCTTGCCGACCACCTGGCCCTGGCCGACCGGGCCGAAGTCGATCCCCCACTTGGCGTCGTAGGTGGGTGCGGCCGCGTCGTGGTAGCGGGTGTTCAGATCGCGAATCTCCTCCGCGCTGCGCACCCGCGCCATGACCGGCGGCACTCTAACGTGGCCGTTCGCCGATGGACACCTACACCCAGCAGAATCAGCCGCCCGGCGTCCCGCCGCTCGAGCTGACAGGTGAACGGACCTTGCCCGATGTGCCGGCGGAGAACTACTGGTATCGCCGGCACCTGGTCGTCTACGAATGGATCGCCCGCCAGGTCGGCGGAATGCGCGTTATCGACCTGGCCTGCGGCGAGGGGTACGGGTCGGAGGTGCTGGCCCATGCGGCGGCCTCCGTGGTGGGAGTGGACGCCAACCCCGAGGCCCACGAGCACGCTCGCCTTCGTTACCGCCGGGCGAACCTGCGGTTCGAGCGCGACCTGATCGAGGGCTACGGCGACCCCGGTGCGTGCGACGCGGTGGTGCTGCTGCAGACGATCGAGCACGTGCGCGACCCCGCCTCGGTGCTGCGCCATGTCAATGAGCTTCTGGCCCCAGGTGGAACGGCCTTCGTCTCCACGCCGAACATGCTCAAGCTGGCGCCGCCCGGCGCCACTCACTCCGGCAATCCCTGGCACGTCAAGGAATATCGCCACGATGAGTTCCTCTCCCTCTGCCGAGCGGCGTTTCCCTCCGTCACGCTGCTGGGACTGCACCACGCGCGCAAGCTCCGCCTCCATGGGCTGGCGCTTTGGCTGGGATGGGATCGCCTCCATCGCGCGCTGCGGATCACAGATCGTTTCTACGACAGGTTCACGCCCTCCATCTCCACCGCGGACTTCGCGCTGAAGACGGATCACCTCGACCGGGCAGTCGACTTCGTCGCCGTCTGCTCGCGGACTTGAGGGAAAGGGCGCGGCCTGCGCCAAGGCGCCGCGCGGGCAAGCGCGGCGAGCTGGCGCTCGTCCTGCACACGCACATGCCCTACGTCGAGGGAGGGGCCCCCTGGCCGCGGCCACCGGGCGAGCGCCACCCGCTCGGCTTCGGCACCTGGCCCTTCGGTGAGGAGTGGCTGTGGGAGGCGATCGCCACCTCGTACATTCCCCTGCTCGACCTCCTGGGCCGGGCTCCGATCACGGTCTCGCTCACCCCCGTTCTGTGCGACCAGCTGGAGAGCGCAGGCGCGCTTGACCGTTGCATCCGCTTTCTCACGGAGGTGAGGACCGAGTCGCATCTTCGCGACATCGCGCTGGCCCGCCAGCAGGGCAACGATGAGCTGGTCGCGGTGCTCGAGCGATCCGCCGCGGGCTACGCCGAAGCGGCCGAGAAGCTGCGGGCGCTGCCGGAGGGGCTGCTCGGCGCGCTGCGCCCGCACGCGAGCTGGACTTCGGCGGCAACCCACGCCGTTTTGCCGCTGCTCTGCAGCGACGCGGCGATAGCCGTTCAGCTGGGGACCGGAATCGCTTCACACCGGCGCCGGTTCGGCGACTGGCGCGGCGGGCTGTGGCTGCCGGAATGCGGTTATGTGCCGTGGCTCGATCCGCTCTTGGCGCAGGCGGGCGTGCGCGCCACGTGCTTCGAGCCGCCGGCCGAGCTCAGAGCCTGCGCCGAAGGTCCGCCACCGCCGCTGCGCAGCGAGGAAGGGTTGGTGGCCTGGTCGCTTGACCGCGAGGCGATCTCGCTCGTATGGGCCGCGCACGGGTATCCGGCGCGCGGTCCATATCGCGACAGCCACCGCCTCAGCCCCAATCACCATCGGTTGTGGCGCAACGACGGAGGCGCCTACGTCGCGCAGGCGGCCGCGGCCCAGGTGCGCGCGGACGCCCGGGACTTCGTCGGCCGGGTGCGGGAGCGCGTACGCGCCGGCGGGGTGTGCGTGTGCGCCTTTGACACCGAGTTGTTCGGCCACTGGTGGCACGAAGGGATCAGTTGGCTCGAGGCAGTGGTCGAGGAGTCCGGCCGCCAAGCGCTGGCGCTGACCACGTTGGATGACGCGATCGCCGAGCACGAGCCACGGCCAATGCCGCGCGAGCTCGCGGCCGGGGACGTTATTTCGCCCGCCCAGCGGGCCGTAACGTGGGGCGCCGGCGGCGACCTGAGGACATGGAGCGGCCCGGCGGTCGCCGATCTGGTGTGGCATGCGCGCTCGGCGGAGCTCGAGGTCCTGGCCGCCGATCGGCCTGGGCCACGGGCGGTGCGCGAGCTGCTCGCCCTGCAGGCGAGCGACTGGCCGTTTCTTACCCACCACCGGCTGGCGGGCGAGTATCCCCGCGAGCGCCTGGAGGCCCACGCGCGGGCGCTCGAGCTGGCGCTCTCGGACCCGTCGAAGTTGGCGCCCGAGCTGCGCAACCTCGCGCCCGACCTGGTGCAGTGGCCGGGCTAGGCTCCTAGTGGCCACCCCCTCTCGCTTCTGATTGGGCTTAAGTCAGCGCAGCGAGGGTGAGCCCGCGGGGTCGGCGATCGCGCGTCGTCGCTCGAGCGGACGCCCGGCGTTTGCCTCGAGCTGGAACCGGATGGCTCTGGCGTATGCCTGCACGTCGTCGTGGCCGTTGGCGTGTAGCTGCAGAAGCATC
>JAFAPR010000196.1 GCA_019247075.1 Solirubrobacterales bacterium
GGCGATCGAGGAGATTCAGGGCGCGGGGATCGAGGTCGACGTGTGGAAGATAGAAGGCGTTGAGGAGCGAGAGGACGCGGCGATGCTCGCCGAGCAGGCGCGCTCTGGTAGCGGGCGCGAGGGGGTCAAGTGCGTGGTCCTCGGTCGGGGAGCGTCTACGGAGAAGGTGGACCGCTGGCTTGCGGCCGCAAGTCCGGTCGAAGGCTTTGTGGGCTTCGCCATCGGCCGCTCGATCTGGTGGGACGCGCTCAAGGCGTTTCTCGAGCAGCAGCTCGCACGCGACCGGGCAGCGGCGCAGATCGCCGACAACTACCTGCGCTTCACCAACGTCTACGAAGGGCAGGCTGTCCACTAGCGGGCGACTGCCCGCGATCGGGCGGCGCCTACCGGCTCTAGCCCAAGCCGCGCAGCGCCTCGTCGACCTCTTCGCGGGCCGCGTTGCCCTCCTGGACTCGCTCCTGCTGGATCTCGAGATAGACCTCTTTGCGAAACACAGGAATATCCCGAGGCGCCTGGATGCCGATTCGAACCTTCTCGCCCATGATCGCCAGCACCGAGATCTCGATCTCGTCGCCGATCATGATGCTTTGGTCGGACTTACGAGTTAGTACCAGCATGCGATTGCCTCCCTGCTTTCGGTGATACGCAAGGCCAAAGTCGCCCACCTGCCAGTTAACGGGCGCGCGGCTGAGAATACCGGAAGTGGACCTCCGCGCATTCCGCCCGCCGCGAAAAGCCTGTAATAGTCTGCGGCCGTGGCCAGAAGGTCGCTACGACCCCAGCTAAACCAGATCCGGACGTGGGTCAGGCAGGGCAGGACCGATGCCTGGATCGCGCATCAGCTCGAGGTCACCGTCCAGCAAATCCAGGCCTTTAAGCGCGAGCAGGGGTTGGCGCCGGCCGAGGAAGTGGAGGGGGCCGTTCCGGCCGCGGACTTCGACGACGAGATCGACCTTCGCGCCGAGGACGACGCCTTGATCGCCGCCGAGCTGGAGGCTGCCGAGGCCCGGCGGGCCGCTCAAGCGCAGGAGGATCAGGAGGATCAGGAGGATCAGGAGGAACCGGCGGCCCCTCGGAGGCGCAGGCGCGGCGGCCGGTCCCGGCGCCGTCGGCGCCCCTCACCCGCGACGCTCGAGGCGACGTTCGACCACGGCGAGGAGGGATACGGCTTGTGGCTCGACCCAGCCATCCAGGACGACCCCATCTATGCCGAGTATTGGGCCGGTCACCGTCCGGTCGAGGTGACGATCGATGAGGATCACATAGTCATCCGCCGCGCCGGCGAGGAGGCCGAGGAAGAGGACCAAGAAGAAGAGGAGGAGGAGTAGGGACGCGACTCGCGCCCCGGTTCGCGCGCCAGCCCGCCTCCTACCAATCGTGCCGGTCGAGCCGCCGGCCGCCGGCGTAGTCGGACGCGTGGCGCACGTAGCGGGCGAAGGCGGCGTTGGCGACCGTGTCGAGGTCCCAGGCGGCCGGGGTGTCGGGGGCCACGCGGGTCGCGATTCCGAACGCCCAGTCGAGCCCCTCGCGGTCGTACAGCCGCGCCAGCTCGTCGGCGGTGAACGGCACCCCGAGCCGTCTACGGAGCTCCAGTACCAGCTCGTCCACCACGCGCTCGAGCAGTTGCCGCTGCACCGGGTCGGCCCGCTCCAGCCGCCGCAGACCCTCCTGCCAGAAGCCGTTCAGCGATTCGAACGACATGCAGAGAATCCTTCATGACAGGTCAACGGCCCCGGCTCCCGCCGGCGGCGCACCAGGGCAGCCTCTAACGAAGCGTGTGGCGCCCTGACGATGACGCGCCGTTGCCGGGCAACCCGAGAATCACGTACGGGCGCTCGCCCGCCTGCACCATGCCCAGCGAACGGGCGTAGGCCTTGATCGTGCTGGCCTGCGAAAGCGTCCGCAGCTGGGCGCGCAGGCCGGCATTCTGACGCGCCAGCCGGTAAACGATCGCGCGCCGCGCAACGGCGTTCGACCGCGTGGTGAAGTACTCGATCGTGTGCTGGACGTAGAGGCCGGCCACGACCACCAGCACGATCAAGAGGGCGGTGCGGCCAATCCGGTCCCAGCGGACCCGAGTCCACGGCGCACGCCGAGCCGTTCTGCGCCGCCGGCGGGCCCTCGCCGGCGCGGCAGGCCGGGGGCGGGGGCTGGCTGCGGTCGATGAGCGTGCTGCCGACATGCGGTTGAGCACTCGTTCGCCGCCGCAAAGCCTTAGTCCTGCCAGGATTTGGAAGTTCTTAAGCCACCCGGCCGCACCGAACGTTGACACTGACGACCAAGCTACCTACGCAGGGCCGACCAGCCGGGGTACGTCGCGTCGGCCCCGAGGGCCTCCTCGATCCGCAGTAGCTGGTTGTACTTGGCCACACGGTCGGTCCGGGACGGCGCCCCGGTCTTGATCTGGCCGCAACCGCTCGCGACCGCGAGATCCGCGATCGTCACGTCCTCGGTCTCCCCCGAGCGGTGAGACATGACGCTCGTATACCCGGCCTCGCTTGCCATGCGGATCGCTTCAAGCGCCTCCGTGAGCGTGCCGATCTGGTTGACCTTGACCAGGATCGAGTTGGCCACGCCGCGCTGGATGCCCTCTCGCAACCGTGCGGTGCTGGTCACGAACAGGTCGTCGCCGACGAGCTGGAGATTCGCGCCCAGTCGACGCGTCAAGAGCTGCCACCCGTCCCAATCGTCCTCCGCCATGCCGTCTTCGAGCGAGACGATCGGGTAGCGGCCTTCCAGGTCGCG
>JAFAPR010000200.1 GCA_019247075.1 Solirubrobacterales bacterium
GAGCTTGATGCGCGCGTCATCCTCGAGCCGGCTACGCCCCATGGTGCGGCGCGCGCACATCTGTGGCTCGTGGAGTCTGCGGTCGGCGGGTTGGTGCTTGGGCATGGTGCGGGCGCGAGCATCGAGACGCCCGATCTGGCGGCAGCGGCGCGCGCTGCGGGCAGCGTGGGTTTCAGCGTCGCGCTGGTGGAGCAGCCCTACCGGGTGGCGGGCAGGCGCACTCAGCCGCCCGCCGCGCAGCTCGACGCTTCCTGGCTGGCCGTGATCGCTGCGCTGCGAGACGGCTCGCTGCGTGACGTTCCGGTGGTGGCCGGCGGCCGTTCGGCCGGCGCCCGGGTTGCCTGCCGCACGGCGGGTGCGGTCGGCGCGGTCGCCGTGGTTTGCTTGGCGTTCCCGTTGCACCCGCCAGGGCGGGGCGGCGACCCGGCAAAGAGCCGCCTTGGGGAGCTCGAGGCGGTGCGGCTGCCAGTCCTGGTCGTGCAGGGAGAACGCGACCCGTTCGGCACCCCACCCGAAGGTCCTCGCCGCACGGTCGTCCGCGTCCCGGGTACCCACGCGCTCAGGAGCACGGCCGCGATCGAGACCGCCGTGGCCGAATGGCTCCCGAAGGCCATTGCTCACGAGCGCCCGACTAGCGCCCGGCCCTGGCGCTAGCCGGTCACAGTGCGCGCGCGGCGGCCCTGTTCGAGTCCCCAGCTGACGATCCGTTCCGGATGGATCCGGATCAGCGGCGTAGGTAGCGCGATCGCCTCGCCCCGTCCGCGAACTTCAATCCCTCTCGGCCGCCACGGCTCTGTGCTCTCGACGTCGTCGATCACGATTGCGGCTCGCCCGCTGCGGGCGGCGTCGCGAAACTTCTTCGACTGCTCCAGCTCGTAGCCGCCGATGTCGATCGTGTCGCGCGCCGCGTTGTAGATCCATCCGACCGGCACGACATGCGGCGTGCCGTCCGCCCCAACGGTCGCGATCCTTCCCAGTCGCCGGCCCCCGGTCAGGTATCGGAGCTCGGCCTCCGTGAACACGCTCATCGCCGCCTCCCCGCCCAGCCGGCGGCCGCGATCGCCTCACCGGGCGGCGTGCGGCGACTCAGCCGGCGACGGGTGCGCGCTCGCGCTCCTCGAGATACTCGCGCAGCTCGCGCTCGAGCTCGGGCCACAGGTCCGGGCCGTCCGATGGAGGCTGGGGAGGGCCCGGGTCGGGGCCGCCCCGGCCCCAGCCCTCGCCGCCGGCGCCGTCGCTGCCGTCATCGAGGCCTCCAAGCCCAGGAAAGACCAGCCACAGCCACAGCCCGATGAGCAAGAACCCGAAGGCCACGGCGACGGCTAACCCTGCGAGCAGCACCACGCTGTGAGGTCGGGCCCTGAACGCCACGCCGCTCACGCCGGCGAACAGCGCGACCGCGGCCAGGACACCTACAAGCACCGTAACAACCGCCAGCCCCGTCGATCGGCGTCCGTGTCCACCTGACTTGTCCGCTGACACCTCGCTGCACTCCTCGACCGCAGGTGCGGACCCGAAGAGTAACGCGGCAGGCTGCGATGTGCGGCTTCAGCAGCCTCCTGACGGCGCTCGCGCGCAGGAGGTGGGGGCTCTCACATTCTTTTTACCCACAGGGGGTGGACGCCGCTGAAGTGGAGGGCTGCGGCTGTGTGTTCGTCGAGATCCCAGTTGCGGCCGGCGATGTAGGGACCGCGGTCGTCGACCGTGGCGGTCACGCGGTGGCCGTGAAAGCGGAACTTGACGCGCGTGCCGCAGGGGAGGGTGCGGTTCGCCACGCCGTACTTGACGCTGAAGCCGCAGGCGGTGGACAAGCCGTCGTCCCAGTACCAGGAGGCGACCGCGCGGTGGAATCCGCGAGGTCTGTGAGCCTGTTGCTGGGAGTGCACGCCGAGCGCCAAGGAGCTGGGGGCGGCGAGCAGCAGCGCGGGCACGCTCGTGGTGAGCGCCGCCAGCGCGCCCGCGCGCGCGGCAAAGCGCGGGGTGCGCCGCCTTGATTTCAGCCGTGGCTTAGGGTTAGGCCGCATCGCTGGGGTCCTCCTGTGGCTAGTCGGCCGGCGCCTACGGGGTTAGCTGTCGGGCTCGCGACCGCTCTGCGCAGCGCCCGGACGCGCTCGCTTAGCTGCCGCTACGACCGCCGCCGCCTGAATGGCGGGCGATCGATTCGCCCCTGCCCGGGTTGTACCCAGATGGATCCCCCGCTCGCCCCCGCACCGGGCAGGGACGATTCGGCAAGGCCGCTTTCGGCGCCCCTTATATCAGACCTGCGCACAAATCACGCCCGCCCCGCGCGGCGGGCGCCGGCTGATTACCCGTGATCCTCGAGGCGAGGTGGCATGTGATCCTCCACTTGCGCAGGAGCGGACTCTCCGGGCAGCGAGGTGGCTTCCGAGCGCCACACGCCATTTAAGGAGTCCTGTATGTACGCCCAAAGAGCCGGTGGGATCACGAAGAAAAGGACGATCCCAATGAAGCCATTGATCGGCTCCTTCCCAGCGAGGCTCGCCGCGCCCTGGATCCGCTTGCCGCCGCGCCAGTACGTGATCAGTGCAGGCACGATGATGAGGCCGCCGGGAAAGGCGGCGAGCAGCGAAGCCATCGGATTCTGCCCGAGGTCGTAGCCCTTGGCCCGGCCGAGGTCACGTAGCTCGCGGTTTATGCGGTACCACCAGACGAGGTGGTAGATGCCGAGGGTGATGATCGGCAGCAGGGCCGCGCCCCAGGGGCTGCGTAGCTTCACCCGCTCGTTGGTGTTTCGGATCTCAAGCTCTTGCGCCACCGCGGACCTCTCTCTCTTTGTGACTGTCCGTAGGAGAACACGCTAATAAAGCGCCCGACGCCGTTCAACATCGGCGGCCGCGGTCGGTAGCGTAAGCAGCGCTTCTCTTTCGATGTCGGCCATTCAGACACTGACCCCGACCCGGTCGATTGCCGCGGCTCGCCCGGCGCCGATGGAAGCCGGGATCCTGGCGCGGATCGCCGATGATCTGCGGCGCGAGCATCGCATCCGCAGCCGAGCGAAGCTGCCACCGGGCAGCACCGCGCCGAGCTGGTCCCATACCAGACGCATCATCGCCGATCCACTGGGGCTGCTGCTCGAGCACGAGCGGCGCTTTGGCCCGGTCTTCACGATCCGGCTGCTGTACGAGCCGATCGTATGGGCGATCGGGGCCGAGGTCAACCATCAGATTCTGGTCGGGGACTTCGATGCCTTCCAGTGGCGGGAAGGGCGCTTCGCAGATCTCTGGCCGCTGCTGGGCGACGGCCTGCTGAACACCGACGGGCCGTACCACCGCGACTTCAGGATGCTGATGCTGCCCGCCTTTCACCGCGACTACATCGCCGCGGTGGCGGAGACCATGATCGAAGAGGCGGTGCGCGCAGCTGAGACGCTCCGGGACGGAGAGGTAATCGAGATCTACCATTGGGTCCGCGAGTTGGCGCTGCGGATCGCGCTCCGGGGACTGCTTGGGATCGACGCCACCGACGGCCGCGAACGGACCTTGGCAGCCGCCTTCGAGCAGTCGCTGGCGATCCACGGCGAACCCGTCCTGGTACAGATGCTGCCGTTCCCGAGGAGTCCGCGGACGAAGGCGATCGCGGCTCGGCGCAGGCTCGACGCGGTGGTGCGCGCGGAGATAGATGAGCGCCGGCGCAGAGGCGACTCCGGCCCGGGCGTCCTGGGGCTGCTCTTGAGCGCCACCGATGAGCATGGAGCGCCGCTGCGCTCCAGCGTAGTACGGGACCAGGCGGTCACCCTGCTCTTCGCCGGCCACGACACGACCACCACCACGTTCACCTTCCTGGTCCACGAGCTGGGACGCACGCCCCGCGTGCGCGCAGACGTCGAAGGCGAGCTCGACCGGGTTATGTGCGCCAGGAACCCGGCCCCGGCAGACCTGGACGGCCAGGCGCTGCCGGTACTCGAGCGGTCACTCAAGGAGACCCTCAGGCGCTATCCGCCGGCGTGGGTCGGGCCGCGGCGTACCGTCCGCGACGTGACGCTGGAGGGTGTGCGGGTGCCCGCGGAGATCGGGGTGCACTACTCCTCCTGGGTGACTCACCACCTCCCACGCCTGTATCCCGATCCTTTCCGCTTCGATCCTGACCGGTTCCTGCCCGACCGAGAGGCCAGTCTTCCTCGCGGCGCCTACGTGCCGTTCGGCGGAGGATCGCGCATGTGCCTGGGCAAGCGCTTCGGCGAGTACGAGCTGCGCGCGCTTTCCGCCGTCCTGTTCAGCCGCTTGCGGCTCGAGCCGCTCTCGCGCCAGGATCCCCGGGTCGTGACCACCCCGACCCTCGGCCCGAAGGGCGGTCTGCGCTTCGTGGTCCGGCCGCGCTGAGCGGGCCGGCCCGAGCCCGGCTCGCGACTAGGCGCGAGCCCGGCCCGCGAACACCTCGGCGCCGAGCAGACGCTCGAGCTCGCCGCGCAGGCGGTCGGCCGCTTCGGGCGGCAGGGGCAGCAGCGGCGCGCGCACGTCGGGGCGCACGCGGACGCCGCGGGATCGCAACGCCACCTTCACCGACGGCTGGAAAGGATGCTCTGAGAGCGCGCGTCGAAGCGACCGAAGGAGGGCCACGCGGTCGGGCGTGGGATCGCGAACGAGCGCCAGAACCTCCTCGGGGAACGCCGCCGCGACTCCCGACACGGCGCCCGCCGCGCCGTGCTCGAGCCCTTCGCAGATGAGGCTCTCAGCGCCGATGAAGATGTCCAGTCCGGTGCCCAGGTAGGGCTCGACACGGCTCCAAGGCACGTCGGAGACCTTCATCCCCATCAGGTTCGGAGCGCGTCCCCCCACATCCTCCACGACGGCCACCGGAACGGCGTAGCCGCTGCGCTCGGCGTATTCGTAGATATAGAACGGCAGCGGCGCGCAGGCCGCGGCCGCGGCAACGAAGTGCGCCACGAGCTCGCGCGCAGTAAACGGGAAGTACGGCGGCCCGATCACCGCGACCGCGTCGGCGCCTGCCTCCGCGGCGTGGGCCGCCAATGCGCACGTCTGGGCCGTTGTCTGCGCGCCGCAGTGCACGATGAGGCGCAGCGCTTCAAGGCCCGAGGCGGCGAGCTCCGCGACCCGCCGCCGCTCCCCATCCTCGAGCAACATCCCCTCGCCGGTCGTGCCCAGCACCAGTAGGCCATCGAGGCCGCTGGCACCGTAGAGCTCGAGCAGGGGCTCGAACGCGTCCAGGTCAAGCCGCTCACCGTCATCGCGCAACGGCGTCACCGCCGCGCCAACGGCCCCCGAGATCCGCTCCTGCGCCATGTCCTCATCCTCTCACGAACCGGCGGTCCCGCGCCGGCCCCGATCCTGCCTTGTCCGGGTCTCCCGGCTCAGACCCGCAGCCGGCGGGCGTGGAGCGCCGCGTAGATCGGGCGGCAGGCCTCTGCCACGGCGGCGTGGTGGCCGGAGAGTTTCACCTCCCGCGCGTGCCAGGGCGCAAACCCCGTCGAGCACCAGACCTTGGCGTACCAGTGAGGTGCCCAGACGCCGTCGGACGGGCGCGGCCCCGGCGGCCAGGACAGCATCCGGGCGGTGAATGGGATGTCCAGCCAGTCGCACAGCCAGCGCAGGTGGGCCTCAGGCGCGCGCAGGAAATCGCCGGCGTCGAGGATCGGCACCTGGACGCCGCACCTGTCCCACAGCTCGAGCAGCCACCCCTGCTGGGGCAGACCGATGTCGTCCGGCTCGCAGGTCTCGCGGGCGCGCACGTAGGAGGCGACCACTTCCCCCGGATCGCGGATCAGCAACACGTTGCGGAAGGCCAGCGTCCAGCGCAGGTCCATGTCGCGGGAGACGTGGTGCGCCATGTGCTTGGCGTAGTGGACGCGACGGCCGGCCGGCAGCGGGCCTGACAGGCCGGCGAGAGCCTTTGCTAGGTCGGTGGGCTGGGAAGCGATCACGGCCTCGCGCGCAGGGTGGTCGATCCCGGTGCGGGCGAGGTAGGCCGCGTACAGCGGCTCGTCGACGACGACCGTATCGGGGCGGTTCTCGAACGCGCGCATCATCGCGGTGGAGATGTTCCGCGGACCGGACCACATCGCCACCCGCACGGTCTCGCTCACAGATGGTCCTTGCTCGCTGCGCGGCCGTCGCTGGCCGTGTGACCGTTCACCGAGTTTTCACAACGGCGTCTCGCCTGGGTTGTTATCGTACCGGTCCGTCATCGAGCGGCCGAAAACGACGGCCCTCAAGATCTCAGTGGAGGGGCACATGAGCTTTGTCAACGCATCCAAACTCAAGCTGGCGCTGGCGCGGGGGCGTTTGCGGGCGGCGATGATCGCAGCGCTGCTGACGGCCGGGGTGCTGGCCGCATCCGCCGCCGCAACCGGATCGCCGGTTCCCAACGGGAGCAAGCACTACTCGTTCCGGACCTTCAACAACCCACGCGATCTCACGTTCAACCAGCTGTTGGGGATCAACTCGCGCGGCACTATCGCCGGCTACTTCGGGTCCGGAGCCCCCGGGCATCCGAACAAGGGTTATCTGCTGACCCACTTCGGTCGCGGCAGGTACATAAACGAGAACTTCCCGGGTTCGCTGCAGACCCAGGTCACCGGCCTCAACGACCACGGCGTCACTGTCGGGTTCTGGGCCAACAAGGCGGGCGCGAACTTCGGCTTCTACGCCATCCACCAGCGCAACTTCACGAACGCCGACTTTCCCACGAAGAACCATTCCAAGCCCCCGGTAGACCAGCTGCTCGGGGTCAACAACCGCGACGTCGCGGTGGGGTTCTACAACGATTCCATGGGCAACAGCCACGGCTACACCTACAACATCGCGAAGCATCGCTTCCGCCGGGTGCTCGTCCCGGGCGCGACGAGCGTGACGGCGGCCGCGATTAACAACGCGGGCGACATCGCGGGGTTCGACACGAATGCGAAGGGCGCGGTGGTCGGGTTCCTCAAAACCAGCAGCGGCCACTTGATCACGCTGAGTGTGCCCGGCGCGAGCATGACCCAGGCCTTCGGGGTAAACGACGGCGACATGGTCGTCGGCGGCTACCAGGTCGGGACCGGGAGCAGCGCGAAGATGTATGGATTCACCTGGGCGCCGGGGGTCGGGTTCCGGAGCATCAGCGATCCGTCAGGGGTCGGCACGACCACGGTCAACGGGCTCAACAATCGCGGCTGGCTCGTCGGCTTCTATGTCGACTCGAAGGGCAACACCGACGGCTTCGTCGCGAAGCCGCGGCACTGACCGGCAAGCCAGGCGAAACGAAACCCCAGCTGGGCGGGCGCCGGGGGGCGCCCGCCCACTCATCTGTCGACGCGCGCCGCCACGTCGGCGTCGATGAGCTCCCGGTACAGCGTCTGAAGGCGCTTCACCGTCGGCCCGCGGCGGCCATCGCCCACCGTGCGGCCGTCAACGGACCGGACGGGCACCACGCCGGCGAACGTGCCGGTGACGAACGCCTCCCGGGCGGCGTAGACGTCGGTGAGGCTTAGCGTCGTCTCGCGCGCCGCGATGCCGTTGGCACGGCAGATGGCAAGCACCTTGCCGCGCGTGATCCCGGCGAGGCAGTAGCGCCCGTCGGAGGTCAGGACCTCCGGCTCCTCGTCCGGCCCGACGACAAGGAAGAAATTCGTCGAGTTACACGTCGCGACGAACCCGTGGGGGTCGAGCATCAGTGCCTCGTCGGCGCCCGCCGTGTAGGCCTGGATGCACGCGATGACGTCGCCCAGCTTGGAGTGTGAATTGAGCTTTGGGTCGAGCGTGTCGGGCGCGGCGCGACGCACATGGGTAGTGAACAGCGCGATGCCGTCGGTCAGGGTCCTCGGCAGCGGCTCCTTGTGCTCGGCGATGATCACCACGGTCGCGGGTCCGACCGTCACGCGCGGATCCTGATAGGGCGTGCGCTTGATCCCGCGGGTGGCCATCAGCCGCACATGCACGCCGTCGGTCATGCCATTGGCTCGCAGCGTCGTGTAGATCGCCTCGGTCAGCTCCCGGCGGCTGCGGCCGAGGTCGAGCAAGATCGCCTTCGCGCCCGCGAATAGGCGGTCGAGATGGAGGTTCAGAAAGACCGGATGCCCCGCCCGCACACGCAGGCCCTCCCACACGCCGTCGCCGAGGATGAAGCCCGCATCGAAGACCGATACGACCGCCAGCTCGCGCGGCACGAGCTCGCCGTTGACCCAGACGAGGACGCGCTCGTTGCGAACGTCGTCCTCGAAGTCGTGCGTGCCATGAGCCATAGCGCGAAGACTATGGCGCTCTCACGGCAGCTGCGGATGCTCGAGGACGCCGGCTGGCCAGCGGAGGGTGGCTGTCTAGCGCGAGCGTACGAGGCGCGGCACCAGCTCGCGGTCGTTGAAGATGTCGATCGTGATCGCCCGGTCGCCGACGACAGTGAAGGCGAGGATCGCGAACGGGGTGTCGCCGTCGAACGCCACCACGCCGGCGGTGCCGTTGATCAGCGCCGGGCGCACGAAGGGCGCGAACCTGCGCGTGCCCATCGCGGCGCGCGCAACCTTTTCGGCGCCGCGGAGCTCGAACACTCCGGCGCGTCCGTGGGAGCGCGCGACGACGTCGGGGTCGAGCACGGCGACCAGAGCATCGAGCTCGCCCTCCCGGGCGGCCGCGAAGTAGGCGTCGACGACGGCTCGCTGACGAGCCAGGTCGGGTTCCGGCGGCGGCGCGGCGGCCCTGACGCGGCGCCGCGCGCGGCTGGCAAGCTGCCGGGTCGCCTCGGGCGAGCGCTCGATCAGCGTGGCGATCTCATTGAAAGGCACGGCGAACATGTCGTGCAGGACGAAGGCGAGGCGCTCTGCCGGGCTCAAGGTGTCGAGGACGACCTGCAGAGCGACCCCAACGGCGTCGGCGAGCAGGGCCTCGCGTTCGGGATCGCCGTCCGCGTCGGTCGAGATGATCGGCTCGGGGACGAACGCCTCGAGTGGCTCCTCGGCGTTGTACCGCCTGTCCCGCAGGATGTTCAGGCAGATCCGCGCGACAACCGTGGTCAGCCACCCCTCCAGGTTGTCGATCCCCTCGGCGTTCGCCCGCTGAAGCCGCAGCCATGCTTCCTGCACGGCGTCCTTGGCCTCGCTCAACGAGCCCACGATCCGGTACGCGACCGTCCGCAACCGCACGCGCTCGCAATCGAACCTGTTTGCCAACTCGAGCTGATCCATGTCACACCGCCGCCTGGTTTCGGGTCATGCCCGGTAGACCCCACAAAACCACCCGATGTGACAGGAGGTTGTTCGATGGCACGGATCCACGGAGTACAAAGCGATCAGGCCGGCGCCAGGGTCAAGCTCGTGTACTGGTTCATGCGCGCCGGAATGAAGAAGCTGACCGGCCGCGAAGCGGCCCACGGCAGTGGGATCGAGCCCATCGAGATCTGGGCCCACCAGCCGAAGATGATGACCGGCATGGGCAAGTTCCAGCAGGCCGTGAGGAAGGGAAACACCGTGGAGGAGCGGCTCAAGTACCTGGTCGAGCTGAAGGGTGCCCAGGTGATCGGCTGCGAGTTCTGCGTCGACCTCGGCTCGCAGATCGCTCGCAACTCCGGCCTCTCCGACGCGGAGCTGTTGGCTTTGCCGCGCTACCGCCAGAGCGAGCTGTTCACGGCGCGCGAAAAGCTGGCGCTCGACTACACCGTCGCGGTAATGCGCACCCCGGTGGAGGTCGCCGACGAGCTGTTTGCCCGCATGCGGGAGCAATTCACCGACGAGCAGCTTGTCGAGATCACCGCCCTGCTTACGGTAGTCAACCTCGACCGCTTCAACGCCGCCTTCGGTGTCGGGTCAGCCGGGTTCTCCGAAGGAATGGTGCGCGTCCCGCCGGACCGCCCCGCGGACCACCCGTCGCAGCTCGCGAGGATCGCATAGCCCACCAAGGTCCGTTACCAGTCGCCGCGACGCAGCGCGCGCCGCACCGATTGGCGTGCGCGGCGATTGTGCGCACGACGGGACCCGCCGTGCTCGCCTGCTCCGGAGCGCTGGAAAGCGGCCACGCCGACGGCGGAGCGAACGGAGCGCGCAAGCTTCACGGCGCTGTTGGAGGCTCTGGACTTCGTGTGGGCCATACGGTCAGGGTAGCCGTTGCGGAGATGACCGCCTCCACGAGGCCATACGCCGAGTGGGCGAACAGCTGAAGGGAAGCTCAGCCAATCTAGCCACCAAGCCCGCCGAGCACCGCGAACGGGCTGAACGGAGTCGCGTAGGGCGCGTCCCGGGTGATCTCTTGCATGCTTCCTTCCGCGCTCACCTCGGTGCCGGCCGGCGCTTCATTACGGATGCGCTCGGCGAGGGCCTTGGCGGTGTCTTCATCGTTTGCGCCAGCGACGACGAACCGCCAACGGTGGGCCATTGGGATGCCCTCCGCGTCCAGTCTGCGGGCGAGCCTCTCTGCGTCGCGATGCGATTCGCACTTGACGCGCACTTCGAACATCGGGAATCCTTGTGCCGCCGATTCGTCGCGCTCGCTCTCGATCAGCTCGGTGTGTTCCTGCGCGCGTTCCGCGGAAGAGTCGGGCTGGTCGGCATCGGGCGGCTCCCATCGCTCGGCCAGCGGATGCCAGCGCTCGAGGTCGATCCCACTGCTCCAGCGGTGCTGGTCCTTCAGCGTCTCGATCGCGCGCTGCGCCGCCTCCGCCTGCGCGCGGCTGTTCGCGTAGCAGAACACGATCTCCCCGTCCCGCGAGACGACCACGCGGCTATGAAAAGAAGTCTCCAGGTCATGCTCGAGGTCGCGGGCCTGCAGGCCCGCGGCTAGCTCGCGGGCACCCGCCTCATCGTCGAACCGGACCCTCAGACGCCAGTCTTCAGCCATCGCAGCCCGAGCCTACTTGATCGTCTAGCCGATCGATCCCAAGTCCGAGCGCTGCCTTGTTCAGGCGCGTCAGAGTAGGCTGTCTCATGACCCAGCAGACGTGGGCGGATAGGGCGATCGCCGCCTACGATGCATTGCAGAGGTACTTCTACCTCGGCGATGGCACCGGCCTCTATCGCGAGAGCTACTCCTTCGGTTCTCGAGGGCATTCCGCGAGTGCGTGGGGCTTCGGGCGAGCCTTGATCGGCACCCTTGCGCTTGCTGGTATCCCGTCGCGCCTTCTTGGCGAGCGGCGTCATCTGGAGTATCAGTCCGCCGTGGAGGACCGGCTGGGCGCGCTCGCGCACTACCTGGACAGCTCCTCCAGTCCGGCGGGATATGGCGGACGCCCGACCCCGCCGGTTGGCCCTGGGGGCGACAGGTATTACGACGACAACGCCTGGATCGGGCTCGCGCTTTTGCAGGACTACAAGATGACCGGGAGGTCGCGGTCGCTGCGCGACGCCGGGGCCGTGTATGGCTTCGTCTATCCCGGCGGTTGGCACACGAACCCCACTGACCCGCATCCGGGCGGGATCTTCTGGCTACAACAGGGCATCGGCAAAGGCTTAGCCAATCACGACCGGACCTGCACCTCCAATGCCCCCAACGCCGAGATTGCCTTTCAGCTCACGGAGCTGCTCTCGGACAAGGCGCCGCCTTCCGTGGCCGGTGGTGCCGCCATCCAAGATTGGGTTCTAGGCGCTCTGTACGACGAAGGTTCGGGTCTGGTGTACGACAAGTTGATGGGCGACGGCAGAATCGACACCACGCTGCGAACGTATAACCAGGGCGCGGTGATCGCCGCAAACGTGATGCGGTACCGAACTACCGGGGAACGCTCGTACGTGTCGCAGGCGGAGGCGGTCGCGAGGGCGGCGTTGGGCTACTTCTCGGAATCCTTCTATGTCAGCCACCCCTGCGTCTTCAACGCGATCTACTTTCGCGGACTGCTCCAGCTGTACGCGGTGTCTGACAACACGAGCCTGAAGAGCGCGATCGTGCTCGCAATGCAGACCTACGCCGAGGACGCCTGGAGCAACTACCGCTCGCGCAAGACCCTGTTCAGGTTCTCCGCGTCGGCGGCCAGCCTTGATCTACTCGACCAAGCCGCCATGGTGCAGATCCTCGCCACGCTGGCCTGGGACCCCGGCGATTACCCGATGCTCGGCTAGAGGACCGCTGCGCGTCGAGCCCGCCCGCCGGTGGCTAGACCCGCGGACGCCGTGTCCGGAGGGCGTGTCCCGCCGGAGTCAGCGTCCAATGCAGCGGAGCGCCGCTGGCTGACTTGCCCGTGGTACAGACGTAACCCCGGCGCTTCAGCAGGCGCAAGAGCGTCCGCGCCGCCGATCCGTCGACACCTCGGATTCGCAGAGAGACCAACCGAGTCGACGCACTACTCGCGCGTTGTGCCGCGCACGCCTCGGACACGGCATCAAGCACGGCTAGCCATTGCTCAGGCACCGCAGCGCCCACATCCCGGACTGTGGCCACGGAAAGGGCTATACCGCGAAAACCCGACTTCTAACCACTTATGCGATCTGGAACTTGGACGCGGTCACGCTCTGTGATCTCGCGAGTTACCCGCGCGGGGACCCCGACTGCTACCACACCCGAGGGGATGAGTCGCGGTGACCAGTTGCACGCGGGTGCCCAGTTGGCAGTGGGCTCCAATCGTGATCGCCACCACGTCGAGCAGGACGCAGTCGTAGTTGACGAAGGTGCCCCGGAAGCCCCGTGGGAATGATTCCGCCGCGAACGGCGTCCGCAAGGTCACCGCTCGTGAGTAGCCGCCTAGGTCCCGTCGAGTTTCCATGAGCGCCGAGCCGCTCAGATCGCAAACAGCAGGTCTCTGGTGCGCGGGGCGCGCACTCGGCAGCCTGGGCGGAGCGCGATGGCTACGGCGCATCGCAGGCAACGCCCTTGGCGCCGCCTTTGCGGCATACCTGCTGGTCCCCAACCTACGGTTCTTCTTGCACACAGGCCGACCGATCGGGCTCGTCTTCGCGGTTCAGCAGGCGTGGGTTGTGCTCGTGTTCTTGACCAGGCGAGAGCCACGCACGGTGAGCAGACGCGCGCTGGACTGGACCGCGGCCTACGCCGGCTGGTTCACCTCGTTCCTGATCAGGCCTGGGGGTGAGCACCTCGCTTGGGGAGTCGCCGTCGGATTCTGGGTCCAGATCGCCGGCCTCGTGCTATGGACCTGGGCGTTTGCCAAGCTGGCACGCTCCTACGGCATCGTGGCTGCCGATCGCGGGCTCGTCACCGGTGGGCCGTACGCCATCGTCAGGCACCCTCTGTACAGCGCCTACATCGTGGGAGGCATCGGCTACCTCATGCAAAGCCTCTCGGCGTGGAACATCCTCGTCAATCTGGCTGCCATTGGTTGGCAGTTCGTTCGCATTCGCGCCGAGGAGCGGCACTTGGCGAGTCCCGAGTACGCCGCCTACCGCGCGCGTGTGCCCTGGCGCTTATGCCCCGGACTCTGGTGACGTTGCCGCGGGGGGCGCCTGCCGCCCGCGCGGTCCCAGCCCGGCACACTGGTTGTCGTCAGCCTCCCGGTCTACTCGCCACGAGCGGCCCAGTACGCCTCGGCCTCGGCCTCCATCACGGCCAGACGGCTGTAGTAGTCCGGGAACTCGTTGAGGTGGGCCCGCGCGATCTTGGCCGTCACAACGACATCGTCATCCGTGACGTTCGTCTCCTGATCGTGCGTCCCGTGCTCAAGCTCGACGTCCATCCCCATCCGTAGCTGCTCGACGTCAAACCGCGAACTGGCCCAGTCGATGCCGATCTTTTCACCTGCCGCTCGCGCCTGCTCGACGGTAAAGACCTTGTTCTCGCTCATGCGTGAAAGCTAACGTGTCTCTCGTCCACGCAGTAACGTTACGGCGAGGTTCGAGAAACGTGGAAGGGGTGGCTCATGGCCTTTAAAGTCGGGAATCGCGTGGTTGCCGAGGCGCAGTCAACGAACCGCCAGCCGCGGCCCGGTGTTGTCGAGGAGGTCCTCCGGGGTGATCCGTCGCCTCGGTATCGCATCCGTTGGGATGACGGCCACGAAAGCATCTACGCCCCTGCTGACGGTGCCCTACGAGCCGAGCGGCGCGCCAAGACGCAGCGGAAGAACACATCGCGCAAGCGCCGCTGACTGTTCAGTAGTCGATCGGGCAACCGAGCGCGGCCCGAGGCGCCTAGCCGTGTCGGTTGCGCGGCGTCACGACCCGTTGATCGGTTTGGGCTCTTCCAGCCACGCCCCCGAGCCGGTCGCGACGCAGGTGATCGGCCACTGTGCCAGCTGCGCCGGTAGGTGTGTCTCCTCCCGCAAGCGCTGTTCCAGGCCACGTAGCAGCGAGCCGCCTCCGACGAGCACCATCCCGCGATCGACGATGTCGGAGCCAAGCTCCGGCGGCGTATTGGCGAGAGTCTCCTTGACGGTGTCGACGATGCGCGCGACCGGCTTCTCCAGCGCTCCCCGGATCTCTTCGTTTCCGACCAGGACCGTCGTGGGCTGCGCCGACCGAGCGTCGTGGCCCTGGACCTCGGCCCACTGCTGGGCGCCGATCGGAGCCGCGGAGCCGATCTCACGCTTGACCTCCTCCGCTGTCTGCTGAGTGATCAGGAGGTTGCGCTCGCGCTTTAGGTATCTGACGATCGCCTCATCGAAGTCATCGCCGCCGACCCGGATCGAGCGCAACACCACGATTTCCCCCATCGCGAGCACCGCGGCCTCGCTCATTCCGGCGCCGATGTCCACGATCAGGGTTCCGGCCCGCTCTGCGACCGGCAGCCCCACACCAACGGCCGCGGCGACCGGCTCCTCAACCAGGTAGGGGCGCTCGGCGCCCGTCGACCGACACACCCGCTCGACCGCCTGGCGCTCCACCGCCGTGGCCCCGCCCGGCACGACCACCACCCCCAGCCGAGGGCGCGCCCCGGCGCCGCGGTGCACCTTGCGTACAACCGAGCGCAGTAGGCTCTCCGCGGGCTCGTCATCGGTGATGGCGCCGCGCCTGATGGGCCAGACCGCGCTGATTGATCCAGCCTCATGCTCGAGCAGACGCCGTGCGTCGATTCCCGCGGCGCGGACCTTTCCGTTGCGCGAATCGACCGCTAGCAGGCTCGGCTCGGAGAGCACGATCCCGCGCCCGCGAACGTACACCAGCGTGTTCGCGCTACCCAGGTCAACCGCGACGTCGTGGCCGCTTAACCGAGTCAGCCGCGTGAGTGAGCTCATCGATACCGAGGCCCCAGCGTACACCCCCGCCGCGCGATCAGAGCGCCCGCAGATAAGCCTTGTCTCCTTAGCTACCGTTGCCGTGGATGCCTGTTCCTAGATGGCGGCGCGCCGCAATCGGCACAGCGATCACCGCGAGCGCGTTCGCGGGGGTCTACCTGCTGCTATCGAAATTTGCTGGCTTCGGCCACACGTGGAGCGAGATTCGCCACGCCAATCCGGCCTGGCTCGCCCTCGGCGCGGCGCTCGAGCTGCTGTCGCTCGGCGGATACATGGCGCTGTTCGCCGGGGTTGTCGCGCGCGGTGTCGCGCGCATCGGCTGGTGGGTAAGCGTCCAAATTCCGCTCGCCGGCATCGCCGCGTTGCGGGTGCTCGCTACCGGCGGCGCCGGCGGCTTCGCCGTCCAGGCGTGGGCGCTGGACCGGGCGGGCATGCCCGCGCGCACGATCGCCTCACGACTGGTGACCAACGTCGTCATCCAGTACGCGGTGTACCTGGGCGCGCTCGCCGTCTGCGGAATCGGGCTGTGGACGAGGGTCCTGCCTGGAGGCGGGTCGTTCGCCGTCACGCTCGTTCCGGCGTTGTTCGCGGTGGCGGTCATCGCCGGCGTCGCCACGCTTGGAGTGTTGCCGGCTGCCCCCGAGCGCTGGCTCGCCGCGCCTGCCAGAGACCCGAAGTGGTCGAGGCAGGCTCGACGATGGCTGGTCGTCGCGTACTCGACCGTGCGGATGGGCGTGCGCTCGGCGCTGGCGCTGCTCGCGCGACCGCGTCCCTGGCTGCTCGGGGCGCTCGTGTACTGGGGCTTCGACGTCGCGGTGCTGTGGTGCGCCTTTCGCGCCTTCGGCGAGGCTCCCGCCGTTCCGGTCGTGATCGCGGCGTATTTCGTAGGCACGCTGGCAGACCTGCTGCCATTCCCCGGCGGGATCGGCGGCGTCGATGGCGGCATGATCGGGGTGCTGCTCGCCTTCGGCGTCCCGAGCGGTCGGGCGGTCGTCGCCGTGCTGGTCTACCGTGCGTTCTCGTTCTGGCTCCCGACGCTGCCCGGCGTTGCGAGCTACTTCAAGCTGCGGGCCACCGTCCGCGGCTGGCAGCGCGCCGCCCGAGACGTCGCCGCGACAGACGCTCAGCCACTGGCCGGCCCCCGTATCAGCTCCATCGTGGAGCAATGAATCCCGCCGCCGTTCTTGTGCAGCTCGTCGTAGGCGATCGTGATCACCTCGATGCCGGCGTCCGCGAGCGCATCGGCAGTCCGAGGAGAGCCTTCCGCCATCAGCACCCGCCCAGGCTCGAGACACAGCGCGTTGACCGACCACGCCTCCTCAGGATCGGGATGGATCGGACGGATGCCCAGCTCTGCGAGCTTGCGCAAGAACCCATACGGCAGACCGGCAGCATCCACGATCGCTCTGTCGACGTCGACCATGGCCAGATGCAGGTCCAGATGGATCGAATAGCCGGCGAGGGGCACCACCAGGAGCTCCCAGCCGATCCGGGCAAGCTGCTCGCCTAGCTGCCGCGCCCCTTCCTCGTTGCAGCGGATAGATGTGCCAAAGGCGGCCAGGCCCGGACGGATCTTGACGAACGAGCCACCTTCGAGCGTGCCGGTGCCGGTGATCGTGGCCAGGATCGGCATGCCTTCACCCGCCACGTGACGCGTGATGTCCGCTTCCTCGCCGCGACGCATGCGGACCGCCATGCGGCCGACGATGGCCCCACCGGGAACGGTGATCAGCGGATCCCGCACGTAGACCGACTTGACGTAGCGGCCTCCCATCGGACCCGCTACGACCACCTCGATGCCTTCGCGGCGCAGTGCATCGACCAGGCCGGCGTGCTGCTCGGCGACCAGCTCGAGGTCGGGCGGCTCGCGGTCGGTCCAGTACCACATGCCGTTCGGATCGACGAGCGCCTGCGCCCGCTCGTCCCAGGCGTCCCCGTGGATTTGCGCGAGCTCGTTCCCCGGCGAACGGACTAGCACGCTCTGGAGCTTCCCGACCTCGTCCCAGGCTCCCCAGCGCCTGCCCCAGACCTGCTCGAGCTCATCCAAGAACGGCGGTTCGGCGGCGGTCTCCATGAGGGTCTGGTGCAGTTGAGGCACCGTCGGTGCCGTTCGGTGCTCCCGATCAGTGGCCATGTGGCAGCTCCTTGTCGTTGACGAGATTGCGGACGAGCGTCGAGAAGGCGCTGATCGCGGCGATCAGGTCCGGCTCGGGCGTGTCCTCCTTGCGGGTGTGGCTGAGCCCCTTTGCCGAAGAGGCGAACATCATCGCCGTGGGGATCCCCGCGCGGGCGACCGCGGCTGCGTCATGGAGCGCGCCCGAGGTCAGCGGCGGTCCTCCACCGGTCGCTTCAGTGGCGAGTGCAACGAGCCGCGGATCGAACTCGACCGGCGCGATCGCCCAGATCTCGTCGATCGCCAGGTCAGTCCCGGTAACTCGTGCGGCATCGGCGGCAAGTCGGCGCGTTTCCTGATCCAGTCGCTCGAGCGCCTGGCGGTCGGCGTGACGGAGATCGACCACCACCGCGCATCGTCCGGCGATCGCGGTGGGCACGTTCGGCTCGGCATGGATCTCGCCGATCGTGGCCAGCCCGCGGGTCTCGCTCGCGGCCGGCCCCAGGGCGACCTTGAGGCGCGCCGCGGCCTCGATCGGGTCCCGGCGGGAGTCCATCGGCGTGGTTCCGGCGTGGGCGGCCTGGCCCTGGAACGTGGCTCGCCACCGGCGGACCCCAAGGCAACCCGCGACTCCCGCGCACGGCCGCCCCTCGGCTTCGAGCACCGGACCTTGCTCGATGTGAAGCTCCACGTAGGCATCGAGCTCGGCCACCTCCGCCACCGGGCCCGCGCTCAGATCGAACCCTCGGGCGCTCACCTCGTCTATCAGCCGCGCTCCCTCGGTGTCCTCTAGCTGATCCGCGTCGTCGGCCGCCAGCAGCCCCACCGCGGCAGATGATCCGAGGAGCGACCGTCCGAACCGAGCCCCCTCCTCATCTGCCCAGTCGACCACGACCAGCGTCCGCCCACGCGGCTGACCCGCGAGCGCTTCCAGAAGTCCAAGTCCGGTGAGGACTCCGAGCACGCCATCGAGCCAACCGCCGTCAGGCACGCAATCCAAATGGCTGCCGACCGCCACCGCGCGTTCGGAGTCACCCCGCAGCCTCGCCCACATGTTCCCACATGCGTCGAAGTTCACCTCGACTCCCGGCACCTCCCGCGCGAGCCCGGCAAACCAGGCCCGTGCATCGTCCCACGTGTCCGTCCAGGCCACCCGCCGGCCGCCCGAGCCTGCGTCCAACTCCCGCAGGCGCGAGATCACCCCAGCGGCCCGGTCCTGGGAGAACGGTGCAGTCATGGGGCTGGTTGTACAACAGCGACGCCCACGAGCGTACGTCGGTGACGGTCGCGGCGTGTAGGAGTCGGGGTGTGCAGACAGTGGCGCTTAGAATCGCCCGAGCACAGCGACTGGAAGGGAGAGAGAGAATGAGCGACGCCCGGGTCAAGTTCGTGCTCGACGAGCCGGAGATCCCTACCCATTGGGTGAACCTGATGGCGGATCTGCCCGGAGACGCGCCGCCGCCTCTTCATCCTGGCACCAAGCAGCCCGCGGGCCCCGAGGACCTGTCGCCGATCTTCCCAATGGCGCTGATCCTCCAAGAGGTCTCGACGGAGCCCGAGATTGAGATCCCGGAACCGGTATGGGAGGCATACAGGCTCTGGCGCCCGACGCCGCTCTACCGCGCGCTGCGACTTGAGCGGGAGCTCGATACCCCGGCGCGCATCTACTACAAGTACGAAGGCGGCTCTCCCCCTGGCTCGCACAAGCCGAACACCGCAGTCGCGCAGGCGTACGAGAACGCCGCCGCGGGAACGCGCAAGCTGACAACCGAGACCGGGGCGGGCCAGTGGGGTTCGGCGCTCGCGTTCGCCTGCCGCCTGTTCGGGCTGGAGTGCGAAGTCTGGATGGTCGGCTCGAGTTACGACCAGAAGCCGTACCGTCGTTCGATGATGGAGTCCTGGGGGGCGGTCGTCCACCGCTCTCCGTCCGACGTGACCGAGGCCGGGCGCTCGCAGCGGGAGCACACGACCGGATCGCTCGGGATCGCGATCTCGGAGGCAGTTGAGGTCGCGGCGCGCAACCCGGATACGAACTACTCGCTTGGCTCCGTGCTCAACCATGTGCTCCTGCACCAGACTGTGATCGGCCAGGAAGCGCTCGCGCAGATGGCGATGGCAGGCGAGGAGCCCGACACCGTGATCGCGTGCGTGGGCGGCGGTTCGAACTTCGGCGGCCTGACGCTGCCCTTCCTGCGGCGGGTCATGCGCGAAGGGGCCGGGACCAGATTCATTGCCGCCGAGCCGGCCGCGTGCCCGACTCTAACTCGTGGCGTGTATGCGTATGACTTCGGCGACACCGTCGGACTGACACCGCTGATGCCGATGTACACACTCGGCCACAACTTCGTCCCGCCCCCGGTGCACGCTGGTGGCCTGCGCTACCACGGCGACTCACCGCTCGTCTGCGGCCTGGTGAAGCAGGGACTGGTGGAACCGCGCGCTTACAGGCAGAACGAAACGTTCGAGGCCGCTGTGCGGTTCGCGCGAGCGGAGGGCATCATTCCCGCCCCGGAGCCCGCGCATGCGATCCGGGCGGTGATCGAAGAGGCGGAGGTGGCGCGCGAGTCGGGAGAGGCTCGGGTAATCCTGTTCGGTCTCTGCGGTCACGGCCATTTCGATCTGAGCGCATATGACGCTTACCTGGCGGGGAAACTGCCCGACCCAGAGTTCTCCGAGGGGGAGCTGAGCGCGGCTCTGGCGAGCCTGCCGGAGGCGCCGGCGCTGGCCTGACAGCCGACCGCGTAGTGCCCGCCAGTTGACTCCTGGCCGCGTTCGGCTTTGCCGCACGCCTGCATTTCGGCGCTAAGGGTGGCCGAAAGGATGCCCCTGCTCGTGCAGGTGTTCGTGTGCGCTGAGCAGTCCGGATTGAAGGTCGGTCAGTCCACGTTCCGTCGCCTTGCCCAGCACCCCGACCGGATCCACGAGCAGCCTCCTGGCGCGCGCGCCTTGTTCTCCCGCGAACCACTCCACCAGGGCGCCGCGGTCCGGCGCGGACCGCGGTTCGGTGAGGCTCAGGAGCGCTCCCAGGTCGAGCGCGTGAGCGACACGCCTGGAGATGTAATTCCGATGACCCTTCTCGCGATGATGCGCCAGGCCGCCGGGGTCCGGCTGCGCCTCAAGGTCGTTCGGGCAGAAGCGTTGCAGGATCGTCTTTGGAATGGTTGCGTGGTCAAACAGCGTGTGGGAGACCGAGCGCGGTTTTACCCATGGCGAGATTACGAATGCGGGCACTCGCACGCCGTAGCGCGCGAAAGTTGCCGGTTGGTCATCGGGCGGGTGCTCGGGCGGTGTGACGTGGTCAAAGAACCCGCCATGCTCGTCGTAGAAAACGAGCAGAAGCGTCTTGTCCCATAGCGGACCAGCGGCGACGGCGTTGTAGACGAGCAGCGCGAGTTCTTGCCCGTGAGTCACGTCTGACGGTGGGTGGTCGTCGTTGGGTGGAGACCCGATGAGGTTGAAGTCCTTGAAGTTCGGGTCGATCCAGGAGACTGCGGGCAGTTGACCGTACGCTGCATCCTCGAGGAAGCTTGCAGCATCCTCGTTGAGGTACAGCAGGCCTCTGCCACGTGTCTTGAACACCAGCTTCAGCTTCTGTACGTAGGCAAAGCGCTCGCGGTGACCGACGCGGTACTTGACATCGGCGAGGCGCAGCGTGGCCACGTCGTGGGAATACCAGCGCCATGAGACGCCGGCAGCGTCCAGGTGGCGAACGAACGAGTGCTGATGGTAGATCGGCACCCTGGGATCGTCGCGACTCCCGGCGCCACTCCCGGTAAGCGCGTAGAGCCGGTTGGGCCAGGTCGCTCCCGCGACCGAGCTGTGCCAGCGGTCACAGACACAGAAATGTTCTGCGAAGTGGTCGAACACGGGCAGGTCCGAGGCGTCGTAGTAACCCATCACGACGCCGGGGTCCCCACCTTCGACCCCGCGAGTGGCGAGCGTCTCGGCGTAGCTCGCGGAAAAGCCATCCATCGCGCCACCGTTGATCTGCCGGTCGGTCGCCGATGCAGTGTGCTCGGGATCCCACCGTTCGTTGGGCAAGTCAGTCGCTGCCAGATGGTGGATTGGGTAGCGCCGGTTTTCGTGGCCGTTAGCCATTCCTGGCCGAAGACCATCTACATCGCCGCGGCCGCCCTCGAGCGAGAGGTAACCGAGCATGTGATCGAAGGAACGGTTTTCCAACATCAGCACCACGATGTGCTCGATCCGTTCGAGACCGCTGCTGACGGCGACAGTCACAAACCGGCTTGTCGACCTGGTGATTCGACGGCGAGGTGAACCGAATCAGGCGCTCAGGATCCGCGCTTTCCGGACCTCGAACTCACCGTCGGTGCACACGCCCGATGCTCGCAAGTCTGCCACGAATCCCTCTCCCTCTAGTCGAATTCCGGCAACCCCTCGCGCTCGTACTCTACCGCGACGGGCTGCCGCAACATCCTGTAGACCCGTGTGCCCAAGCCCGCCGAGGCTACCCCCGGTGCGCCGCGCCAACCCGATGTAGAGTGCGGGTCGTGGGACGTGGTTAGATGAGGGTGGCACGGGTCACGGCGCTGCTGGCGGTGGCGGTGTTGCTCGCGACCGCAGTCGCGAGTAACTCAGAGCCCGTCGCCCAACCCCGACATCAGCTTTCTGGTCGTCCAGAGCCTTCTCCGGCGGGGCGCGGCGCGATCCTCCAGGGGATCCACAAGATCCGCCACGTCGTAATCATCCTGCAGGAGAACCGCTCGTTCGATAACTACTTCGGCACGTATCCGCGGGCGGATGGCATCCCCGGACTCGCCGGCCACCCCGGCCGGGTGCCGTGTATTCCGGATCCCCACAAGCGGTGCGTGCGTCCCTTTCACGACCGTTACGACCTGAACATCGGCGCACAGTTTCACTACAAGAACGCCATCGCGGAAATCGATCGTGGCAAGATGGACGGGTTCGTCCGGCAGCAGGAGAAGTTCCGGCGGTCGGTGCCTCCCCATGACACGATGGGCTACCACAACGGCAAGGACATCCCCGACTACTGGACATACGCGCGCGATTTCGTGCTCCAGGACCACATGTTCGGGTCCATTCCCTCCTGGAGCTTGCCTTCCCACCTGTTTGTGGTTTCGATGTGGTCGGCACACTGCAAACAGCACGATCATCCCCACACTTGCACCAACGCCCGGGAATCGCCGGGTGCACCTCCCGGCTGGGGAGGGAGACACCCGCCCCCGATCTACGCGTGGACCGACCTCACCTACATGCTGCACAAGCACCATGTCAGCTGGCGCTACTACATCTTCACGGGCACCGAGCCCGCGTGCGAGTCGGACGCAAGGCAGTCGTGCGCGCCGCGCACCAACGGGCCCCGAAGCTTCTCCATCTGGTATCCGCTCAAGTGGTTCGACACTGTCCGAAATGACAACCAAACCCGAGACATTCGCTCTGTGAACCATCTGTTCGTCGCGGCACGCAAGGGCGCGCTGCCCTCGGTCTCCTGGGTGGTACCTAGCGGGGTTGTCTCGGAACACACCGACGGATTGGCGCGAGTCAGCACCGGGCAGACCTACGTGGCCGGGCTGGTCAACGCGCTTATGCGCAGCCCTGACTGGAAGTCGACCGCGATCTTCCTCACCTGGGACGACTGGGGCGGCATGTATGACAACGTCGCCCCGCCCCGCGTGGACAAGAACGGCTATGGCCTGCGGGTCCCCGGCCTAGTGATTAGCCCGTACGCCAAGCGGGGCTACGTCGACCACCAAATCCTCAGCTTCGACGCCTACGCGAAGTTCATCGAAGACGACTTCCTCGGCGGTGCCAGACTCAATCCCAAGACCGACGGCCGGCCCGACCCCCGCCCGGACGTGCGCGAAAGCACCCCCATTCTCGGCAGCCTGGTCAAGGACTTCAACTTCCATCAGAAGCCCCGCAAGCCGGTGATCCTGCCGGTCCATCCAAAGACCGACTTGATCGAGCCCTCCGGTGCTGCGACCTGGCGCATTGGCGGTGGATCCGGCTGGGGGTGAGGACCGACTGACGGATGTCATGCTGCCGCGAAATACATGAGGAGTCAGCTGAGTGGGAGTCCCCGAGGAACGAGTCTCTGACGCCGAGCGAGACCAGGCGGTGGCGTGGTTGCAAGACCATCTCCTGTCTGGGCGGCTCAACCTGCAGGAGTTCTCCGAGCGTGTCGAGGCGGCTTATGCTGCCCGCGTTCGAGCGGATCTCGACCGTGTCAGCACGGGGCTGCCGTCGAGTCAGGAGTTGCTGGCGGTCAGCTCTCAACGTCGTGCGACCCGTCTCACCGGCGCTCTGTTCGCTCACGTGGTCAAGCGCGGCCGGCTCAAGCTAGGGCGCTGGACAGTCGCGGGCGGAGCATTCTGCGATATCGATCTCGACCTCCGTAAAGCCGAGATGCGCGGTCCTAGAGCGACGTTGACCGTGCTCGTCGGTTTCGGCAATGTAGACGTTTACGTGCCTGAGAACGTCAATGTCACCGTAAGCGGGCTCAGCGTCGGTGGCCACCGCCGCGAGTGGGGCCACGACTCCGAACGGCCGCGCTCACCTGAGCTCTCGGTGCGCGCCATATCCGTATTTGGCACAGTCGATGTGTGGCGAGTCCCAGCGGAGATGCCGGCCGACTACGGGGAGATCACTCGTCAGCTAGAGCGCCGCCACCAGGAGCTACCGCCCTAGCGGGAGCCAGGTAAGGACAAACGCTGCGCGCTGGAGCGGCTGGCGCGCGTAACTGAGCAGCTACGAGTGCTTCCAGGTTGTGGTGAAGGCCTTCTTCGTCTTACCGGTGAGGCCGCCGGTCAGGATCTCGAGAACGTGCGTCGACGTCTCCATGTTGAATGCCTCTCTCAGCTTCACCGACCCGAGGGGCTTCCCGCCGACTTTGCCGGCCGTGAACCGGATCGTCCCGAAGTTAGCCACCGGCACCTGTTTGTGGGTACTCGTGATCAGCGCGTCGTCGATCAGCGCCTCCTTCAGCGACGCCGCGCCGGCGCCGGTCTTGGTGAGCTTGAACTTGTGGCCCGCTGTGAGGTCCTGGATCGTCGCGGTGGTCTTCGTCGCAGAGGTGGTCACCGTCCCCTTCATGAGATCGCCGACGAACAGCGCGTGGGGCGAGCGGGTGGTGGCACCATCGACGGTCGCCACCGCTTGGGCCGCTGGGGTTCCGCCGCTGCAATCCATCACGACGCCGGCCACATTCTGCTTGGGCGCCTTGCTGGTTCCGGTCACCATGAAGGTCCCGGGGCCCACGCCGCGCAACCTGCTGGTGCACTTCAGCGATGGCAGCTTGAACTTCGACACGACGCTCGTCGCGCCCTTGCGCGCAAATACCCATCCTCCGAACGCCTTACTGGTTCCTTTGGCTGTGATTGCCGAAAACGCGGTGTGCGTCCCTAGGGTCGAGAACGCCGCGCTGCTGTTGTCTCTGGCCAGCGCCGGGCTGAGCGCGATTAGTACGAGCACCAGCGATGCGGCCGCGCCGAAAGAGGCGCGAAGCCTGAAACTGCATTGCATGTGGAACCCCAATCCCAATGATTGATGGTCGTTGGCGAGGTGCGAAGACGTCCTACGGGACCCATCTCGCCACGGACAATCTTATAGCCGTACCGGGCCTCATCAGGCGTTCGAGGTGGATCTCGACCGCACCAACACCAAAACGAGTGCCGCGCATGCCAGCACGACCGCAAGAACGCCTGCCGTGGACGCCGCCATGATCAAGTCCTGATGCGGATCTGGGAGCGGACTCCGGACCCTGAGTTGTCCGATGTGTCCTGAGCCCATGGCCGCCGTTGTGGAATGCACGCGTAGGACGGCGAGCCTTCCAAGCACCGCGAGCACTAGCATGAGCGCGCCGACGGCGCCGACCCAGCGCACGACTCGAGGCCGAGGCCGGCCCCGTGAGTGACTTACAGGCAGGTCGGCGACGAGCGCATCCAGTTCGGCATACGTCCGGGCGGCGTACAGCGCGTCAAGACGCTGCTCAAGCTCGTCTGCGCTGAGCCGGCCCTCGACCATCGCGCGGCGCACACAAGTAGCCACGTTCTCCCGATCGGCATCTGCAGCGCGAAGCGACGGCCTATTCGCCACGCACCAAGGGTAACGCAGCGCCTCTCTGCGGCAGGCCGCCCCTGATCGGCCCGCGCTCGTCGTTGCGCGTGCTCGTCAGCGAGGTTCGCGGTCTGCTCGAGCGCCTCCGCGCCGCCTAAGCGGTGCCTAACCGGACGATTGCCAGGCTTGGAGTCCTGGAATGCCGTCGACATCCCAGGACTCCCAAGTGCCTAGTGACAGCCCTCCCAGGACTGTCTCATTCATCCTAGTGAGCGCAACTCCAGGCCGATGGCCCAGCGCTGTTCCATATCTTGCTCGCAATGGCGCTCTGCTGCGCTGGTGATGCGTTTTGCGGCAGTCCCGATCCACCGTAAGCCTGCCAGGTGGACGGCATGATTTGGTAGGCGCCTCCAGCGCCGCTCGATGGATTCACAGCACCCCAGTTACCACCGCTCTCACACTGCACGATGTAGCCGGGGATCGCCCATCCGCCCGAGCCGGTTGCAGGCCCAGACACGGTCGGCGCGGGATCGGCCGGGGCGGGAGCCGCCGGTGCTGGTGCTGGCTCCGGCGCGACGTACGTCGACGGTTGGGTGACGATTGGCGTGGTAACGTAGTGGACCACGGGCGCCGGATGGAGCATTCGCTCTAGGACGCCGATAGATTGCAGAACATCGGTCTTGCTAGCAGGATGGCCGTTTGACAGACCCCATCTTACGATGTTCCTACCCGGTGCCCGCTTACCAAACTTGCTGGCAACGGCGATGTAATCCCGCTTGTAGTGGGTAGCCATCGGATTAGGTTGTGCAGCGGCGGCGGCGGGGAGCGCAATGGCTCCGGTCGTGGCCACCGCTAGGATGCGGTATTTCATGGCTTGGTTTTCCTCGTCCTGCCGCCATGGCGCGTCCTCATTGTCCCCATGGTCCCGCGGGTCGCACGCGGGTTGGCGGTAGTCCGGTGGAGTGTCTCCTTTCGTTTGTTGTTGGTTGAGTCACAGCCAGCCCATTCAGTGACGACTGCTAGTGAGTGATCGCCCGAAGATGTGTACGTGCGCAGGGACGGCTGGCGCAGTGTCGGGTGTGACGGTTGATGCGCAGCGGGTTGCGCGACCGCATGCCTCTTGGAGCGAACAAGCGCTCCAGCGAGTCCTCCCATAGCTCTATCCAGCCACGGTCACGCGTGGTCAGCACGAAATTCTCCTTCGGTCGAAGCCTGCGGAGTTAGCTGACGGGCTCGCGCTTGGCGCTACGCCGATGAGCTTCCGGCGATTCGCCCCAACGGTCTGTCGACCACTTCGGGTTCCCCGCTCGCCTGCCACGGATGGCGGGCGATTCGGCTTTATGTTGACCGCGGCAAGCTATCACGTTCCGCCATGGCGTGGCGCGGCAAGCAGTGCGGGGCCCATCAAAGGGCCCGCCAAGCCCGCGGTCATTAGCGGAAGCGCGCTGGCGGCGGTGGGGTTCGTCCTGCTCGCCGGATCCAAACGCGACGCGTGTGCACGCTCTGGTCCTCGACCACCGCGCCGGTCGCCGGAAATGCCGCCAGTGCCGCGCCACCTCTCGCCGCTACCAGTACGCGCTTCCCAGAGACGCAGCCTTCCACGACGAGCGCCCCCGCGATCCGGGGGCACGCGTAAGTACGGCGGTCGCAACCCCGCGGATGTCGACCTGATATCGCCCCTGAGCGAGCTAGGTCGCTCAACTATCGGCAGACGCCGCGGGCGGCTCGTCAGATGCGTCGGAGGCATCGATCGCCCTGCGCACCGATGTCTCATCGATGTTGAGCCGTGAGAACAGGGCCGCCGCTTGCTCATCGCGCACGAGCGCGAGCATCAGATCGCGTAGCTGAGTGTCGGTGCGCCCGTCGTCGAGCGCCCGGGCCGCAGCGAGCATCAGCACGCGGCGCAGCTCAGGCGCCAGGCCGACCTGGATCGGAAAGTCCGGCGAAGACCGCGGGAGATGTGGCATGGGAACCACTCGACGCCACCGTGGTTCTGGCGACGGCCGCTCGCCAGGCCCCGTCACCTTGCCTAGCACCTCGTCACGGAGCTTCCCCGCATCGGCGCCGAGGTTCGGCAGGACGCGGGCCGCGACGCCCCCGTTCTCGGCCAGCAGCCCGAGCAGTAGGTGCTCGGTGCCGATGTAGTTGTGGCCCAGGCTGAGCGCCTCGCGCAGCGCCAGCTCCAACACCTGCTTAGCGCGCGGCGTGAACGGCACCTGACCGCCAGTGGCCTCCTCGCCCCCACCGACGATCTGCACTACTTGGGCACGGACGCGCTCAGGCGTGACGTCAAACGACGCGAGCACGCGGGCGGCGATGCCCTCCTCCACTCCCAGCAGCCCGAGCAGCAGGTGCTCGGTGCCGATGTAGTTGTGCCGAAGCGCCTGCGCCTCTTCCCGCGCAGAGACGAGGACCTGACGGGCTCGCTCGCTGAAGCGTTCGAACATGACTACCGAGGATCCCACGCGCGGAGCAGACCCTCAAGCCACCGCTTCCACGAGACGACAGCGACCCCGATAATGCGCGCGCCCCACGCGAGCCTAGCTTTCCCGACCCTCGTGCTTCTCGTCGTCCCACGCCTCCTCCTGGGCTAGTCGATGGTCGAGCGCGGCTCGGACGGGCCGCGACTACAGACTTGGGTCACCCGAACCTGGCGGGCGTGGAGGGCTCGGGTTGAGTGCCGCGCCGAGCCCGGATTGGTCCTCGGCACTCACGATGAGCCGACGCATCCGGACCTGGAGCGGACCCAGACGCACCCGCTTCGGCCGATCCAACGTGATCTCGACCAGCCCAGTACCGGCGCCGTTGACAAGAGCGGTGCCTCGCCAGTAGTTGACGCCCCGGAGAACGCTAAGCCCCAGAGGACCAGGCACTTCGCTCAGGCCTCTGTTCAGTGGCCGGGCAGATGCAACGGTCTCGCGAGGGATCGTGGCTTGAAATGCCCACCCCACGCGAATGTCGATCGTTGAAGAACTGACCTTCACGCGCGAGACGTTCGGACCGGCGCCGAGCACCGTCATAGGGATGCGGCTGGGTCGATCGAACCCGATCGGAAACGTCGTTGTGCTGTCCATGATCATTCCTCGGAAAGCCGTCGAAACTGATACCAAATCGGTCATCTCAATGGGTGCGGGCGGATGCTTACTGGAACCCGCCGCCCAGCGCAAGCCTCTATCCCGGTTATGCTGGATAGAACTGCAGGATGCGAGCCGATGCGGTCGTGGACCCGGAGGAGTATCACGAGCGCCAGAATCGCGCGCGGGCGGCGGCGGACTCTCGTGGCCTTTCCGCGTTGGTGTCCTTCTCGCGTGGCGGGGGCGCGCATGATCGGCAAGCGAACGGGTTGTGGCTCGCCGGAGTGAGGACCCCGCAACCATACGTGCCAGATCTTCCGGACCATTGGCGCGCAACGGGGCATGTGGCCGTAATCGTTCCTGTGGATGGTCCGGTCACGGCGGTGGTTGAGTCCGTGGAATCCTGTCCGTGGGTCGTGGCTGACGAACTCGTGGTGGGTGAAGATCTGATCGCGGCGACGGCGGCCGCGCTGGCGAATTGCCTGACCGCGCGGGTGCGGCAGCGCGTCGGCGTCCTCGGTGCTGATGTGCTGCCGTACGCGTGGTGGACGGCGTTGGAGGAGCTGGTGCTGGCCAGGCGCCCCCACGCGCGGTTGCAGGCGGCGGACGACCTCAGCGTGGCGCTGCGGCTGGTCAAGAGTCCGGCAGAGCAGCGGCTGTTGCGGGCCGCGGGCCGGCTTGGATCGCGGGCGATGGCCGAGGCGCTGGCTGCGGCAGTACCTGGGGCCTCAGAGGCCCAGGTGGCTGCGGCGTTCATCAAACGTGTGGTCAGCGAGGGCGGGGCGATCTATGACGTTGTGGTCTCCTCCGGCGCGGCGTCCGGGAGGCTCGGGCCATCGGGAGGCGCTGCGGGCGCGGCCGGATGGACCACCAGAGGGCTTGAGGTTGGTGATCTGTTGAGGATCGACGCGTACGGATCGGTCGCCGGATACCTATTCGACTTCGCCCGGTCTATAGTCGTGGGCGACCAGGCGTCCGAGGAGCAGGTCGAGCTGATCGACGCCTTGCGTGCTTCGGTCATGGCGGGAGTTAGCGCCCTGCGTCCCGGGGTGCCTCTGTCAGAAATTGTCCGGGTGTGCGAGCAGACCCTTGCGAACTCGGCTCACGCCCGCCGCTACGGGGTCCCCGACCACCTAATGGGCGGCTTCTGGGGGCACGGCATGGGGCTGGACTTCGGACCTCCTTGGATCGGTCCGGGCAATCACGAGCTCGTCCAGGCGGACTGGTGTCTGGCGCTTGAGCGGCGCGCGTCGGTCGCTGGCCTGGGCGGAGCTCAGTATGAAGACAACGTCCTGATCGGCTCCGCCAGCGCCGAACTGCTCACCGAGTCATAAGCACGACCCCCAGCCGAAGCGCAGGCTGCGAGATCATCGGCCTGGTGGCAACGTCGCTTTCCACACGCGGCAGCGACCAGGGCGACGGCCGCTTGCGCCGAGACTCGGCACCGCGGCCGGTTGTTCTCGGAACCCGGGATCGGATCGGACACTGCGCGGATTTCAGGGATTCCTAAGCCACGACTGCGGGCGGCCCTGCTAGCCAAACCCCCGGTATGCCGGCAAGCACCTAGGCATCCGAAAAGCGACAATCTCCGGCGTCCCGACCAGGCGCTCGCTCCGGGCTACGAGCACCAGCGAGCCCCCTCGAGCTGAACGGTTAGCGGCCGGAAGGGCCAAGATTGTCGCTAATCGATCCGTCCTCGAGCGAGGCTGCCGCGTTAGGTTGTTTGGCTTAGCCGGCGTGCGTGAGGTAGGGTCGTGGTGTCGTTGAGGCAGCCCGGGGGCGCTCACCAAACATGGGGTGACGGGATGGTTTTGACTGGGATGCGTGGGTTTGCGTTTGGCGGTGGCACTCGGGTGGGCGCGACGCGCGTGGCTTATGGCTGGGCTGGCGTTCGCGGCGTTGCCAGCCGGTTCGGCGCTGGGCGACGCGACGGTCAGGCTGGGCACGCCCGTAAGGCGAACGAGGCAATCGAGCCGGGCACCGGCGCCTACTACATGCCAGGGTCGATCGCCGATCTCTCCACCGCCGGCATGTTCGTTGGCTGCCACGGCGGAAAAGCGCGCAAATACCCCACCTTCACGCTCAATGCAGTCAATGTGGCTTCCCGAAGTTGCGGGCCAAGGCGGGCGACACGGTCGTCCTCAAGCTCTTTATGGCCACCTTCGGCACAAGGCTTTCGGTGGTTGACAAGACCACCAAGAGCGTCAAGAAAACCCTGGTGGGAACCGGCGCGCCGGTGGACGGAGTTTGGGCCGGCGACTCGGAATACCCAGCGACGAAGTCCTCAGCCGGGCCCGTGCCCCGCTTCGGCAAGGTCACCTTCTCCGACGTATTGTCCGGGGGAATTCCATTTGGCGACGTCATCGGCATCATGCGATACGGCCGCTATCGCAGGCACACGCTGCAGATCGCGACCGGTCGTCTCACCGGCGACCAGGACGTCTTCAAGACCGTCTTCAAGCACCCCTAGGCACTTGGGCGAGCGGGACTGCGCCGATCCCGCTCTCCTGCACCTTCGCCATCCCGCTCGTGCATAGTCAGCAGCCGCCAGGCGTCCGCTTTGGGGCTGGTTGCATCGGCCTTTAGGGATTAATTCGAGCCGCGGAGATTTCTCATTAGGAACGAAACGAGCAGCGGGCGACTGGCTTACCAGAGTGCCGGGTTGATCGCGATCCGCCACTCTCAAATGCAGCAGGCGCCGTGGGAGGCTGTTGCTGGTCGATCAACGCACCGGTCTGCTCGCCGCTCTGGGGGGCTGCTGGCTTCCGCCGCGGCAGGCGTGGGCGCACCGCCTTTCCTGACGGCCTCGTCTCGCGCGCGGGTTCTACGCCGAGATCGCGCGCGGGCTGCTCGGCTGCGGCGCCAGCTGCTCGGCGCGCCCGGGACCGGTGAGCTGGCGGGTGGCGCGCGGTGCGAGCGCGAGGAGCGTCAGCACCAGCCCGACCGCGCCGCCCACGCCGAGGACGGTCCGCGCGCCGAACGCGCTCGCCAGCGGGCCAGCCACGAGGTATCCGACGGGGAGCAGCACGAGCGATCCCATCCAGTCATACGAGCTCACGCGCGACAGGGCGTGCGGCGGGACGTGGTGCGCGAGCGCTGTCTCCCACCAGATCAAGAACAAAGAGAACCCCACTCCCGCTCCCAGCGCCATCACCAGCACGACCACCAGCGGTGCGAGCAGCGCGAACACGACGCACAGCAGGGGCACCGCAAGCGCGATCAGCAGGCCGGTCCGCAGGGGGTGTCGCGGGCGCCACGCGAGGCCGGCGAGCGAGCCCGCGACAGCGCCGGCGCCCAGGACCGTCTCGATCCAGCCGAATACGCCAACCCCGCCGTAGTGTTCGCGCGCGACACTCGGAGCGAGCGCGAACCACTGCGCGTCTACGCAAAGCATCGCGCCGGCAAGCGTCACGATCGTGACCCATACCCAGCGCCGGGATACCACCTCGCGCCATCCGGCGCGAAGGTCGTCCAGCACGCGCGCGGACGCTGGCACCCTCCCCCTGGCGCGCGGGTTGACGCGCGTCAGCAGCGCCGCGCTGAGCACGAACGTCGCCGCGTCGACCGCGAACGCCTCGCCCGCGCCGATGCCCAGCACCAGCAGCGTCGCCAGCGCAGGGCCGAGCAAGGTCGCCAGGTTGGCCATCGACTCGGTCACGGCGCGTGCCTCCTGGATCAGCGCCTCGGGTACCGTCTGGGGGACAAGGCCGGTGTAGGCGGGCTGGAAGAACGCCTGCGCCGCGCCGAAACACGCCTCGATCGCCACCACCTCCCAGATCCGCACCTCCCCCACGAGAATCAGAGCGGCCAGCCCGGCGTGCAGCGCCGCGCGGATCAGGTCGGTGACAACCATGATCCGATGCCGCGCAACACGGTCCGCCCACACCCCGCCGAACGGCAGCAACAAGACGAGCGGGGCGGTTGCCGCAGCGAGCACCAGCCCCAGGTCGGTCGGTGAGCCCGTCCGCCTGGTCACAAACAGGGCGAGCGCGACGAACACCAGCCGGTCGCCGATCACACTCGCCGCCTGACCCAGGAACAGATAGCGGAAGCTCCGTTCGCGCAATACGCGCAAGTGCGAGGTCACGCCGTTAGTGCCCATCATGGCCGCCAGAGCTCGGCTCTATATCCGCATCGCCGTCAGCCGAACGCACCGTCTCTCACCGCAAACCTCTCGTCGCTCCCGACCCTACGCGATGAACAAGACAAGAGTTACACGGCCAAGCTTCGCGAGCGACACAGTAACCTGTCGATAGTAATGCCCAAGGGCACGGCGCGTATGGTTACAACCCGCTGAGATGGGCCGCTCCCTTCCTACCCTCTACAGATTCACGGGATAGGAGATAGGGGGGTCAAAACTGGGGTCTTGCTGAGAGACCGGGGTTGAGGGCTTAGAACGAAGACATCCGCTGCCCTTTCCAGGCTTCGCGTGGTCATCAATCGCGGAGCTAGGAGGAACAGCGGATGCAGGATCACGTTAGCCGTCTGCTCGGTCTGGACGGGT
>JAFAPR010000131.1 GCA_019247075.1 Solirubrobacterales bacterium
CGGGAGCATCAGCCGGGCACGCTTTCCGAGATGCGCCTCTGCGGACGGTTGGCTCGCGATCCGCGATGGACTGCCGGCCGCCGCTCCGCCTCGCGAAGGAGCAGCGTCGTGTCGCCACCCGGGCTCATCGTCGAGGACGAGCAACTCTGCTGCTTCGCTGGGCTCGTGTGCCCGGCAAGCACGCCCCGTGTCGTCCGGGGCTGACTCGGTGATGGCGACTCAGGTCGCAGCCTCTGTTTGAGGGGACCCGCTGGGTGCGCGCGCCACCGGGGTGAGTCGTGCTGTCGAGTCCAAGGCTGCAGCTGAAACTGATCCGGCCTCGCGCTGGTTCGCCACGCTGTGCATGACGCGTAGGGCAGTAGAACGCCCCACTGGTGGGGAGTGCTCGCAGCGCCGCCGAACACCGTCTGTTGCGCATATGCTCGATTGCGCTCGACGGCGTGAGAAAGCCCCGGCCGATCTAGTCGGCCGGGGCTTTGGCGGTGTCAGGCCCTAGGGGGTCTAGGGCAGTGTTGGGATCGTGTTGAACTCGCCCCAGGGGGCGTGCGCGCCCGCTCCGTTGATGCCCTGCGTCCCTACGCCGACGGGCGGCGCGATATACGCGTCCTTGGAGAACAGGTAGAGCGGCCGGCCGTGGTAGGTCACCTGGTGGCTGCCGTCGGGTCTGACGATGAACCCGAGGGCATGCTGGTCAACGTCAGGCCCTGCCACAGGCCGGTCTGAGGTGAGGAGCGGAGGCCAGCAAACGGCACACAGCCCCTGACAGGGGCTCTCGTGGCCCCACTCGTGACGTCTAATGTCGCCCCGCTCGTCGCCATGGTCCCGGCTCAAGGTGTAGACCGGGAAGGTCGCATTGGGGAAGGCGCTGAAGTCGTTGTTCATCCTTGCGGCCAGCACGATCTCGTCGAGACCAGTGTCGTTGAGCGGAGCGGTCTCGAGGTCCAACTCAGCCTGACCCGTTGCCGGAGTGCCCCGTCGCGGGTCGACCAGGTACCAGATGCCCGGCGGGCTGGTCACTGGATCGTCCAGGTTGGCGCCTTGTGTGTCCCCCGGCGCTTTATCCAGGAAGAACCTGTACAACGGATAACCGTCGTAGGTCACCTGCTTGACCGACGATAGGCCCGCCAGGAAGTCGAAGTCGGTGCGGGTCACCGTCCCGAGAAGCCTGGGGTTGACCCCCGGCCCCGCGATCGGAGCACCCTGGGTGAGGAGCGCCGGCCAGAGGTCACTATCGCAAGGCATCTTTAGGGCGTTCACGTTGTCGCTACACGCGAACGGCGCGCCGTTCAGCGCGTGGAGTTGGTCTGAGGTGAGCAGGTATAGAGAGCAACCGGCGTACGCGCCCGAACCGACGACCAGCACCCTGCCATAGGACGTCGTCGACGCAGCCGACACGGTCGCCGGGCCGGTCGGAGCGCCCGTCACGTCGTCGGAACAAGGGCTGCTTTGGGCGCTCGCGGACGAGCTGAACATAAGGGCCACGACAACGAGCCCAAGGGTGAGCGCGGCGGCTGCGGCAGGCCCTGCAACGGGCCTGCGGAGCCGGTGAACCATCGTCGTCATTACGACCTCCAATCGTCGGTGTAGAAGTAGGGGTCAAGTACCTGGACCTGCGTGATTCGGTCGACGGGCAGGTCGTTGCGAGCGGCGGTCTTGCGGATCGCCTCGGGCGTGGGAGCGTCGTAGACGCAGAAGCTGGTGCGCTTGTCGACGCTCACGTTAGGAGTGCACCCAGGTGACACCGTCCTCAGCGTTTCGCTCGACGACGGCTTGGCGGGGCTCGGCGCCACCGTTCCCGACCGGAATCTGCAGTCCGTCAGGGAAGGTGCGCTGCACCATGTATCGCGGCATGTGGGTCCTCCTGATGGGTTGCCCTGTGAGATGCCGTGAACCTACGAGCGCCGGCAGCGGCGCGCATCGGGAGGAGCACCTATGTTGGGAGTCGCCGCTCCCTATCTGGGCTGGCCAGCCCGAGCCGCCACCTCCGCGGCCGCTACACCGTGCATGCGAACTTCGAGCTTGCGCATGATCGCCGGGACGTGATGATCGACGGTCTTCTCGGAGTCCACCAGCTGCGCGGCGATCGCAGCATCTGGGCGGAGGCCTCGCGATGTGAATCCCCGCGAGCCGCCTCGTGTGCCGTCTGAGGGCGCCCATCGCAGCACCGCCTCCCGGTCCTCGGCCATATCCGCGTGATCGGCCAGGTCGAGCGTTCACCTCGCGCAATCGTCTCGGCGAATCCGTCGCTGGCACTCGCGGCGATATCGGCGAACTGCGCGAGTGGCCGTCGGGTACGCAGTCCATCGCACTGCCGCACAACGTCTGCCGCTGGGGCGGCTGGCGCCCGCAGAACTCGCGTACCAACGCCGTCTTTCCGACTCCGGTCTCGCCCGCGTCGAGCACGTCGCCCGCGACCGGCGACGGCGTCTGCCCACGAGTTCTCGAGCGCCTCGAGGAACCCTCCGCGCTCCTGCAACCCGCGGGGGCTGGCAAGGATTACAGTGTCGCCAACGACGTCGCCCACAGACACATCGTCCACGGGCGCGATCTGCCTATCAAGCCGTCCAACATAGGTGCTCCCGCCACCCAACATGGGTGGTCCTCCCGATGCGGGTGACCCGGTCCGGCCGTAGGTTCTGGTGGTGTCAAAGACTCACCACCAAGAGGAGGAAGTCATGTTCAAACCGGCCAAGCGGCTGCTGATTGCGGTCACGACCATGCTCGCGATCAGCACGCCCTCTGCCGCGTACGCGAGGTTCTTCGAGTACGGCTCGCCGGCGGGATCTCACACAAGCGCCCAGGCGCAACCTTCCATTAACGCAGCCAAGCTGCGCCAGCTCGATCAGCTGCAGGTGAGCGTGGCGCAACGGTTCCATTCGGAGGGCGGCTGGCCTTCGACCGCATCCCATGCTTCGGTGGCGTCTGCGGTTCACCTGGTGCGACCGTCTTCAGAGGCCGGCTCCCTGTGGGGCGATGTGGGTATCGGCGGGGCTGGGGTGCTAACGCTGGTCGGCATCGGCGCTGGCGCGACGGTCGTGATCCGGCGCAGAATCCGCGAGCAGCTGGCCAACTGAGTGTGTGACCGGAGCAGTTTGAAACGCGCGGGGTACGGGGCATGATGCTTCCGTGCCGCTGCGCGGTCGCGCCGCCACCATCCGGACCTGGAGCCCTGGAGCGCACATAAGGAGCTGTCGCTGCTGCGCGAGCACCTCGCCGAATTCGCGCGGTGCTCACGGGGACGCTCGGCGCTCGTGCGCGGGGAGGCCGAGATCGGCCAGACGGCGCTGCTGCTCGCTTCGGGTGGGAAACGGGCGCCTTGCGGAGCGGCTTTCACAGTCGTGGAATGGACGAGGTCCACGCAAAGAGCAGCCGGCGCTGGGGTGCTAGCTCGATTCCTGCCAGCACGTCATAGCGCTTTGGCGGAATACGAAACGTCTCGCGTGGGCCCCGGCAGGCGCCGTCAAGGCCGCTCCGTTTCGGTCCGAGGAGCCAGCGACCGGTTCGGCGCCTGTGCTGCTCCCATATCTGGCTGCGGAAGCGCTCCCGAGCAGCGTGGACGGCGCCCAGCGCTGGCCGGGCGTGTGGTCGGCTGAAAGCAAGAACCGCCGACCGGCGTCGCTGAGCTCGGTCGGCCGGTTTCTTTACGCGTACGGCGGGGCGTGGCAGACTGGCTGCGATCATGGGGCCGGCGCATCGGCTGGTAGGTGGAGCGAGCGGGTGAGCTCGATTGCTGCGGATATCGAGGGACAGCTGCTCGAGCGGGGCGAGAACATCTCCGCGCTGAGCGGGTTGCTGGCAAGTGTCCACGCGGACGCGACGGGGCGGTTGGTTTGGATCGGCGGTGAGGCCGGCGTTGGCAAGACCTCATTGCTGAGCCGCTTCTGCGAGCTTCAGCGCAAGCCAGCACAAGCGCTGTGGGGCAGCTGCGAGCCGCTCCGAACCCCGCGTCCGCTGGGTCCCTTTGTGGATATCGCCGGGACGGTCGGCGGCGAGCTCGCGAGGCTGGTCGCCGCCGCCGCCAGGCCACACGAGGTGACGGTCATGCTGCTGGACGCGTTGCGCGGCCGGGGCCCAACCGTGCTCGTGCTCGAGGACCTTCACTGGGCCGATGAGGCGACGCTCGATGTTCTGACCCTGCTCGTGGCGCGAATTCGATCGGTGCCAGCGCTCGTGTTAGCGAGCTATCGGGATGACGAGCTCGAGCGTGGATCGGCGCTGAGGGTCCTACTGGGAGAGAAGGCCCCGCGAGCGCGACGGCTGAAAGTCGAGCGGCTGTCGCGGGCGGCGGTTGCGGCGCTGGCCGAGCCGCACGGCCTGGACGCCGCAGAGGTCTACGGCCGCACCGGCGGTAACGCGTTCTTCGTCACCGAGGTGCTGGCGACGGGCGGCGAGCGGCTCCCCGACACCGTGCGCGATGCCGTTCTGGCGCGCGCCGCTCGGCTATCCGAACCGGCACAACGGCTGCTCGACGCGGTGGCAGTCGTCCCCGGACCGGCTGAGATGTGGTTGCTCCAAGCGCTCGCCGGCGACCTGGTGCGCTACCTCGACGAGTGCCTTGCCTCGGGCATGCTGGCTGCTTCCGGGGCGGCCATCTCCTTCCGCCACGAGCTGGCCCGCTTGGCGATCGAGGAGGCGATCTCTCCCGCCCGCAGGCTGGAGCTGCATCGCGCGGCGCTGGCGGCACTGGAAGACAAAGCGGATCCTGATCTCGCGCGGCTCGCTGAGCATGCCGAGGCAGCGGGCGACGCGCAGGCTGTCCTGAAGTATGCTCCGGCTGCAGCGGCGCGTGCAGCCGCTGTGGGAGCGCATCGCGAGGCTGCCGCGCTCTACGCGCGTGCCGTGCGTTTCGCCGATGAAGCCTCCGCCAGAGCGGATCTTCTCGACTCGCAAGCACGAGAGGCGTATCTGACCGGAGATTTCGCGGAGGCCTTCGAAGCGTGCGACGAGGCGCTCGCAGGCCACCGTGCGGCCGGCGCAGTACGCAAAGAGGCAGCATCGCTGCGGCTGCACTCGCGTCTTCTGTTGCAGCTCGGCCGCGATCAGGACGCGATCGCCGCGGGGAAGGAGGCCGCCGCCTTGCTCGAGACATTGCCACCGGATCGCGAGCTCGGAGTGGCATACGCAACTCTTGCCGAGCTTGCGATGACGCGCGAAGATCCCGGACCGGCGAGCGCGTGGGGGCAACGCGCGCTCGAGGTCGCGCGCGACTTCGATGACAGCGACACGGCCAGCCACGCGGAGGTCTACATCGCCGCGGTCGAAGCCAAGCGCGGCGACTCGGCAGGCAGCGCGAGGCTCGAACGGACGCTGGAAGCCGCGATCGACGCTGGCTTCGAGGAGGTTGCCGCAGAGGCCTTTAACTGGCTGGTGAGGGAGGCGGTTCGGGCCCGTTGTTTTGTAGCAGTGGACCTTTACCTCGCACGTGGCGTCGAGTACTGCAGCGAGCGCGATCTCGGTAACTGGCGTCAATCGCTCGTCGCAATGGGCGCGCGGGCCGATCTCGACCGAGGACGGTGGAGCGACGCCGCTGCCGCCGCCGCGCGCGTGCTGCGGACGGCTCGGACGCAGGCATCGGCACCCGCGCTTGCACGTTCAGTGCTTGGGCTGGTCCGTGCTCGGCGCGGCGACCCCGGCGTGGACGAGGCCCTCGAGTTCCCCGTGGCGACACACGACGCGGGCGTCGCACGCCAGCGACTCCTACCAGCCCCTCCACCAACGAGCAAGATGTACCTCGCCGCCGCGCGCGCGGAGATCGCATGGCTCGAGCACCAGCCGGCTGGGGTTCTCGAGGCCACCGAGGAGGCCCTCGATCTCGCTATCCGTGCGGACGCAGCTTGGATTGTTGGAGAGCTCGCGTATTGGCGCTGGCGCGCAGGGATCGTCGAGGCGATTCCAGTCCGAGCGGCCGAGCCCTTCACGCTTTCGATCCATGGCGACTGGCGCCGGGCGGCCAAGTGCTGGACCGAGCTTGGCTGCCCGTACGAGGCCGCACTCGCACTCGCCGATGGCGAGGACGAAGGCGCGCTGCGCGAGGCGTTCGATCAGCTGCAGGCCCTCGGCGCCCAGCCCGCCGCAGCGATCGTCGCTCGCCACCTGCGCCGGCGGGGAATCCGCGGCATGCCGCGGGGCCGCGCCCGAGCACGCGCGAGAACCCAGCCGGCCTGACGGCGCGCGAGCTCGACGTCTTGGCGCTGTTAGCCGAAGGCCTGCGCAACGCGCAGATCGCCGAGCGTCTGGTCGTGTCCGAGAAGACCGTCGATCATCACGTGTCAGCGATCCTGCGAAAGCTCGACGTGCGCACACGCGGTGAAGCGAGCGCACAGGCCGCGCGGCTCCGGCTGACCGGCTCGACGTAAAGGTGCATCTGCGTCTGACATTGGTACATCTGCCAGCTGGACGGCCCTAGTACACGCGCCACGCATTCAGCTTCCTTGGCCGAGACGACGATACGGCCGAGCGGCCCCGACTGCGACCTCCTCGCGCCGCCAGCGGAAGAGGCATTAAACCTCTTGGCGTCAGCCGCGCGGCCTGGCGGCCCGGCAAGCGCCGAGCGCAGGGCAGGCTGCTCGGGAGCGCATCCGCAACCAGCTATCAGAGCAGCACAGCCGGGGACCCGGTCGCTGGCATCTGAGTTGGACGACCGATCTGCGGCACTGAGCTCGAGTCGCGTGACGAGACTCCCGGATTCCTACGCGAGGAGCAGCCGGTCGTCGGGCGGTGCTAGCTCGATTCCGGCTAGCACGTCATAGCGCGTTGGACGA
>JAFAPR010000181.1 GCA_019247075.1 Solirubrobacterales bacterium
GGGGCTGGCGTGGGGCTTGACACCGTCGGGCCGTCGAGCGACGCGGAGGAAGAGCTCGCCCCGATTGCACTCGTGGCGCCCATCACAGCGGCTGCCGTCGCGCGCTTGTGCCCGGCCGAGCCCCCGCACGATGAGAGCAGCAGCGACAGCCCCGTCAGCACCACGGCACACGCCGATGGCAGTCGCATGCCTCGGTAGACGTTGCTCACGTCCAGAACCTTCCCGGGCGGCTGGGAGGACGAGGATGGTGGTGCGGCTGCCACGGTGCGACACTTTCACTGAAGGACATGGCTCCGACAGTCGCCGCCGAGAAGATCACCTACGGTGACCTCTACTCCCGCTGGGAGCAGGGCAACTGGCGCGCGACAGAGATCGACTTCTCGGTCGACCGGGAGCAGTGGCACCGGGATCTGGACGAGATCCAGCGCCGCTCCGCCCTGTGGACCTACTCGATGTTCTTCCACGGCGAGGATTCTGTCACCGACAACCTCTCGCCCTTCATCGACGCCGCGCCCAGGGAGGAGCACAAGTACTTCCTCGCCACCCAGCAGGCGGACGAGGCGCGGCACGCCGTACTGTTCGCGCGCTTCATGGACGAGGTGGTCGGCGCGGGCAGCGACACCGCGACCGCACTTGCTCGCACCGATACGCACCTCACCTGGGGCTTCCGGCACGTCTTCGCGCGGCTCGACACGATCGCGTCCGAGCTCCGCCGCGACCGATCGCTGCCCAAGTTGGCGCAGGCGATCACGCTCTACCACCTCGTGGTCGAGGCCACCCTGGCCCAGCCGGGCCAGCACTTCATCGAGGAGTCGCTGCGGCAGCGGGGGCTGCTGCCCGGCCTGCGGGAGGGGATCGCCCACGTGTCCCGCGACGAGCAGCGCCACATCGCCTTCGGGGTCAAGATGTTGTCCGAGCTGGTGCGCGAGGACCCCGGGTGCGTGACCGCGATCGGGGATCTCCTGCGCGAGCTGCTGCCATATACGACCTCGGTGTTCGTCCCGCCTGGTCTCGACGAGCGATACGTCACCTCCTTTGGCTTCACGCTCGAGCAGGTCCATACCCGCGGCGCGGAGTCTCTCGACGGGCGGCTGCGGGCAGCCGGCATAGACCCCACGACACTGCGGGTCGGGCTGCCGTTCGACCTTCCCCCCGAGGAGCGCGCCCGGCGCGGACTGACGCTGGTGCGCGCCGGTTACCTCGGCGAGCGGTTAGACGGGGTGACCCCCGACGCCGAGGCGACGGCGCTGCTGTTCGACGGTCTACGGCGCACTGTCGACGCCACCCAAGCCCCGGGGGCGACGGTCCAGTGGGACTTCACCGATGCGGAGCCTTGGCATCTGCGGCTCGACGGCGAGGCGGCCTCGGTAGGTCCCGGCCGCCTGGAGCATCCGGACCTGGTGCTGCGATGCCGCTTCGAGGACTGGCTCGATATCGTGGCCGGCCGCGTCGACCCGTGGCGCGCGCTGCTCCGCGGCAGGATCCGCCCGCGCGGGAAACTGCGCATGCTGGTGCGCGCGCCGAAGTTGTTCGCGTAGCGCTCCGCCTCATCTGGCGCGCGCGTCACTTCAGCCTCGCCCGCCCCGACAGCGCGAAGCCACCCGGCACGGCCCTCGCGGCGACTCCCTGGACCGCCAGGTGCGGGTTGCTGAACACCGTCAGGGTGAAGAAGTTGAGGATCGGGAGGTTGGGCCGCACTACCAGCTTGTCGTTGACCGCCATGACTGTTGCGTCGGCGGTCACGCCGAATGCGCTTCCCTGGAGCGTGAGCTTGCCGCCGCCCGAGGCCACCGGCGTGACTCCCTGGAGGAACGGCACTGCGGAGCGCAGGTCGGCCTCGGTCACGGTGGCGGTCCCGACCAGCTCGTTGCCGCGCTTGGTCAGCTTGGCGTTGCGCAGCGTCAGCAGACCGGTCTCGAGCCTCTGCGCGGACGCGTCGAGCGAGCCAGCGTCGCCGACCTGCGCGAGGTCGCTCCCGAGGTGGCCGGGGGTGGCGCGGTAGCGCCCGAGGCGAACGACCACGCGGTCGGCCTGATGCCAGAGCAGCTCGATCGCGGGGAAGGCCTCCACCTTGACCTCCAGGACCTGGCCCGAACGCGCGAGCCTGTCACGCAGCTGCTGCGCGGCGACCCCGGGAAGCACCAACTGCGCCACCAGGAGCAGCCCGGCCGCGACGGCGACGAGGACGCCGAGGGTGATCGCGAGCGGCCGGCGGCGCAGCCTGGGCTTCGTACTGGACTAGGACGAGCTGGGCGCGGAACCCGTCTCTGTCCCCGTGGCAGTCGCGGTGTCCGCCGTCGACTCCGTTGTGGTGTCCGCCGTCGACTCCGCGGCGGTGTCCGCCGGGGAGACTGGGGCGGTGTCGGCCGGGGAGCCCACGGCGGCTTCGACGGGCGCCGTGTCATCCGCCGGTGCGGTCGACGGCGGCGGCGTGTACTGAAACTCCTCCTCGGCGCCGAACAGCAGGTCCAGGACCTTGGAGCGGAGCTTCTCCGAGGCGGCCAGCGCCGCTCCGCTGCCGATACCCGCGAGCACCAGAAGTCGGCCGAGGCGCAGCCTGCGTCGCTTCTTCGGCGGCTCGGTCAACGCCAGCGTGGCGTCGCGAGCGGACTCGAGCATCCTGCGCAACTCGGCCTGAGTCTTCTTGTCCTCGAGCAGCGACCGAGTGGACACGTTCCCATTGGAGACCCGGTTGTAGACCTTCATGAGTGAGTCGGCCGCGGTGCCCAGGTCCCGGCGCAGCTTTGCGTCCTCAATCAGACGGTGGATGTAGGGGTTCGACCTCGCGATCTCTGCGAGGTCCGGCGGATGGAACTGCTTGCTGCGACGTGATGCCATAACGGACTCCCTCGGGCGTGACTTCCTTGGAGTTGCTCAGAATACGCGATTGAGCGTGGCTTCCGGGGTCGGGGTGCCTACAGCTCGTACACCGCGCCTTCGCGCGCCAGCTCAACCGGGCCGCCGAACCCGTCCTGCGCCTGAGCCCGCGCCCACTCCGGGTCGAGCTCGTCGGAGAAGTGCGTCAGGATCAGCCGACGGGCCCCCGCGCGGTGCCCGTGCTGGCCCGCTTCATACGGAGTCAGGTGCCCGCGTTCGCCGGTTCGCTCGGGCCGCGGCAGCGTGGCCTCGATCATCAACAGGTCGGTTGCGCGGGCGAAGCGCACCAAGGCCTCATTGGGCGCACAGTCGGCGCTGTAGGTCAGGCGGGCGCCGTCACCGTTGCTCACCTCCACCGCGTTGGTCTGCGTGTAGTGGGGGACCTCGCAGAACCGTACGCGCAGCGGCCCGAGCACGAGCTCATCGGGGGCGCAGTACTCATGCACCGCGAAGGCCGCATCGATCAAATCCTCCTTCCCCCAGGAGCTCACCAGCCGCCTGAACACGCCGGGCGCGCCCACCGGTGCCCATAGCTGCGGCCGGGCGGGCTCCGCCGTGCCGGGCCAGCCCGCCACGGGGACCGGCTGCTGGCGGGGCGCGTAGGTGAGCGCGTAGCTGAATGGCACAAGGTCGAGGCAGTGGTCGGCGTGCAGGTGGCTGACGACGATCGCGTTGACGTCGACGTAGTCGCAGAACCGCCGCAGTTTCGAGAACACGCCGTTGCCGCAATCGAGCAGCAGGGTGAAGCCGTCGTGCTGGATCAGGTAGCCACTGCAGGCACCATCAATGTCCTGCCACGATGGCGACTTACCCAGAACTGTGATCTGCACGACCGGTGCCTCTGTCTCCGTCGCGTGAACTCTACCCGCGCCGCGGGAGCCGGATGGGGGGCGCGGAGCGCGTCAGCGGGCGTTGCGGCGGCGGTCGGAGTCGAGCGCCCAGCCGAGCACCACTGCGATCAGCACGAATGCGATAAAGCCGCCGATCAAGGGCCAGTACATGGTGGAAAGATAATCAAGTACGGGCCGGCACATGTGCCCTCGGGCTTGCCGCGCGCTCGGCATCCGGCCTCGCTTAACGCGCGGCGCCCGAGTCATCCAGCTGCCGGCCGAGCATGCTCGGCCGGGACCGCCGGGCATGCCCGGCGGTCAAATCAAGAGTGCAGCGCCACCTGCTCGTTGGCGGACGGGAACGCCCAGGCCACCTGCAGCCGCCGTTCTGACTCGAACGTGAACCGCAGCTGGCGCGGCGGGCGGAGTCCCTCGGGGCGGGCCGGGCGAAACGTCGCGCACGGCTCGCTGCACTCGAGGGCACAGAGTAGGTTCTGACGAAAAAAGCAGCCCTCGCAGCTTGCCTTCCCTGTCTGCACCCGCCCCGTTGGCATTCGCTCTCTCCCCTCAGTCTCCATTCGCTCTTTCGCCGAGGCGCCATCAAAGCGAACCGCGCGGCAGTGGCGCAACCACGCTTTCCGCAACGAGCAACAACTTTGTAACACCCTCAAATGGCCGCAATATGCGGGTGTGTTTGTCTCCGGGCCGGTCACTGCCCGCATTTTCCGTAGCTTTGAAACGGTGGCCGAAGAGCAAGAGCTGATCTCGATCGCCGACTACGAGGCGGCGGCGCGCGCGCGGGTGCAGCCAGGTGCCCTTGCTTACCTCGATGGAGGCGCCGGCGATGAGGTCACCCTGCGCGACAACGTCGCCGCTTGGGGCAGGCTGGCGATTCGCCCCCGACAGCTGGTGCCGGTCGGCCACCGCGACACCGCGGTCACGGTTTTGGGCAATGTCCGGCCCCACCCTCTGATCGTCGCGCCGATGGCCTTTCAGCGGTTGGCGCACCCAGCGGGCGAGGCAGGCACCGCCCGTGCGGCGGCGGCCACGGGCGCGGTGATGTGCCTCTCCACGCTGGCGACGACCACGCCCGCGGCGCTGGCGCAAGCCGTGCCTGAGGTGGCGCGCTGGTTTCAGGTCTACGTGTTCTCGGACAGAGGCGTGACGCGCGAGCTCGTCGCCCAGGCCGTGGAGCACGGATACGAGGCGCTGGTGGTGACAGTGGACCTGCCCGTCCTCGGGGTCCGCGAACGGGAGCTACGGACGAAGGTCTCGGCACCGGTCAGCGAGGTGCACAGTGCGGCCGCCGCCGGTGCCCGGGGCTCGCTCACCCCGGCCGAGTTCACCGCACTGATCGATCCCAACCTGAGCTGGGCTGACGTCGAGCGGCTGGCGGCCGAAAGCCAGCTTCCGGTGATCGTCAAGGGCGTCATGACGGCCGAGGCGAGTCGCTTGGCGGCTGCCCATGGCGTGCGCGGGCTGGTGGTCTCAAACCACGGCGGGCGCCAGCTCGACACCGTGCTGTCGGGCGCCGACGCCTTGCCTGAGGTTGTGGAAGCCGTGGGCGACCGGCTCGACGTGCTCGTCGACGGCGGCATCCGCCGCGGAAGCGACGTGATCAAGGCGCTCGCGCTCGGGGCGCGCGCCGTGATGGTCGGGCGCCCTGTCCTGTGGGGGCTCGCGGTGGCGGGAGTGCAGGGGGCGCGCCGGGCGCTCGAGATCCTGCTTGCGGAGCTCGACGTCGCGATGGCACTTGCGGGCGCGCCTAAAGCCACCGACCTCGACTCGAGCTTTCTGGCGCGCGCACCATGGTCAGGCGCGCCATGATGACAGTGGGGGCATGGCCATGAACGTGCTCATAACGGGGGTCTCCGGCTGCGTTGGCTCTCGCCTTGCTCCCCGCCTGAGGCGCGACGGCCACGCGGTCCGAGGCTTTTCTCGCCGCTCCGAAGAGGCCAACGCCGGCACGCCGACCGTGACCGGAGATGCGGTCTCCGGGGAGGGACTCGCGGAGGCGTTGGATGGGATTGACGTCGCCTACTTCCTGATCCATTCGATGGAGAGCTCACTCGAGGGATCGTTCCCGGCGCGGGACCGCAGGGCGGCGGAGAATTTCGCCCGCGCCGCGCAGACCGCGGGGACCGGCAGGATCATCTATCTCGGGGGACTGGCGCCGACCGCGGGTGCAGCGTCGGTGCATCTGCGCAGCAGGCTCGAGGTGGAGCGGATCCTGCTGGCGGCTACGCCGTGCTCGGTCGCGTTTCGAGCGTCGATCGTGATCGGAGCTGACTCGCGCTCGTTCCGCTTCCTGGTCCGGCTCGTCGAACGCCTCCCGGTGCTCGCGATCCCGGCTTGGCGCGACAACCGAACCGCGCCGATCGACGAGCGCGACATCGTCGAGCTGCTGGCGCGCGCGGCCACCAGCGACGCGGTGTGCGGACAGGCGCTCGACGCGGGCGGCCCGGAGGATGTGACATACGGCGAGCTGATCGAACGTATCCGCGACCACCTCCTGCTCTACCGGCCGGCGCTGCGGCTGCGGCGGTTGACGCTCACGCCGATCGCAAGCCGGATCTCGGCGGTGATCGCCGACGAGGACCATGCGTTGATCGGCCCGCTGATGGCTGGCCTCGACGAAGATCTCATGCCGCGCGACGACCGCGCAGCCCGGGTGCTCGAGGTGCGCCTGCACTCGCTCGACGCAGCGATCGAGCGGGCCCTGCGTGAGCTGGAGGAGCATGAGCCACTCGCGGTGAGATAACCACCGCTGCGAGATAAGGTTGGGCACCAGCCGGCGCAGTTTCACCGTTGTCACTTGCCCGGGTAGGGTCTTGCCTCCTGAAGGGTCTCCCGCGACCGGGACCGGCGGATGAGCCTAGTTCACGAAAAGATCACCATCGAAGCCCCGCCACAGCGCGTCTGGGAGACGGTGATGGACCCCAACCGGCTTGGGGAATGGGTCACGATCCACCGCGCAATTCGCGACATGCCACCTCAACCGCCAAAAGCGGGAGCGACGATGGAACAGGTGCTCCAGGTACGCGGCTTTCGCTTTCACGTGCACTGGACGCTTGTCTCCGTCGAGGAGCCTACGGCCGCCGAGTGGGAAGGCCGCGGTCCCGCGCACTCGCGCGCCCGCATCCGGTACCAGCTGTCGGGGGATGGACAAGGTCCCACCGAGTTCGATTACACGAATGAGTTCTCCCCTCCCGGTGGCCGGTTGGGAAGCGTTGCTTCCAGGATGATCGTAGGAGCAGCTTCCGCACGCGAGGCCCACAATTCACTCACGCGACTGAAGGCGCTCCTGGAACGGGACTGAGGCGCGTTGGCGGCACGGAGTGAGAGCGATCTTGCAGCGGCTCCGACGGGGCTCTTTGCGCCAGTGATAACAAGGCCTTCGAATTGATTTGCGACAGCAGCTAAGTGGCTTTTTTGTTTTTTCACTCGCTACCTGTATCGTTAGCAGCGCTTTTGAGGTCGAACACAGGAGATCAATGTGGCGGAATTCATTGACGTGACTGTCAAGGACATCGATGAGCGCCTCGCGAAACTGAAGCAGGAAGTGACACGCTTGGAGGCCGCCAGGTCGGCGCTCGTCGGTCGCGGACCGGGTCGGCCACGCGGTTCCCGCGCCCGCAGCGGGCGAACCAGAGCGCGCCGGACGACGACACGGCGGCGTGGCCGCCGCGGCACCAGGGCGACGCAGGCACTTGAGCTCGTGCGGGCACGTCCGGGAATCACCATCCCCGAGCTCGCCAAGGAGATCAAGATCGCGCCAAACTACCTGTACCGGGTACTGCCTCCCCTCGCCGAGCAGGGACTGATCAAGCGCGACGGCAACGGTTGGCATCCGGCGTAAACGCTCTTAGTCATTGCGGGAGGCGTGGGCACCCGCGCCTCCTTGCAGCGGTCCGGGGACTGTGGTAGACACCGCCTGGTGGTGGGGCGCGGCGCATGACCAGGATCACCTTGGTACCGGTGTTCTGGACGGCATGCGCGCTGCTGGCGTTGGCGGGCTTCGCCAAGCTGCACGCACCCGACTCCGCGCGGGCCTCGCTCGCGCTGATCGGAATTCACGTCCGCTCCGTCGCCATCCGGGTCATCGGCGCCGCCGAACTCGCCCTCGGTGCGTTTGCGGCCATCAGGCCGAGCCCGCTGACCGCGGGGTTGGTGACCGGCGCGTACGGAGCGTTCATGCTCACGACGCTGCGACTGCTCGCGGTCGATGGAAGCGCGGACTGCGGCTGCTTTGGCGCGGCCAGCTCGACCGCCAGCCGCTCGCACGTGATTCTTAACGCCGTCGCCTGCGCCGCGGGAATCGTCGCGGTGGTGTTCCCGCCCCCGGGAGTTGAATGGATCGTGACACGCGCGCCGCTCATCGCCGCGGTACTTGCACTGGGTACGGCCGCGGCCACCTTTGCCGCCTACGCCGCCTTCACCCTGTTCGCGCCCGCCTGGCGCGCGTACGGGTCCCGGAGCGCTTAGTGACCCAGCGGCTGGTGGAGGCGGCTGGCTCGCTGGTGCAACGGCGTACCTCGAGGCGCGGTCTGCTGGCACGCGCGGCGCTCGCCGGTTCGGCGATGGTGGTGGCGCCCTGGCGGTTCCTGACCCGCCCCGTCAGCGCCATGGAGGTGATCGGGCCGGGGAACTGTCCGAGCGGCAGCCTCTGCGCCAATGGTTACTCGGCGTTCTGCTGCCAGGTCAACCACGGTGCCAACCGCTGCCCCTCGGGTACATTCATCGGGGGCTGGTGGATGTGCACGGCGTATTCCGGCGGGGGTGTCTGCGCGTCGGAAGGAGTGCGCTATTACGTGGACTGCAACTGCCTACCGGGACATTCCTGCGGCGGTTGCCGTTGCGCCCACGGCACCTGCAACGAGATGCGCATCGACTGCAACGTCTTCCGCTACGGCCAATGCAACACGCAGATCGGTGGCATCACGCCCGTGTATTGCCGGGTGGTGGTGTGTCAAAACCCGGCCAGGATCGACGGTTTCAACTGCAGTTCTTCGGTCGCGGTCGACGACAACGTCTGCTCCCAGACCGCGGATTGCTTGACGCCGCTCGTGCAGCAGGTGCCAGCCGACGGAGGAGTGTGAGCGGATGGTCGTGCTGGTCGCGTGCGAGACGCTGTTGTTGGTACTGCTGGTGGTGCTCGTCGTGGGGCTGCTGCGCAGCCACGCCGAGATCCTCCGCCGGCTGGGGCCCCCTCGCGAGGACGGCGACGAGGAGTTCCAGCAGGACCCCGGACTGCCCGGGCAGTTGCGGCAGGGCCCCTCCCTACCGTCGCCTCGACAGCGCGCGGGCGGGCGCGAGGGCCACGACGTGGTCGGCACCACGCTCGCAGGCGACGCGGTCAAGCTGGGACTCGGCAAGGACGCGCCACCCACGCTGCTCGCGTTTCTCTCGAGCGGCTGTTCGGTGTGTCAGCGCTTCTGGGACGACCTCCGTTCCGGACGCAGACCGCCCGAGCTCGCGCCCGGCATTCGCTTTCTCGCGGTCACCAAGGACCCGAGCGAGGAAAGTCCCGCGCGGTTGGGCGAACTCGCCGGTGCCGAGATCCCCGTGGTGATGTCGTCCGCCGCCTGGCTCGACTACGGCGCACCCGCGGCTCCCTACTTCGTCTACCTCGAAGCTGGCGATGTGTACGGCGAGGGTTCGGCCAGCAGCTGGCGCCAGATTGCTTCGCTGTTGCGCGACGCGATCGACGACCAGGCCTTCGTCCGGGGCGGCGAGCGACGCACGCGGGAAGTGGACCGCGTGCTCGCCTCGGCGGGAATCGAGGCCGGTCACCCAAGCCTCTATCCGGCGGGAAAGGGAGAACAGGAATGACCATCCTGCTGGGCGTTGGCTGCGGCGCAGGCGTGATCGCCGCGATCAGGTCGGCGTGGTCGCCCTGAGGTCAGTCGATGCTCGCGAGCATCACCCCGCTCGGTGAGCGGGCACGGCGATCGAACTGGACCACCACCACTGTCTTCTACCTCCTCGGCGCGACCTCGGCCGGCGCCGCCGGAGGTGTGCTCGCGGGCCTAGTGGGCTCGCTCGTGTTCGGCGACGTGACGATCGGGGTCAGACTCGCGGTGGTGGCCGCGGCGCTCGCGGTCGGGCTGGTGGCGGAGGTCGCGCGCGGCGCCGTCCCGGGACCGCGGCGCCAAGTCAACGAGCAATGGCTCGATCGCTACCGCGGCTGGGTCTACGGGCTGGGGTTCGGGGCCCAGCTGGGCGCGGGCGTCACCACCGTCGTGGTCAGCTCAGCGGTGTACGCCGTGTGGCTGGCGGCGCTCGCCTCCGCTCACCCCCTGACGGGGCTCGCGATCGGCACGACCGCGGGCGGGTTGCGAGGCGCGACCGTGCTCGCGGGAGCGAGCGTCACGGGCCCGCAGAGCCTGATGGCTTTCCACGAGCGGATGGGAGCGCTGGAGAGTCCCGTTCGGCTGGCCGGTCTGGCCGCTCAGATTGCGCTCGCGGGGCTGGCCCTGGTGGCCGCAGTGGGAGTGTGAGTGAGGCTCGCGGCGTACGGCATCGCGCTGGACTTGCCTCGAGGGTGGGATGGCCGCATCTACCGCCGCCCGGGTGCTAGCCCCACATTGCACGCGGCGAACTTTTCCCTTCCGGCGAACGATGCCGATTTCGGCAGCACGGCGACCGCGCGCATGCCGCCGGGTGGGATCTTCCTCGCGCTGAAGGAGTACCAGGCGGGGCCGCGGCTGCATCCCGGCCTCGGTCTCTACGCGTCAGACTCGATCCCGCTGCCGCTCTCCAGGCGCTACTTCCATCCGCGCGCACTCCAGGTCGGACGCCCCGGCCAATCGGGGTTCCAGCACTTCTTCACCGCGGCTCCGCGGCGTCCCTTCTGCCTCTATGCGGTGCTCAACACCGCGCATGTCCCGTTAGGGTTCGAGCCCTTCGGGACGCTACCGGGGGCACAGGACCAGGTCGGTCACCTGAGTCGTGTGCTGTCCACGCTCACGATCGCCAGCGGCCAGTGAAGCTGCTCGTGAAAGCCGCCGTCCTCGCGCTCATCCTGAGCGCCACCGCCGTGCTCGCGCTCATCCACAGCGCCACCACCGTCGCCAGCGCGAGCGCGAGTGTCGACGCCCGCCTGAGCGGCACGTTCACCATGGTGGGTCACATCAACGTCGCAAACAACGTCTACGGCGAGCATGTGGGTCAGCACATCCGGCGCTCGTGGAGCTTTTATCCGCAGTGCTCGAGCGGCGTCTGCAAGCGCGTCGTGCTCAAGCGGTTGCGGTCGTCCAGGCACATTGTCGACACGGTGACTCTCACCCGCCAGGGCGCTGGCGTCTACAGCGGCAAGAGTCGTTTTTCGATCCCGCTCGAATGCGGCGGCCGGAGGGTGCACCACGGCGGAGTGGTCAACGAGACCATCACCGTCCAGATCACGCGCGCGGTGCGGGCGGGAGGCACGCGGTACGCGACCGGCATAACCGCGACCTACCACAACCCCAGCCGCTACCAGGACACGCGCTGTCCGGGCAACATCGGCCGCGACGGCGCGTCCTACCGCGGCCACCTCACGGTCAAGGCGATCGCCGCCACGACCAGCGCCAGTTACCTGATCCTCACCACGGCCGGCACCATCCTCCACTTCGGTCCCGGGACCTTCCAGGGCGACGAGGCCGCCGCGCCCCACTTCGGCCGCAGGGCGGAGGCCCTAGCCGTGGATCGGAAGACCGGCGGCTACTGGATCCTCAACTCCAACGGCGGCGTGAAGGGCTTCGGCGCCCCGTGGAAGGGCTCGCTGGCCGGGAAGCTGCGCCACGCGCGCGCGGTGGCGATCGCCGCCGCCCCAGACGGCGGCTACCTCATCCTGACCTCCGATGGTGGCGTGCGCTCCTTCGGCGGCGCCAAATGGCACGGCTCGGACAGGGGCAAGCTCGCCCACGGGGTCCACGCGGTCAGCCTCGCGGTGAACGCGACCGGCGGCTACTGGGTGCTGACGTCGGACGGGGGTGTACGTGGCTTCGGCGCCCCCGCTCGCGGATCGCTGCGCGGCAAGCTCAGGGGCCACCGGCCGGTAGAGATCGCGGCCTCCCCGCACGGCGGCTACCTGATCCTGAGCGAAGACGGAGGCGTACACCCATTCGGCGGCGCCAAGAGCCACGGCTCGGACCGGGGCAAGCTCGGTCACGGCGTGCGCGCCCGCTCGCTGACGCTCGACCCGAGGACGTCGGGCTACTGGCTGCTCAGGTCAAACGGCGGCGTAGACGCCTTCCACGCGCCCTGGCTCGGCTCGCTCACCTGAGCCTACTTGTCTTCCCGAACGATGGCGTTTCAGTTGCGCCCAGCGAAACTAGATCGCCATTGTTCGCGGGGAGGCACACGTGCCGCGGTGCGTCCTCGAGGGCCTACAGCAGCCCCAGCTGCTCGACAGCCTGGCGCTCTTCCTTTAGCTCCTGGGCGCTGGCATCGATGCCCTGGCGGGAGAAGTCATCGATGTCGAGCCCCTGGACGATTTCGTATGACCCCTCGGTGCAGGTACACGGAAAGCCTGAGATCAGCCCCTCCTCGACGCCGTAGGACCCGTCCGAGCTAACCGCCATCGAGACCCAGTCGCCGGAGAACGTTCCCCTCACCCAATCGCGCATGTGATCGATGGCGGCGTTTGCGGCCGAGGCGGCGCTCGAAGCGCCCCGGGCCTCGATTACCGCGGCCCCGCGCTTTTGCACCGCGGGGATGAACTCCTGCTCGTACCAATCCCGGTCCGACACGACATCGGTGGCCGGTCTTTCTGAGATCTTCGCGTGCAGGATGTCGGGGTACTGGGTGGTCGAGTGGTTGCCCCACACCGTCATATTGGTGACATCGGCGACCCCCACCTGAGCCCTCGCCGCGAGCTGGGCGACGGCGCGGTTGTGGTCGAGTCGCATCATCGAGCTGAACCGCTCGCGAGAGATATCGGGCGCGTTGCGCTGCGCGATCAGACAATTGGTGTTTGCCGGGTTACCGACCACCAGCACCCTGATGTCCGAGGCGGCTTTGTCATTGAGCGCCCGGCCCTGCGGCTTGAAGATGCCGCCGTTGGCCTCCAGCAGGTCCGAGCGCTCCATCCCCTTCGTCCGCGGCCGCGCCCCGATCAGGAATGCGAGATTGGCGCCGTCGAACGCGCGCTGGGAGTCGTCGAAGATGTCCACGCCCGCGAGCAGCGGGAAGGCGCAATCGTCGAGCTCCATCGCAGTTCCCTCGGCG
>JAFAPR010000023.1 GCA_019247075.1 Solirubrobacterales bacterium
GAAGGTGATGAACAGCATCATCTTCACGATCACGACGATCGGGTCGACCCAGCCGGGCACGTGAGGGTTGCCGGGAATGAGCCAGCCGCCGAGGAACATAGTCACTGCGATCCCCGAGACCACGGCCATGTTCATGTACTCGGCGAACAGGTAGGCGACGAAGGGCGTGCCCCCGTACTCGGTGAAGAAGCCCTGCACGAGCTCCGCGTCGGCCTCCACGAGGTCGAACGGCGCGCGGTTGGTCTCCGCGAACGAGGCCACCAGGAAGACCAGGAAGCCGACGATCTGCGGGACGATGTACCACATGCCGACCTGGGCGTGGACGATCCTGGTCAGAGACAGGGTTCCGGCCGTAATCACCACGCCCACCAGCGAGAGCCCCTGCGAGACCTCGTACGAGATCAACTGCGCCGCGGCTCGCATCGAGCCCAGGAACGAGTACTTGGAACCCGACGACCAGCCCCCCAGCATCACGCCGTAGAACGAGATGCCGGCGAAGGCGAATACGTACAGGGGGCCGATCGAGACGTCGATCCCGTAGAGCCCCACGCGCGCGCCGAATATGTGCTGGACGTCGCCGTAGGGGATGATCGCCAGGCCCGCGACCGCCGTGAAGATCGCGATCATCGGCGCGATCCGGAATATCACGCCGACCGCAGTGGTCGGACGCAGCGGTTCTTTGGTGGCGAACTTGACGATCTCGGCGAGTGGCTGCAGGAGACCGAAGGGGCCCACGCGGTTGGGCCCGTAGCGGCCCTGCATGCGCCCCATCAGCTTGCGTTCGTAGATCGTCAGCATGGGCAGGATCGCGAACGCGACTCCGAAGATCACGAGCGCCTTGATGATCTGGATCCACCAGGGCTCGAAGTAGTAGGGGTTCGCGAAGAGCGTCACGCGCCGCTCCCCGAAGCAGCTGGGCGGCGATTCTCCCCGTGCGCCTTGGTCACCGCGATGGTCGCGTCGGTGAGCGCGTTGGCTGAGTCTTCGGCGATGCCCTCGGCCAAGAATGCCGTCCCCGCCGGGACCCCGGTGCGGATGTGCGCGGTGGCGTTCAACCGCGTGCCGTCTTGGGAGACCACGACGCCCTGGCCGCTTGCGAGCTCGAGCCGCCGGGCGTCCTCGGGCGAGAGCTCGAGCAGCTGGCGAGCGATCGTGTAGTGCAGGGCGGGGGAGAGCTCCACCTCGGGCGAGGCCCAGATCGGGCGGTACTTGCCCAGCCGTAGAGCCCCGTCGGCCATCTCAAGCCCAGCTCGTTCGACCGCGGGCGCGGGCGTCGCTGGCTCAGGGCCGTCCACGGCGAGCTCCTGGGCTGCCTCGCGCTCGGGCCAGCGCGCCCCGCGGCCACCGATCTGCCCGAGCGTCAAGCCGCGGTAGAACGGAACCGAGTCGACGAGTTGCGCAAACGCCATGCCGCTCGTGAGCACTCCCGTGTCGAGGCCGATCCGCCTGCCGAGCTCAGCCAGCACCCACCAGCCGGCGCGCACCTGATCGGGGTGGGCGATGGCAGAGCGCAGGCGCTGGAGGCGGCCGTCCGGATGGACGACCGTGCCCTCCTTCTCGGCGTAGGACTCGGCGGGGAAGACGACGTTGGCGTGCTCGCGCAAGCCCTCGGTCAGGACCGAGGCGTGCGCCACCACTAGGCTCGAGCGGTGGAGAGCTTCGCTCCAGAGCTGGCGATCGGGGAGCTCGCGCATGGGGTCGATCTCGAAGAGGTACAGCGCGGTCACCTCACCTCCCGCCGCGGCGCGGGCGATGTCGGCTGCCGCGCGGCCGGCACCCGGCTGCGGAGGCGACAGGTAGCCGGGCCTCGCGTTCGGCAGCATCCCGGCCTCGCGCAGCCCGCGGCCGTTGGCGCCCGCCGGGATCTCGAGCAGGCCCGCCCCGGGGCGGCCGGGCAGGCCGAGTCGCCGTGCAATCGACAGCAGGTGAGGAAGGGCCGCGGCGTCGACTCGCTCGCCCCACACGATCACCACGTCCTCTCCACTGCGGAGCAGATCGGCGAGCGCGACAATGCTCTGGTCGGTGGGGCCCGTCCCCGGAGCAGGGCGGACCTCCGCGTCAGCCAGCGCCGCATCCAGCGCGGCCAGAACCGCGGCCTCCTCCCCCGGGACGTAGCGGACGGTGAGGGCGGCGTTGCGGTCCAGCGCGCTGGGGCGGGCCGTCGCCACGGCGAGCTTGACGCCGTGGCGCCGCACCCCCTTGCGGATCCGCAGATCGAGGATCGGCGCGTCGTCAAGCGGCTCGCAGCCCACCACCAGCACCGCGTGGGCGAACTCCAGATCGCTGACGGCGGCTTGGAGCTCGGGCGCGGCCAGCGCCCGGGCGATACCTACCTCCACGAGCCCGCCGGCGCGCGAGTCCATGTCGGCGCTGCGCAGCGCCGAGCGCATGAGTCGCTGGAGCAGGAAGCCCTCCTCGTTGGTCGCCTTGCCCCCCGCCAGCGCCCCTACGCGCCCGGAGTGGCTCGCCAGTGAAGCGGCGGTCTGGAGCGCGCGTTCCCAGGAGACTTCGCGCAGGCTGCCACCGTCTCGCACGAGGGGTCTGGTGATCCTCTCGTCGGCGTGAATTGCCTGGTAGCCGAACCTGCCCTTGTCGCACAGCCAGCCGTCGTCGACCTCGTGGTTGTCGCGAGCGAGCACACGCAACACCCGCTCATCCCGGACGGTGAAGTCGACATTGCACTGCGCCGGGCACAGGGTGCAGATTCCCCCCGCCCCCTCCACATCCCAAGGACGCGCGCGGAAGCGGTATGGCAGCGAGGTGAGAGCCCCGACCGGGCACAACTCGACGATGTTGCCCGAGAAAGGCGCCACATACGGGTGGCCGTCGCTGGTGGCGACGAACGTATCCGCACCACGCTGGGCGAACACCAGCTGGTAGTCCTCGGAGATCTCCTGCGAGAAGCGCACGCAGCGGTAGCAGAGGATGCACCGCTCGCGGTCGATCGCCACCAGCGGGGAGAGCTCGAGCGGCTTGACGAAGTGGCGCTTGGGCTCGATGAAACGAGAGCGGCCCAGCCCCCAGCCGAAGCTGATGTCCTGGAGCGGGCACTCGCCGCCCTTGTCACAGACCGGGCAGTCGAGCGGGTGGTTGACGAGCAGGAACTCGACCATGGCGTGCTGGGCGTGCCGCACGCGATCGGTCTCCGTGTGTACGACCATGCCGTCCTTGACCGGTGTCGAGCACGATGTCTGGAGCTTGGGTATCCCCTCGATCTCGACCAGACACATGCGGCAGGCGCCAACCGGCTTGCCGAGCTTGGGCTGGTAGCAGAAGTAGGGGATCTCGACATCACCCAGCCTCGCTGCGTCTACCAGCATCGAACCCTCGACAGCGCGCACCTCGAGGCCGTTGATCGTCAGCTGGATGATGTTTTGCTGGGGGCGGGGCATGGACTGAGGTTGTCCGGAGGGCTACCGCATCCGGGATCAGTGCACCGGCAGCGGGCCCGCGTGCTCGCCGGCGACGCCGACGGGCACCACGTCTTGCAGCGTGCCGGCATCCGCGCGCTCGCGGGCAGCTTCGATCTCCGCCTCGAGCTCTTCCCGGAACTTCTCGATCATCGAGCCGATGGGCATGGCCATCGCGTCGCCGAGCACGCACAGGCAGTTGCCGATGATCTGCTCGCAGACCGAAGCCATGATGTCGAGGTCCATCGGAGTGGCCTCGCCGGACTCGATCCGCTGGAGCATCTTGACGGTCCAGTTGGTTCCCTCGCGGCAGGGAACGCATTTGCCGCAGGACTCGTGGGCGTAGAACTTGGCCACCTTGAGCGCCACCTCGAGCACGCTGTGGGAGTCGTCGATCACGATGATCGCCCCCGAGCCCAGCATCGAGCCGGCCTTGGCCATCGTGTCGAAGTCGTATGCGAGGTCGAGGTCGTCGGCGGTCAGGACCGGCGCGCTCGAGCCCCCCGGGAACCAGAGCTTGATCTCACGGCCTTCAAAGGGCCCGCCCGCGAGGTCGCAGATGAGCTCCCGCGACGGCACACCCAGCGCGACCTCGTAGTTGCCGGGGCGCCGCACGTCCCCCGAGACGGACACGACCTTGGTCCCTGTCGAGCTCTCGGTGCCGAGCTTGGCGTAGTTGGATCCGCCCATGGCGATGATGTGGGGCACCGTGGCCAGCGTCTCGACGTTGTTGATGAGGGTGGGGCCGTCGTACAGGCCCTCGATCGCCGGGAACGGTGGCTTCAGGCGGGGGTTGCCCCGCTTGCCCTCCAGCGAGTCGAGCAGGCCGGTCTCCTCGCCGCAGATGTAGGCGCCGGCACCGCGGTGGAGCACCAGCGTGAGCGAGAGGTCGGAGCCGAGAATCCGCTCGCCGAGGTACCCGGCCTCCTGGGCCTCGGCGATCGCCGCCTCGAGGATGTCGGCCTGGTAGCTGTACTCGCCCCGGATGTAGATGAAGGCGCGGTCGATTTCGGCCGCGTGGGCCGCGATCACGATCCCCTCGAGCAGCATGTGGGGGTTCTTCTGCATGATCTCGCGATCCTTGAAAGTGCCCGGCTCTGACTCGTCGGCGTTGCAGACCAGGTACTTGACCATGTGGCCGTGAGGCAGGAAGGACGCCTTCTTGCCCATCTGGAAGCCCGCCCCGCCGCGGCCGCGGATGCCCGACTCCGTGATCTCGTTGAGCACTTCCTCGGGGGTCATCTCGAGCGCTCTGCGCAGTGCCCGGTATCCGCCACGGCGCTCGTAGACCTCGCGGGTGTTCAGCCCCGGCTCGTCGATGTCGTACAACAGCAGCGGCCTCGCGCGCCCCGGCACGTCCTCGGCGGCGGCTGGATCGGCGCACGGGCGGTGGCGCAGTTGCTTGGGGTCGAGCACCTGACCGCCTGCGAGCATGTCCTGCACGATCCTGTTCGCGTCGTCGGTGTCCAGCGGACCGATGTACGTGCCGTCGACGGAGGCCATCGGTGCGATGTCGCACGCGCCCAGGCATTCGAACGAGCGCACGGCGATCGGCGCCCCCTCGGCGGCGGCGATCATGGCCTCGTACAGGTCGTCCGCGCCCCGCAGCGAGCACGAGATGTTGGTGCACACGTAGACGTCGTGGCGGGGCTTGGGGTGCGTCTCGAGCATGTCGTAGAAGGTCGCAACCGAGGTCAGGTAGGCGGGGGTCAGCTGCATGACGGCGGCCACCTGCTCGATCGCCTCCGGCGTGCACCAGCCGTGGCGCTTCTTGGCCGCGTGCAGCGCCGGGATCGCGGCCGAGTGGCGGTCGGGATAGCGGGCCATGGCCCGCTCGATCTCCGTGCGCAGTTCGCTCGGGACCTCGGTGCTCGCCGGGTCGGGAACCTCGGCCGGCGGCTTGCTCAGGTCGACCGCCTCATCCCAGCCCGGCACGCGCGAGCCGTGGCCGAAGCGGGGCACGCGCATCTGCTGGCCCACCTGTGGATCCCCGTCTGCGGAGTGGCGCACGGCCGGGCTCACCTGTCGATCCCTCCGAGGATCGGGTCGAGCATCGCGACAGTCGCGATCAAGTCGGCGATGTAGCCGTCCCTGACCATCGGCGCGAACGCCTGCAGGTTGGAGAAGCTCGGGTCGCGCATGTGCACGCGCGCGGGCTTCGCGGACCCGTCTGAACGCACGAAGCAGCCGAGCTCTCCGCGCGGTCCCTCGACCGGGTAGTAGGCCTCGCCCGGCGGCACGCGGAACCCCTCCGTGACGAGCTTGAAGTGGTGGATCAGCGCCTCCATCGAGGTGGCGAGCTCGTGCCGGGGCGGCAGCGCGACCTTGCGGTCGGGAGTGATGAACGGGCCCTCGGGAAGGCCTTCGAGCGCCTGCTCGAGGATCTTGACCGACTCGTACAGCTCGGCGTGGCGCACGCGGAAACGGTCGTAGTTGTCGCCTACGGTGCCGACCGGGATCTTGAACTCGAAATGGTCGTAGCTGGAGTAGGGCGCTGCCTTGCGCAGGTCCCAGGGATTCCCGGTGGCGCGCAACAGCGGGCCCGTGACGCCGAGCTCGAGCAGCGTCTGCTGATCGGTCACCCCGGTGCCGCGGAGTCGCTGCAGCAGAATCTGGTTCTTCTCGAGCAGGTCTGCGTACTGGTCCGCCCGCGGAGGCATGATCTTCAAAAACTCGCGCAGCTTGGCCGCGAACCCGCGCGGGATGTCCTCAATCACGCCGCCCACCTGGATGTAGCGGGTGTGCATGCGTTGCCCCGAGGACATCTCGAACAGGTCCAAGATCCTCTCGCGCTCGCGAAGGGCGTACCAGAACATCGACACCGCGCCCAGGTCGAGCGCGCCCGTTGCGAGCCAGAAGAGGTGGGACATGATCCGGTTCAACTCGAGGTGGATCACGCGCAGGTACTGCGCGCGCGGGGGCACCTCGAGCCCGAGCAGGGTCTCGACCGCGCCGCAGAACGCCATCGCGTTGAAGTAATAGGAGAGGTAGTCCATCCGCTCTATGACCGGAATCACCTTCCAGTAGGACTTGTCCTCGGCGGTCTTCTCGATGCCGGTGTGCACGTAGCCGACGATCGGTTGGACGTCGCGCACCACCTCGCCCTCGAGCGTCGCCAGCAGCCGCAGTACCCCGTGCGTAGCCGGGTGGTGCGGCCCGATATTGAGCGTCATCAGCTCGTGCGTCTCTTCGACCGCGACGGGCTCGCTCGATAGCGTGACCGACTCCTCCCGCTTGCGGTAGTCGCTGCGCTCGCGCTGGGAGGTGGTGCCGTCGCTCACTGCCACTTCCCGTAGGACTTCTCTTCATTGAAGGTGAACAGCACCGGCTCGCCCCCCACCGGGAAGTCGCGCCTCTGCGGAAAGCCCTCGTAGTCCTCTGGCATCAGGATCCGCCGCAGATCCGGGTGCCCTTCGAAGACCACGCCAAACATGTCGTAGACCTCGCGCTCGGGGAAGTTGGCCCCCGCCCAGATGTCGACGACCGAGGCAATCAGCGGCTCGTCGGTCGGCACCCTCGCCTTGACCGAGATCCGGTCGACGCGCTTGAAGTCGAGCAGCTCATAGAGCACGCCGAGGCGGGGCTCCTCGGGGTAGTAGTCGACGCCGAGCAAGCTTGCCAGGAACGTGTAGCCCATGACGCGAAGTCGCTCCAGCACGTCGTGGGCCTTGCCGGCGTCGGCGAGCAGCGCGGCTCGGCCGCGGTGAAATTCGGTCCCGAGAATGGAGGAGGGGAAGGCCTCTTGGAGTTCCGCAGCGGTGAGCTCCAAGCCGGTAGCGTCAGGCACCGGCGGTGTCCCCCCTCCGGCTTCCGGCCCGCTCGGCATCCTGCCTCGCTTGTCCGGGCCGGACCGGAGTCATCCCGCCGTAGACGTTGATCGCGGCGCTCTCGCCACCCGGATCGTCGCCGAACAGGACCTCCTCCGTCCCGTGGGCCTCATAGCGGTCGCGCCAGCCGGGCTTCTCGTAGCCCTGGATCTTGTCGCGCAGCAGCAGGATGCCGTGCATGAGCGCCTCGGGGCGCGGGGGGCAGCCCGGGACGTGGACGTCGATCGGCATGAACTTGTCGGCGGGCACGAGCGCGTAGTTGTTGAAGACGCCCATGGATGAGCAGCACGCGCCCATCGACACCGCCCACTTGGGGTCGAGCATCTGATCGTAGATGCGGCGGATGACGGGTGCCATCTTGATCGACACGCGGCCGGAGAGAATGATCAGGTCGGCCTGTCTCGGCGAGGCGCGGAACGCCTCCCAGCCGAAGCGCGCGATGTCCATGCGCGCGGCCACGGTCGTGATCATCTCGATCGCGCAGCAGGCCAGGCCGAAGGTCAGCGGGAAGAAGGAGTTTCCGCGCGCCCACCTGACGGCCTTGTCCACCGTGGTCGTGAGCACTCGCTCCTCGACATAGCGCTCGAGCTCCTCGCCCTCGAGATCGCCGCGCAACAGATCGCGAGCCTGCAGCTGGCGGACGCGAAAGTCGTCCAGCGGCTCGCGCTTTACTTCCACGCGAGCGCTCCCCGGCGCCAGACATAGACGAGCGCGATCATCAGCAGGACGACGAACACGACCGTCTCCGACATCGCGAACACGCCGAACCTCCTCAGCTCGACCGCGATCGGGTACAGAAAGATGACCTCGATGTCGAAGAGGATGAACAGCATCGCGATGAGGTAGAAGCTGATCCCGAAGCGGAACCCGCGCTGGATCTCGGACGGCAGCCCGCACTCATACGGCTCCGGATCGGCCCGTTGGCGACCCCGCCAGCCGACGAAGACGTTGAGCACCGCGAACGTGAAGCCGACCAGACCGCCGAGGACGACGAAGACGATCGCGGGAAGGTACGTGCGAAGCACTGTTTGTCGTTTATACCACCGCTTGTAACAGAGTGTCACTTAGTGCTTCACGCCACAAATCTGCCGGAGTGCAGGGGCGCCACCGCGCATGAATGAGGTCCACATCGTGACCGGCGTGGCCGCGATCGCCGTCAACGCGTTGGCGGGCTGTTGGGGGGCGTGGGCATGGTGGCGCGCTCGCCCCAGCGCGTGGTTCTGGCGCCTGCTGCGCCTGGGCCAGCTTGCCGTGGTGACCGAGGTCGTGGCGGGCGGGATCTTCTATCTGATCCACCGCCACGCACCGTCGCTGCACGTGCTCTACGGGGTGCTGCCCGTGGCCGTCTCGTTCATCGCGGAGGGATTGCGCGTCAGCTCGGCCCAGACGGTGCTCGACAAGCACGGCCACGCGTCGGCGCAGGCGGTCGGGAAGCTCCCCGAGGCGCAGCAGCGGGTGGTGGTCCTCGAAATCGTGCGGCGCGAGATCGGGGTAATGACCCTGTCCGCCCTGGTGATCGTCGGCCTGCTCGCCCGCGCCGCGGGAACGGGGTAGGTGTCATAAGCTCTGGCGCGGCCGTGCAAACAGAAGGACCCCGGCGCCGACCTGTGGTTGCCGCCGTCGAAGACGATCGCGCTGGCGTGGGAGGGCGAACGTCTCCCGCCGGCGCCGGGGACGCCACCCCTCTTTCGGCGCCGGGTCGGGTCCTCCTTCCTCGGCACGCTCGACCAAGCCCGATAGCTCCTATGATCTCCGGCCGATGAAGCGGCCGGCCAGGGTCCTCGGCGTGCTGGGCGCGACGCTCGCGGTAGCGCTGCTGGGTGCAGCGTGCGGCACCCAGCGAATCAGCGTCCCGACGAGCCAGCCCGCGCTGCACCGGGGGGCGGTGCTGTTCCAGCAACGGTGCTCGGGCTGCCACACGCTCTCCTACGCCGCGACGTTCGGGTCGGCGTCCAGCGTGTTCACAGCCGAGTTCAACAACGGGCCTAACTTCAACGTCCGCTGCGAGCGGCCGGCGATCCGGGTCCTCTATGCGATCGAGAACGGGGGTTTCTCCGGCGCGATCATGCCTCAGAACATCGTGGTCGGTCGGGACGCCATCGACGTGGCCAAGTTCGTCTCCACGTACTCCGGCCGGCAGGGGCCCAAGCTGCCCGGCATCGTGGCCTGCAAGAACCGGCCGCTGGGATCGATTCCCTCGCCGGCCGCCGCGGGGACGTCCGCAGCGGCGACCACGAGCGCGGGCGCGGGCAAGACCACGACCTCCGGTGGGGGGAGCTCGGGCAAGTCGGGCCCGCACCACTCAAAGACGCGCTCCTAGGGGCGCCGCCTCGGCGTGCTCGACATCAGACTGATCCGCCGCGACCCCGACGGCGTCAGGGCCATGCTGGGGCGGCGCGGACCCCCGGCCGCGGCCGGCCTGGACAAGGTGCTCGAGCTTGACGGGCGCTGGCGGGAGGTGACGGCCGAGCTCGAGAAGGTACGAGCGCAACAGAACCGCGCGAGCCGCGGCCGCAAGGGCGCCCCGACCGAGGAGGAGCGGGCGCACCTCGCCGAGCTGGCGGGCCGCCGCCGCAAGCTGGCAGACGAGGAGGCCGCCGTCGGGGCGGCCCGCGAGGCGCAGTTGGCGTCGCTGCCGAACCTTCCCGCGGCCGATGCCCCCGACCACGAGCAGGTCATTCGCGAGGTTGGAGAGGCGGGCGCGAGGGGACGCGACCACCTCGAGCTGGCCGGCGAGCGGATCGACATGGCTCGGGCCGCGCGGCTCTCCGGCTCGCGCTTTGCCTACCTGCGCGGCGAGTTGGTCGCGCTGGAGCTCGCGCTCGTCTCCTACGCCGTCGCCAAGCTCGCCGACAAGGGGTTCGAGCCGGTGATCCCGCCCGTGCTGGTGCGCGAGCGGGCGCTCTACGGCACGGGCTTTTTGCCGGACACCGAGCAACAGATCTACGGCCTGCCCGCCGACGATCTCTACCTCACCGGCACCTCGGAGGTTGGACTAGCCGCGCTTCACCAGGAAGAGATCCTCTCGGCGGGCGATCTCCCCGCCCGCTATGCGGGCTTCTCGAGCTGCTTCCGGCGCGAGGCGGGAGCCGCCGGAAAGGACACGCGCGGCATCTTCCGACTGCACCAGTTCGACAAGGTCGAGATGTTCAGCTTCGTCGAGCCGGACGCCAGCCTCGCGGAGCACGAGTGGCTGCTCGCGATCCAGGAGGAGATCTGCCACGAGCTCTCGATCCCGTACCGCGTGGTGGCGATTCCGGTGGACGACCTCGGGGCCTCCGCGGCGAAGAAGTACGACGTCGAGGCATGGCTACCCGGCCAGGGCCGCTACCGCGAGCTCACCTCGTGCTCCAACACGACGGACTACCAGGCGCGGCGTCTGGACATCCGCTACCGGGAGTCCGCGGAGGGCCGGCCGCTCCACGTCCATACCCTCAACGGGACGGCGGTCACCAACTCCCGCACGATCATCGCGCTGCTCGAAAACGGCCAGCACGAGAACGGCTCGGTCACGCTTCCGCCGGTCCTGCACCGCTACGGCGCGCCCGAGGTTCTCGCCCCGGCGGGCGCGGATGGAAAATGAGGCCGTGGAGAGCGAGGCGTGGCGCAGGTGCGGCGGCGCGATGAAGCGCGGGAGAGCGGAGAGGGGGGGATTCGAACCCCCGAACGAGGTCAACCCCCGTTACGCGATTTCCAGTCGCGCCCGTTCAACCACTCCGGCACCTCTCCGGGAAGGCCAAGCGTAGCGGTGGGGAAGCGCCCGGGTCAGAGCGAGTCAACCGGGCCGGCGCCCAAAGGCGGCAAGGGAAGCGACGGCGGCGGACCCACGCTGCTGCTCAGCATCGACTTCGAGGACTGGCATCAACTTGTCCGAAGAAGGGTGGGGTGCAGCGATTGGGAGCGGCCCGGACCGGCGCTCTCCAGGCAGACGGACGCGCTGCTGGCGCTGCTCGACGAGCTGAAGCTGAGAGCCACCTTTTTCATCCTCGGCATGGCCGCGCGGGCTCATCCCGGACTGATCGAGGGCCTCGCCGCCCGCGGTCACGAAATCGGCTGCCACGGCGATCGGCACCTACCGGTTCATTCCCAGAGCCCGGGCGAGTTCGCTTCCGATCTGCGCGCGGCCAGGGCCACGATCGAGCAGCTGACCGGGCGAGTACCGATCGGGTACCGGGCGCCGGCCTTCTCGATCACGGGCACGAGCGACTGGGCATACGACGTGCTCGCGGCGGAGGGTTTCGCGTACGACGCGAGCGCGCATGACACGCCGTCACTGCGCGACCGGCCACAGGCCGCCAAGGGCGCCCCGCACCCGCTGGAACTGCCAACCGGGCAGACGCTGTGGGAGTTCCCGGTCGCGGTCTGGCACGCGCGCCTGGGCGGCGTGCCGATCGGGGGCGCCTCTTACTGGGCGGTGCTGCCGTCGACGCTCGTTCTCCGTGGCCTGGAGCGGGCGGGCCCGCTCGCCGGCCTCTACGTTCACCCACACGAGCTCGACCCGCAGCCGTTGCGGCCCCAGCTTGGTGGAGGCGCGCAGCTCAAGGCGAGACTCCATGCGAGCGCGCGGGCGGTGCAGCGCAACAGCGCCAGGCGGCGGGCGCCGGCGATGCTGCGCGCGATCGCGAGGCGCTTCCGATTGATCCCCTATGGTGATGCCCATGCGCAGCTCTCAGGCGCGGGAGGGACTGCCGCCTAGCCCGACGCCGCAGCCGGGAGAACGGTCGGCGCCGGAACGAGTTCGCAGGCGGTTCCGCGACCGCGCGCAGCAGTTCGACGACCTCTACGAGGACGAGCGTCCGCTGGCCCGGCTGCTGCGACCGGGTCTGCTGCGCCGCCGCAACCTGGCCGTCGAGACCGTGCGTCAGTACCCGGCGCCGCGCGTGCTCGACGTCGGCTGTGGGTCGGGTCGGATCGGCGAGTTTATGCTCGACGCCGGGGCCGGTCACTACGTTGGCGTGGACTTCTCGGAGCCCATGATCGATCTGGCCCGGGCGCGGCTGGAGCGGTTCGCGGGCCGCGTGGAGCTGCTGCTCGAGGACTTCCTACGGGCTCCGCTCGAGGGGCCGTTCGAGGTGCTCCTCGCCCTGGGCCTCTTCGACTACCTGCCCCAGCCCCACCATTTCACTCGGCGGATGTTCTCCCTCTGCGCGCCAGGCGGGTGCGTGGTCGGATCGTTTCCCAGCTTTTCGCCGGTCAAGGGCCCGGTCAGAAAGGTCCGCTACGAGTGGATCGGGGACTGCCCGATCTTCAACTACAGCCGTCGTGAGCTCGAGCTGATGTTTGGAGCAAGCGGCTTCGCGCCGGTCGAGATTCGGAGCCCGGGCCGCAGCGGGTACCTCCTGCGAGCCTACAAGCAGTAGCTCTGCCCCGGGCGCTCCGGCCGACCGGCCCCCCAGACCTGCCCGGCCCCGCTCAGACCTGCCAGCTCCCGCGCCGCAGCAGCGGCACCTCGCGCCCCTCGCGGGTCACCCCGATGACCTCAACGTCGTCCGAGCCGATCATGAAGTCGATGTGGAGCTCGGATCGGTTCGCACGCTCGATGTCGCTCTCTCCCTCGATCGCCTCCTCGATCGCGCCGCCCAGCGCGATGTGGCTGGCGGCGTTCTCGTCGATGAGGGTGTCGTAGAAGACCGTTCCCAATCCTGCGATCCGGCTCATCCGGTCGACCAGCGCTACCTCGCCCAGGCGGGCCGCGCCCGGGTCTCGTTGGGTGAGGGTGCGGAGGGTGTCGGCGCCCTGTTCGGCGTCGATCGCCACTGCTCGCCCGTCCTCGAAGCGGACGGTCAGACCGGTGATGAGACGGCTTGCGGCGAAGAGCGGCTTGGTCGCACGCACCACGCCCTGGACCCGCTCCGGGTCGGGCGCGGTGAACACTTCCTCGGTGGGGATGTTCGGAGCGTGGGTGATTCCGCCCACGGTCTCGAGCCGCCCACAGACCCAGCGGCTGCCGCCGAGCAGCCCCACGGTCAGGTCAGTCCCCGCTCCGACGAACCTGACCGAGTCGAGCCTCAGGCCATCGATGCGGGTCGCGATCTGGGTCAGCTGGTCGAGCCGTGCCCGCCACGCCGCGACCGGATCGGTCTCGTCGAGGCGGCACGCGTGAGCGATCTCATCCCAGAGTCGCGAGAGCGCGGCCTCGCCTTCGAGGTCGGGGTGGACGAGCTGCGCCCACATGGGCGTGGGACAGGGCACGACGGACCAGTTGGTGGTCCGTTCGTTGACAACCGTGAGCGACTCGCGCAAAGCGGGCAGCATGTCCCTTCCAGCTAGCGCGGGGTCGATGTCGTCCATGATTCGCGGCGCCACCGGCCCGGTGAGGACGATCCGGGCGGCCCGCACCTCGCCCAGGGCGAGTACCCGCTGGCCGTACCAGGGAGGCACGAAGCGGAGCGTGGCGGGGTCAGCGTACTGCGCGCGAGCTCGCTTCAGATAGGGATCGAAGACGGCCAGATCGACGAACCTCGCCCCAGCCTTGTAAGCGGACTCCGCGACGGCCCGTGCCAGCTCCTCCTTACCGGGTTCCGAGCCGAGCGCGACGATCTGACCGGGCTGAACGTTCGCGCCGAAGCGGACGATGAGGTCGGCCAATGCCGCGACGTACTCGCGCGTCCGCGGATGGGTTGTGGTCGGGGCCCGCCCCATAGACTCGACTCTATGCCAGAACGACAGCTGTGGGCGCCGTGGCGGCTCGAATATGTCGTCTCCGACAAGGAGGCAGAGTGCATTTTCTGCTCAGCGGCCCATGGCCACGAGCAGCAGGCCAAGTGGATCGTGGACCGAGGCGAACGCTGCTTCACGATCCTCAACACCTTTCCCTACGCGCCGGGCCACGTGATGGTCGCGCCCTCCCGGCACGTCGGAGAGCTGGAGGAGCTCGACGGCGACGAGATGGCCGAGCTGCTGGTGCTGGCGCGCCGCGGGGTGACGGCGCTCCGGAGGGCGATGTCAGCACACGGATTCAACGTTGGGCTGAATCTCGGCGAGGTCGCGGGAGCCGGCATCGCGGACCATCTCCATCTGCACGTGGTGCCGCGCTGGCAGGGCGATAACAACTTCATGCCGGTGCTCGGCGACACGCGCGTGATGAACCAGGCGCTCGAGGCGGCGAAGGCCGCGCTGGTGGACGGTCTGTCGGCCGTGGCCTGAGCCGCGATCCACCGAGCCTCCTCACTCGCGGTCCAGGTCCATCACCAGCCGGTGCGGTCGCACCGTGAAGCCCAGGGCGGTATAGAAGGGCAGCGCCTCCTGACGGTCGGGACGCGTAGTCAGCTCGAGCCGGAAGCAGCCGCGCTGGCGCGCGACCTCCGCGATCGCCTCGACCAAGGCCGCACCGATGCCCCGGCGGCGGTGGTCCGCGCGCACGACGAGCGCGGTGATGCGACACTGCGGCGCTGGGCGCTCGAGCAGCTCGATGATCTGAAAGGTGCCGAGCCCGATGACCTCCGAGCCTTCGTGGTCAGCCGCGACCAGGACTCCTACGCTTGGCGCCTGGATCAGCCGGGCGAGCCGGCGGCTCACCTCTTCACCGGAAGTGGGATAGCCGAGCTGGTGCAGTAGCGGCAGCAGCTGTTCACCGTCAGAGAGCCGCGCGGGCCTGATCGCAGGCGAGGCCATGGCGTAAGTTTCACTGTCGCTCGCTCAGCCCACCTGTAAGGGTTACGACTGAACTCGAACCGGAGGAAGAGATGGCCAAGCAGACATTCGTGATAGTCGGGGCGGCACTAGCCGGTGGAAAGGCCGCCGAGGAGCTGCGGCAGGGCGGCTTCGACGGACAGCTGATCCTGATCGGGGCCGAGCCTGAGCGGCCGTATGAGCGCCCACCATTGAGCAAGGACTACCTGAGGGGCGAGTCCGAGCGCGAGAACGCGTACGTTCACCCGGGCGGCTACTACGGCGAGCACCACATCGACCTCCGAACCGAGACCGAGGTCACGGCGATCGACCCCGGCGCACACACCGTGACCACCTCCGGAGGCGAGGAGATCTCATTCGACAAGCTGCTCCTCGCGACCGGGGCGGAGCCGCGGCGGATCCCGGTCGCCGGGGCCGACCTGGAGGGCATCTATTACCTGCGCTCCATGGCCGACTGCGACACGCTGCGGGAGCGCCTGCAGAGCGGAGCAACGGTCGCGGTTGTCGGGGCGGGCTGGATCGGCAGCGAGGTCGCGGCCTCCGCGCGCCAGAAGGGCCTCGAGGTGACGATGATCGACCCCCTCGACGTGCCCTACGAAAATATCCTCGGCGCGGAGATCGGCGCCTTCTATCGCGATGTCCACGCCCAGCACGGCGTAAGGCTGCTGCTGGGAGACGGCGTCGAATCGTTCCAGGGCAACGGCCGGGTGCAGCGCCTCCAGACGACCGGCGGGGAGACCGTGCAGTGTGATTTCGCCGTCGTCGGCATCGGCGTGGTCCCGCGGGTCCAGCTCGCTCGCCAGGCCGGGCTCGAGGTCGACAACGGCATCGTCGTCGACGCCAGGCTGACCACGTCTTCGCCGGACGTCTTCGCCGCGGGCGACGTGGCCAACGCGTGGCATCCCTTCTTCGAGCAGCACATCCGGGTCGAGCACTGGGCCAACGCGCTCAACCAGGGTCCCGCGGCGGCGCGCTCCATGCTCGGCGAGGAGATCAGCTACGACCGGATTCCCTACTTCTTCTCCGACCAGTACGACGTCGGCATGGAGTACTCCGGGCACACCCCGAGCTGGGATGAAGTGGTGTTCCGCGGCGACCGCGAAGGCGGGGAATTCATCGCCTTCTGGCTCCACGGTGGTCGCGTGATCGCGGGTATGAACGTCAACGTGTGGGACGTCAACGACAAAGTTCAGGCGCTGATCCGCTCGCGGCGGACAGTCGATCGGGCCGCGCTCCAGAGCCAGGACGTCTCGCTCGATGAGCTCGCCGGGTCCGCCGTGTAAGCGCCGGAGGGCTCCGTCCGAGCAGGGAAGATGGCCGCCGTTTGGGTGTGCGCTCGGGGCGCGCGCGCTCCCTACCGCGCCTTCGCGGCCTCGGGAACCTCGATCTCGCGCTTGAGGACCTTGCCCGTCGGCCCCTTGGGCAGGTCGTCCACCATCCACACCACGCGCGCGTACTTGTAGGCGGCCACGCGCTGCTTCAGGTAGTCGCGCAGCTCGTCGGGCGTGGCCTCGGCGCCCTCCTTCAGCGCGACGGCGGCGCCGACCTCCTCGCCGAGCGATGCATGGGGCACGCCCACTACGGCCGCCTCGCGCACCGCCGGGTGGGTGTAGAGCACCTCCTCGATCTCGCGCGGGTAGACGTTGTAGCCGCCGCGGATGATCAGGTCCTTCTTGCGGTCGACTATGTAGTAATAGCCGTCCTCGTCAACCGTCGCGATGTCGCCGGTGTGCAACCAGCCGCCCCGCATCACCTCGCGCGTGGCGTCTTCACGGTTCCAGTAGCCCTTCATCACGAACGGCCCGCGCATCACGAGCTCCCCGGGCTCGCCCGCGGGAACGTCGTTGTCGTCATCATCCACCAGCCTGATCTCCGTTCCGCCCATCGGCACGCCGATCGACCCCGGCTTGCGCTCGCGGTCGGGGGGGTTGAAGGTGCCCATGCCGGTGGACTCGGAGAGCCCATAGCCCTCCAGCACCTTGGCTCCGAATGCCTCGTCGAACCCGCGCAGGATCTCGACCGGCATGGGGGCCCCGCCCGATACGCACAGATTGATGCTCGAGACGTCGTGGCGCTCGCGCTCCGGGTCGTGCAGCAGCGCGGCGAACATCGTGGGCACGCCGCCGAACGTGGTACCGCGGTCGCGCTCGATCACCTCGAGCACGTTGCCCGCCTCGAAGCGCGGAATGAGCGTCAACAGGCCGTGGGCGTGGATCGTCAGGTTCATGATCGCGCTCATGCCGAAGACGTGAAACAGCGGCAGGGCCCCGATCATCACCGTGTGCGGGCCGGCCTCGACCAGGTCCCGACCGGTCTTCGCGGTCGCGTACAGGTTCGCGTGGGTGAGCGTCGCCCCCTTCGGCGCCCCGGTGGTGCCAGACGTGTAGATGACCACGGCCGGGTCGTCGTCGCGCCGCTCTGAGACCTCGCCGAGGGGCGCGGCTTCGCCCACCATCCGCTCGAACTCGCCCAGCGTGACGATCATCGACCCCGCGCCGGCCTGCTCGGCGCCCCTGGTGCCGGCGTCGGCGAAGTCTTGCCAGCCCACGATCAGCCGCGCCCCGCAGTCCGACAGGTGGTAGGCGACCTCGCGCTCCTTCAGCAGCGGGTTCATCGGCACCACGATCGCGCCGAGGCGCAGCGCGCCGAAGTAGAGGAGCGGGAAGTAGGGCACGTTGGGCAATGCAATGCCCACGCGGGCCCCCGCCTCGACCCCGCGGCTGCGCAGCAGTCCGGCGGCATGCGCGGTGGCACCGTGCAGCAGCTTGTAGCTGAGCACCAGGTCGCCGAACTTGATCGCGGGATGGTCGGGGTGCTCCGCCGCCGCGGCGGTTAGCTGATTCGCGAAGTTGGTCATCTCACCACCTCCCTCGGAGGCTGGGCGAAATAACGACGTATGTTGTCGCTTATTCGCCCAGCCTGCGGATCGCGATCGCCGCCATGGTCCAAGATAGAGGTGACGAGAGCCACTAACGAGGAGACCAGATGACCGCCACGACCGAGCCCATCACCGGCGTCCGGGACAAGCTCTACATCGGAGGCCAGTGGGTCGCGCCAGCCGGCGGCGGCACGATCGAGGTGGTCAACCCGACCACCGAGGAGCGGCTCGGATCGGTGCCCGAAGCTGACGCGCAGGACATCGACCGTGCGGTCGCGGCGGCGCAGCGGGCCTTCCCGCGCTGGTCTGGAACGAGCGTCGCCGAGCGCGCGGACGTGCTTGCCGCGATCGCAACCGGGCTGGGCGATCGGATGGAGGAGATCGCGGCGCTGATCGCTTCAGAAGTGGGGATGCCGCTGAAGCTGGCGCGGGCGATCCAGGCGGGTCTGCCGTGCACCGACTTCGCCTCGATGGCCGAGGTCACGCGCAACTATGCCTGGGAGGAGCAGATCGGCAACTCGCTGCTCGTGCGCGAGCCGATCGGGGTGGTCGGCGCGATCACGCCCTGGAACTACCCGCTGCACCAGATCGCCGCGAAGGTCGCGCCCGCGCTGGCCGCGGGCTGCGCGATCGTGGTCAAGCCCTCCGAGGTGGCCCCGCTCAATGCGTTCGTGCTCGCCGAGATCATCGACGGCCTGGGGCTGCCCGAAGGAACATTCAACCTCGTCACCGGCTACGGGCCGGTGGTGGGAGAGGCGCTCGCCGTCCATGCCGGCGTGGACATGATCTCGTTCACGGGCTCGACCCGCGCGGGTAGGCGGGTCTCGGAGCTGGCCGCCACCACGGTCAAAAAGGTTGCCCTCGAGCTCGGGGGAAAGTCTCCCAACGTAATCCTCGACGACGCCGACCTCGAGCGGGCGGTCGTCGACGGGGTCTCCAAGTGCTTTCTCAACTCCGGGCAGACCTGCAGCGCGCTCACCAGGATGATCGTGCCGCGCGCCCGGCTCGGGGAGGCCGAGCGGATCGCAGCCGCGGCCGCGCAGCGCTTTAAGCCGGGCGATCCGTTTGCGCCGGAGACGCGGCTCGGCCCGCTCGTCTCCGACGCGCAACTCGACCGCGTGCGTGGCTATATCCGCACGGGTCTGGACGAAGGGGCGAAGCTGGTGACGGGAGGAGCAGAGCAGCCGGAGGGTCTCGACCACGGCTATTTCGTGGCCCCCACGGTCTTCTCCGAGGTAGGCCCAGAGATGACGATCGCGCGCGAGGAGATCTTCGGCCCGGTGCTCGCCCTCATGCCCTACGAGGACGAGGAGGACGCGGTCCGGATCGCGAACTCAAGCGACTACGGCCTGGCCGGGGGCGTGTGGTCGGGCGACGAGGAGCGCGCCAAGCGGCTCGCGCGGCAGATCCGCGCCGGCCAGGTGGAGATCAACGGCGGAGCTTTCAACCCGCTCGCTCCGTTCGGCGGCTACAAGCAGTCAGGTCACGGCCGCGAACTGGGCCGCTACGGGCTCGAGGAGTTCCTCACGGTGAAGTCGTTGCAGTTGTAATGGCTGCGGGAGGCGCTCACAGAGCTGCAAGCGCCTCCCTCACCTGGATCAGTGCAGTAGCTCGAGCGAGTTGGCCGCGGGACCCGTGCCGATGTCGTTGACGAAGTAGATCCCGGATGCCTTGGGCGCTATGGCGAGCCCGAACAGGTCGCCGGCGCCGTTGCTCACAAGCGTCTTGGCGAACTGCTGGCCGCCGGGCGTCGTCTCGACCGAGTTCCCGTTGCCGCCGTTCTGCGAGATGATGTGGCCATTCGGCGCGATCGCGAGGCCCAGCGGGTCAATGAGGAGGTTGCCCGTGGAGACCGTGACGCCCCCATGCCCCAGCTTCGTCATCCGCGTCATGGCGGAGGGGATCGCGGCGATCCGGTTGGCGACCGAGTCGGCCACGTACAAGGTGCCGTTGGGCCCGAGGCCCACGCCCGTCGGTCCAACGACCAGGGCGGCCGGGTCGGTGTGCTCGCCGAAGCCGGTAGCGATCACGCGCTCGGAGGTCATAGTCGCGTTGGTCTTTGAGAGCTTGAGACCGATGCGCACGACTGTGCCCCTGTGCACGATCTTGCCGGCGGCCTTGACTGTTCCGTTCAGGACGTTGGTGACGAACAGCGTCGCCTTGTTGCCTCGCACGACCGCGGTCATGTCCCAGGGTCCGTTGATCGGGCCGCCCTTGATCGTGTTGACGACCTTGCCGTTGGAGTTGAGGATCGTCAGCGCGCCGGCCGTCATGTTGGCCGACATGCCGCCCGGTGCCGGCAGGCTGCCGACCACAACAAACCCCCTGGGAAGCTCGACCAGCGCGGTGGTCAGCCCCACCGCCTTGGCGTTGGTGGGCCGCGGAACGATCGCGAACACTTGCGCGTGGCCGCTCGGAGAGACCTCCATGATGCTCTTGCCGGTGCCCTGCTGATTCTTTGCGTTGTTGAAGTTCGAGACGAGGACGTCGCCCTTCACGAGCTTGCCGACCGAGCGCCGCACTACAGCGACGCCGTAGGGATTCTGGTCCCCTTTGGCGGGCCCGTTCGTCGGCACCATGCTGGCCACATGCGTGATCGTGTGGAAGCGGGCCAGGAAGTGCCCCCCGGCGCCCGTCGATGCGCTGGCCCCGGACGCGACCAGCGCGCCCACGGCCAAGGTCGCGGTCACTCCGGCGAGCCTGTGCTTGGACGCAAGTGTTTTCACGGCAACCTCCTCTGGACGGGATGTTTTGGGCGCAGATAAGCGGCCCCTTACCGAATCAGGACACTCATGTGAGCGCGATCCTTCCCGTGTCTCTTCGGTTTCGCAAACTAATCTCCGCGGGAAAGCGGCAGCGTTCTTCGACCGACGGGAGAGAGATGAGCACCCCATCCGCAAGCACCCAGGCCACCAACCTCGACACCCGCCAGCAGCTGTTGATCGGGGGCGAATGGCGGGATGCCGGCTCCGGTCGGGAGTACGAGCAGCACTTCCCGTACACCGGCGAGCCGGTCGGGACCGCCGCCGCGGCCGGAGTCCAGGACGCCCGCGCCGCGGTCGAGGCCGCCGCGGACGCGTTCGGCGGGTGGTCGCGCAGCGCCCCGGCGGTACGCCGCCAGATCCTCTCGAAGGCGGCGGACCTGCTGCTCGAGCGCCAGCAGGAGATCGCCGGGATCGTGACAGAGGAGACCGGCGGCGTGTTCGGCTGGGGGATGTTCAACGTGGAGCTGGCGGCGGGAATGCTGCGCGAGGCGGCGGCACAGGCCTACGGGCTGGTGGGCGAGGTGATCCCCTCGGACGTCCCCGGCAAGCTCGCCATGGGTGTCAGGCAGCCCGCAGGGGTGGTCGTGTCGATCGCGCCGTGGAACGCGCCCGTGATCCTCGCCACGCGGGCCGTCGCCGCGCCGCTCGCGTATGCCAACACGGTGGTGCTGAAGGCCTCTGAGGTATGCCCGCGCACGCACGCGGCGGTGGTGAGGGCGCTGATGGACGCGGGCCTCCCGGACGGCGCGATAAACCTGCTCACCAACGACCCGGCCGACGCGGCCGACCTGGTCGGGGAGCTGATCGCACACCCCGCCACGCGCAGGATCAACTTCACCGGGTCCACCCGAGTTGGACGGCGCATCGCCGAGCAGGCGGGGCGTCACCTCAAGCGTGTGCTGCTCGAGCTCGGCGGCAAGGCGCCGATGGTGGTGCTGCGCGACGCGAACCTGGAGCGTGTGGTTGCGGCGGCCAGCTTCGGGGCCTTCTTCCACCAGGGCCAAATCTGCATGTCGACCGAGCGCATCGTGGTCGACCACTCCGTCGCCGATTCGCTGACGCAGAGCCTCGCGGCGCGCGCCGGCGCACTGCCGGTGGGCGACCCGCGCGAGGCCACGACGGCGATTGGGCCGCTGGTGAATCGCGCCGCCCTGGAGCGAGTCAGCGCGCTGGTGGAAGATGCCGTCGGCAAGGGCGCCGAGGTGCTGAGCGGCGGCGAGGCCAATGGGCCGTGTTTCCCCCCCACCGTGCTCAAGAACGTCACACCGGAGATGCGTCTGTACGCCGAGGAGTCGTTCGGTCCGTTGGTCGCGGTGGTCCCGGTCGACGGCGCCGAGGAGGCGGTGCACGTCGCCAACGACACCGAATATGGTCTCGCCGCGGCCGTGTTCAGTGAGAACGTGCCCGCGGCGCTCGAGCTCGCCCAGCGGATCGAGAGCGGCATCTGCCATGTCAACGACACCACCGTCCACGACGAGCCGCAGATGCCCTTCGGCGGCGTCAAGAGCAGCGGCTGGGGCCGCTTCGGCGGCCGCGCCGCGCTCGAGGAGTTCACGGACCTGCGCTGGATAACGGTTCAGGAGCTTCCGCGTGAGTATCCGATCTAGTCCGGCTGGCCGGGGGACGCGACTGCACACGAGCGCATGCGCACCCAGGTGGGCATCGTCGGCGCCGGACCGGCCGGGCTGACGCTCGCCCTGCTGCTCGCGCGCGAGGGGATCGAGTCGGTGGTGCTCGAGGCCCGCACCAAGGACTACATCGAGCGAAGGGTCCGTGCGGGCCTGCTCGAGCAGAATACGGTCGACCTCATGCACGAGCTCGGAGTGGGGGAGCGGCTCGCGCGCGAGGGGCTGCAACACGACGGGATCTACCTGCGCCGGCAGGGGCGCTCCATTCACCTCCCGATCGCCGAGCTGACGGGCCGCAACGTCACGATCTACGCCCAGCAGGAGGTCGTCAAGGACATGCTCGCCGCGCTGCTCGAGCGCGGCGCAGAAGTGCAGTTCGAGATCTCGGAGGTCGAGGTTCGGGACTTTTGCAGCGAGCGGCCACGGATCGCCTACCGGCTGGCGGGCGGCGGACCTGCCGAGCTCCGGTGCGATTTCGTCGCGGGTTGCGACGGCTTCCATGGCGTGTCCCGCGCAGCCGTCCCGGAGGGGACGCTGACCGAGCATGAGTACACGTATCGGTTCGCCTGGCTGGGGATCCTCGCCGAGGCGCCGCCCGCCACCGACGAGCTGATCTATGCCTGGCATGAGCGCGGTTTCGCGCTCTACTCGATGCGCTCGCCGCAGGTCAGCCGCCTGTACGTCCAGGTTCCGGAGGACGAGCAGCTTTGCAACTGGCCCGAGGATCGCATCTGGACCGAGCTGCAGACGCGGCTTGCGACCCAGGACTGGCAGGTGAACGAGGGCCGCATCCTCGACCGAGGAATCACGCCGATGCGCACCTTCGTGTGCGAGCCGATGCAGTGCGGGCGCCTGTTTCTGGTCGGTGACGCCGCCCATATCGTGCCGCCCACCGGCGCCAAGGGCCTCAACCTCGCCGTCAACGATGCCCGGCTGCTGGCGGCGGCGCTCGTTAGCTGGTACCGCGGCGGCTCGCGGGCGGCGCTCGCGGGCTACTCGGAGACTGCCCTGCGGCGCATATGGCGGGCCCAGGACTTCTCCAACTACATGACGCAACTGCTGCACGATCTGGGGCGGGGCGATTTCGATCGCAAGCTGCAGCTCTCGCGGCTCGAGTACATCTCACGCTCGCACGCCGCGGCCCTGAGCCTGGCGGAGAACTATGCTGGCCTGCCGGCACAGTCCGATTTCTGATGGCTGAGGTCACTGCACGTACACGCTCGCCGTATGCCCCGGTGACGGACACGCCGGCGCGCTACGCCCGCGAGCCCGCGGGCACCCACCCGGCGCTCGATCACGCGCCGTACAAGTCCACGGCCCTGCGGCACCCCAAGCGGCCGCTGGTCCATCTGCCGCACACGGTGACCGAGGTCACCGGACCGCAGCTTCGGCGGCTGGCGGGCGATCAAGACAACAACCTCCTGGTGCACCACGGCGGCGAGCCGATCGGCGAGCGCATCGTGGTGTCCGGGCGTGTGCTGGACACCGAGGGCAAGCCCTTGCGCGAGACGCTCGTCGAGATCTGGCAGGCGAATGCGGCCGGGCGCTACCGCCACCGCGCCGACCGCTGGCCGGCGCCGCTGGATCCGAACTTCTCCGGTGCGGGGAGGTGCGTGACCGATGAGGAGGGTCGCTACCGGTTCCTCACGATCAAGCCCGGGCCGTACCCGTGGGGGAACCACTACAACGCCTGGCGGCCCGCGCACATCCACTTCTCGCTGCTCGGCCGGGCGTTCGCGCAGCGGCTGGTGACGCAGATGTACTTCCCGGGCGATCAGCTGTTCCCATATGACCCGATCTTCAACTCCGTCCGCGACGAGTCCGCTCGGCAGCGCATGATCTGCCGCTTCTCGATCGCCCGCACCGAGCCAAGCTGGGCCACGGCGTACGAGTTCGACGTGTACCTGCGCGGCCCGGCGGCCACGCCGTTCGAGGGCGCGCTGTGACGTCGTCGCGATCCACCCGGTCCGAGGAAGCGCTCGGTTGATCTTCGGCCCCACCCCCTCGCAGACAGTCGGCCCGTTCTTCGCGATCGGGCTGCCGTTCGACGGAGGCGCCCATGCGGCGCCCGGCGACGTCCCGGGCGCGATCACGATCTCCGGCGCGGTCCTCGACGGCGCGGGCGAGCCCGTACACGACGCGCTGGTCGAGACCTGGCAGGCCGACCCGTGGGGCCGCTTTGTCGATCTCCACGGGTGGGGTGGCCGCTCGGACCTGGAGGGCTTCCTAGGGTTCGCCCGAGTCGCGACTGACGAAAACGGCAACTACGTGGTGGTCACAGTCAAACCCGGTCCGACGCCTGGCCCCGGTGGAGGCGCGCAGGCGCCGCACATCGACGTCTCCGTCTTCGCCCGGGGGCTGCTGCACCGGTGCGTGACGCGGATCTATTTCGCCGACGAGGAAGAGTTAAACGCGGCGGACCGCGTGCTTGGAACCGTGCCGGAGGCTCGCCGAGGAACGCTGCTGGCCCGGCCGACCGACGGCGGCTATCGCTTCGACATCCGCCTCCAGGGCCCGGGCGAGACGGTCTTCTTTGACCCTTGAGGACCTGTTCGGCGGCGTCTACGGGCGCGGCGGGGCCGCGGCCGCTACGTCTGGCCGCGCCTGGCTGCAAGCGATGCTCGAGGTGGAGGCCGCCCTCGTGCGGGCATGCGCACGCGAACGGCTGGTACCGGCGCAAGCGGCCGCGACGATCGCGGCTGCCTGTCGCGTGGAGCGGTTCGACCTCCAGGCGATCAGCGCGGAGGGCGCCGAACACGCCACCCCCGTAGTCCCGCTCGTACGCGCGCTCCGTCGGCAAGTGGGCGAGGAGCTCGCGCGGTACGTCCACCTCGGCGCCACAAGCCAGGACATCGTGGACACGGCGGCGATGCTGGTGGCAAAGCGCGCATCGGAGTTCGTGGTCGCAGACGCGCGCGCCGCGATCGGCGCGGCCGCCGGTCTGGCGCAGGACCATCGCGGCACGGCCATGAGCGGACGGACGCTGCTGCAGCAGGCGCTGCCGACCACCTTCGGGCTGCGCGCCGCCGGCTGGCTGGTCGGCCTCCACGAGGCCACCGTTCGCCTGGCGGAGGAGCGCGAGCGCGGGCTGGCGGTGCAGATGGGCGGGCCGGTGGGAGCGCGGGCACCTTCTGTGGCCGAGCATGTGGCGGCGGAGCTCGGGCTGGTCGCGCCGACGCTGCCCTGGCACACCGTGAGGGTACGTGTCGCCGCGCTCGCGGGTGCCCTCGGCACGCTCGCGGGAGTGCTGGCGAAGATCGCGCGCGACGTCACCCTGCTGTCCCAGAACGAGGTCGAGGAAGTGCGCGAGGGCGGTTCCGGCCGCGGCGGCTCGACGGTCATGGCACACAAGCGCAACCCCGTGGCGGCAGTGTCTGTGCTTGCCTGTGCGCGCCGCGTGCCGGGCCTGATCGCGACGATCCTGGCCTGTATGGAGCAGGAGCACGAGCGCGCAGCCGGGGCATGGCAGGCGGAGTGGGGGACGATGAGCGATCTGCTGGCGCTGACTGGATCGGCCGCGAGCTGGGGTCGGGATCTGCTGGAGCGCCTCGAGATCGACCGTCGGCGCATGCGCGAGAACCTGACCCGCCTCGCGGCTGCGGGCGTGGCCGAGGCGGCCGAGCCCGAGCTGCATCTCGGCGCTGCCTCGGAGCTGATCGACCGCGCGCTGGCGGCCGCGTCGACGGCATGACCAGCTGCGAGCTCCATTTCGAGCTCGCCGGCCGCGACAGCGCCCCTGCCCTGCTGCTCGGCGGCTCGCTGGGAACCACGCTGCGCATGTGGGAGCCACAGGTGCGGGCGCTGCGCGCCGGCGAGCAGCGCCTGCACGTCGGCCGCCTCGAGCGCGTCGCCGCACCTCGAGTCCCAGCTGCGGCTGGTCGCATTCGATCATCGCGGTCACGGCGGCTCTCCGGGGCCGCCCGGGCCGTACGAGATCGCCGACCTCGGTCGCGACGTGCTGGCGCTGCTCGATCGCCTTGGACTCGAGCGCGCCTGCTACTGCGGGGTCTCGATCGGCGGGATGGTGGGGCTGTGGCTCGGTGTGAACGCGGCCGAGCGGGTCGATCGGCTCGTGCTGATCTCGACCTCGGCACACATGGACGGGGCTGCTTTCCTGCAGCGCGCCGCGGCGGTGCGCGCCGCGGGAACGCCGGAGGTCGTCGCCGACGCGGTTGTCTCGCGCTGGTTCACGCCGCGTTGGGCGGCTCAGCACCAGGACGTGGCCGCGCGCTACCGCGAGATGATCTCTGCCACGCCGGCGGAGGGATACGCGGGCTGCTGCGAGGCGGTCGCTTCGTTCGATCTGCGCGGGGAGCTGTCGCGCATGGCGGCGCCGACGCTGGTGATCGCTGGGTCCGGAGACCCGGCGACACCACCCGAGCACGGGCGGCTGATCGCGCAGGCCGTCCCCGATGGCAGGCTCGTGGTCGTGGAGCAGGCGGCACATCTGGCGAGCGTGGAGCAAGCGGACGCGGTCACTTCTCTGATCGCCGGTCACCTCGAGGTGATAGAAGCTGACAAGGAGCGCTGACATGGCCCCGCGCGACAGCCCACCCTTCCGCGCCGACCACGTCGGTAGCCTCCTGCGCCCGCCCGAACTCCTCAAGGCGCGCGACGACCACGCCGCTGGACGCATCGACGACGAGCAGCTGCGAGCCGCCGAGGACGAGGCGATTCGCGGCGTGGTGGCGCTCCAGCGCGATGTCGGACTCAGGACCGCGACGGACGGGGAGTTCCGCCGGGCGTCCTGGCACATGGACTTCATCTACTCGCTCGATGGGATCTCCAGGGCCCCCGGGAACCTGGCGGTCAAGTTCCACAACGAGCAGGGCGACCTCGAGTTCACCCCGGCCGCGCTGCGAGTCGAGGGCCGGATCGGCGTCGCGGAGACGATCTTCGGGAACGCCTTCGAGTTCCTGCGCTCGTGCGTATCGGCGGGGCAGACGCCGAAGCTGACGATTCCCTCGCCGAGCATGGTTCACTATCGCGGCGGCCGCGCAGCGATCGACGAGTCCGTGTATCCGGCCATGGATGCCTTCTGGTCTGATCTGACGGCCGCCTACCGAGAGGAGGTGCGCCGCCTCGGCGAGCTCGGATGCACATACCTGCAGCTCGACGATACGAGCCTCGCGTACCTCAACGACCCCGAGCAGCGCGAGTACGTGCGCGAGATCGGCGGCGATGCCGAGCACCAGCACGAGGCCTATGTCCGCCACATCAACGAGGCGATCGCGGAACGCCCGGCCGGCATGGCAGTAACCACGCACATGTGCCGCGGCAACTTTCGGTCCTCGTGGGTCGCGCAAGGGGGATATGACTTCGTCGCCGAGACGCTGTTCTCAGAGCTCCAGGTCGACGGCTTCTTCATGGAGTGGGACGACGCGCGTTCGGGGAGCTTCGAGCCGCTGCGCTACCTGCCCAAGGGCAAGCTGGTCGTGCTTGGCCTGGTCACCACCAAGCGGGGTGAGCTCGAGGATCGGGACCTGCTGAAGCGCCGCATCGACGAGGCCGCGCGCTACGCCGACCTCGACCAGCTGTGCCTCTCGCCCCAATGCGGGTTCTCCTCGACCGTCGAGGGCAATGTGCTCAGCCACGAGCAGCAGGCCCAGAAGCTGCGCACGATCGTCGAGGTCGCCGAGGAGGTATGGGGCTAGCCTCCACCGACCTGATCGCCGCGCTCGCCAGTCGGTGCAAGGTCGCGCTTCGATGACGGGACCACGCCGTGGGCCCGGCACGCGCGCCGTCCGTGCGGGCCAGCCCGAGCCTCGCGACGAGGCGCCCTTCCTCCCCGGACCGACGTTCGCCGCGCCCTACCACCTCAGTGGAGAGGTCGGGTCCCGCGTCGACGTTTATGGCCGCGACGACAATCCAACCTGGCGAGGACTGGAGGCGGCCATCGGCGAGCTCGAGGGAGGCAACGCGGTTGTCTTCCC
>JAFAPR010000245.1 GCA_019247075.1 Solirubrobacterales bacterium
CGGGCGGCCCGGCGAGTAGTCGTCCGGGGCAGCGAAGTCCGGCTGGCCCAGAAGGAGTACGACTTACTGCTGTACCTGGCGCAACATCAGGGGCAGGCTTTCTCCCGCGATGATCTGATCCGGGCGGTGTGGCGCTACTCGTTCTACACCGACACGTCCACGGTCACCGTGCACATCCGCCGGTTGCGCGCGAAGATCGAAACCGACCCGGCGAAGCCCCGGCACCTCCGGACCGTATGGGGCGTCGGATACCGGTTCGAGCCATGAGCGACCGAACCGCACTCGGTTCAGCCGCCTCGGTCGCTCCGCGCGCGACAACGGGGGCAGGAGCATCGGAGCACCCACGAAACGAAATGGAGCCACCATGGCTGCACTACATCCCAGTCCCCCCTTCGACGAGCTGACCTATTACCCCATCCAGCGTTGGATCCGAGGGACCCGCGACGGCACCACGGTGGTCGACACCCGCCGCGCCGTCTTGATCTGGGAACCTGGCAAGAGGGTCCCGATCTACGCTTTCCCAGCCGAAGATGTCGCTATCGAGACGAACGACGACGCGCTCTCGCGCGGCGCGCGCCCCCTGGACGACCCGGATCTAGCCGGCTACGTGACTCTTCCCTGGGCAGCGCTAGAGCACTGGTACGAAGAGGACGAGGAGGTGTTCGTCCATCCTCGTGACCCGTTCGTCCGCATCGACGCCCTGCACAGCTCGCGCCATGTGAAGGTTGAGCGCGACGGTCGGTTGTTGGCGGAGTCAGAGTCTCCGATCCTCTTGTTCGAGACCGGTTTGCCGACCCGCTACTACTTGCCCGAAACCGATGTGGACGGATCGGTCCTCGCAGAGAGCGCTCTACAGACCGGATGCCCGTACAAGGGTTTCGCGTCGTACCGCGACGTTGTCATCGATGGGCGGCAGCACCCAAACCTGTTCTGGTACTACAAGTCCCCATTTGACGAGGTCTCCGGGATCAGGGGATACCTCGCGCCCTACAGCGAGCGCGTCGATCTGGTTGTCGACGGCGAGCCGCAGGAGCGCCCGGCGGGACCGCTTGGGCGACCCGCGACGCAGGAGAAGCGCGCCGCGTAAGCGGGCGCATCGTCGACCCTCGCCGTGGGCCAGTGCTTGCTTTAGCTCCGAATGGGCAGTAACTGAATCCGTCTGCCTAAATCCCGGTAATCCACCGCACAATCCGCACATCCGCCCGCGGGGGAGCGCCGGAGACGAAAACGACGCGTTCCAGGCATGTCCTGCCCGAGGGCAATTTTCGCCCGTATTCGGGTCGGCAAGTCGGCTCGGGGTTAGCCGAGCGCGCTGAGCGGCAGCTTCTCCGGGATTGTCGCCCGCCCACATCGGTGAGAGCCTGGGGCCCCTGGAAGGCCAAAGCCATCCCTCGGTTCGGTCGTCTTGGTGCAGGCGCTCATCCTCCAGGTGTAGGACGTCCCTGGGGGGATGAGGATCTTCTTGAAGAATCTGAAGATCGTTGCGCGTGCGCCATTGGCGTTCTGCTTTACGTTGGCTTGCCGGGTGAGGGTGCGCGGTGGCTTCTGGCTGCCTATGCGGCTGCCGTAGTAGGTATAGACGGGCTTGCGCTTCTCCCTGGCGTAGACGCTGGCGGGGTAGATCCACTCGGCTGTGATGCGCAGCGTGTACGTTCCGGCCTGGATCCTCTGCGCCCCACACGCGCTGTGCGCGTACCCCGGACGGGTGAACTCGCAGCCGAGCACCTTGAACGCCTTGACCACGTAGATCGTGCGGATGCCGCTGATCGCGCCGGAGGCGGGCGCAACGACCCGGTACTGGGTCGCCAGCGAGGGGTGCGGCTTGAAGCTGTAGGCGCCGTGCGCGCCGGTGCGGGTCTTGGCCACCGTCTCGTAGGCGCGCCCGAACGGCCACACACGCCCTTGAAGCTTGACCACGGCACCTACCTTGCCGCTGGAGAGGTGGCCGGTGAGCCTGGTCGTCTGCGCGTAGACGACCATCTTCCGCTTGGACCGCAGCGAGAGCGTGGCCCTCGCCGCCACCGCGACCTCCGCGCTTGTCTGCGTGGTGCCCCCGGCCGGGTTTGTGGCTGTAACCGTGCAGGTGTAATTCCCTGCGCTTGATGCGGTGATCGAGTTCTTTGTGGCGCCCGAGATTGGCGTGCCGTTGCGGCTCCAGGCATAGCTGAAGCTGACCGGCCGCTGGTAGAGGAACGACCCGAGCAGATCCGGCGCCCAGGTCCCCGTTGAGCACGAGAGCTTTGATCCGACCAGCGAGCCGCCGCTGATCTTCGGCCTAGCGGTGGCCAGCGGCGCTTTCAGCAGGGCAGGGAACGCCGGGCCACTCGGGGCGCTGGCGCCGGTGGTGTTGAGCTCGCCGCCACCGCCGGTGTTATCCAGGTTGGCAAACGAGATCGTGTTGGCGTTGGAGTTGGCCCAGTAGATCTTTCCCGCTTCGGGGTCGATCGCCACCCCCTCGGCGCCACTTGGCGTCGCGCCGCTGACGTTGAGATTCCCGCCCCCGCCGGTGTCGTTGAGGTTGGCGAAGGAGATCGGATGCGTATCGTCGCCCTGGTTGGCCCAATAGATCTTTCCGTTGGCCGGATCGATCGCGACGCCATAAGGCGAACTGACCTTGGCACCCCTCGTGTTGAGGTCGCCACCGCCGCTTCCATTGAGGTTGGCGAACGAGATCGTATTGGCGCCGGAGTTGGCCCAATAGATCTTTCCGGTGGCAGGGTCGATCGCGACGCCGACGGGGTTCACCAGAGTCGCCCCGCTCGTTAACAGATCGCCACCGCCGCCCGTGTCATTCAGCTGGGCGAAGGACAGCGGTCCCCCGGAGCCGGGGGCGGAGCCGCTATCGGCCCAGTAGATCTCGCCGGTGGCGGGGTCGGTCGCGACACCCGCCGGAGAGTTCGGCGTACTGGCGCCGGTGGTGTTGAGCTCGCCGCCGCCGCCGGTGCCGTTCAGGCTGGCGAAGGAGATCGTGTTGCCGAACTGATCGGCCCAGTAGATCCGCCCACCAAGAAGGTCCATCGCGATGCCAAAAGGACAGTTCGGAGTGGCGCCTGTTGTGTTGAGATCGCCTTCTTGCCCGGTTCCGTCGAGGTTGGCGAAGGAGACCGTGTTCGCGCTGCAGTTACCCCAGTAGATCCGGTTGACGGCACCAGCTCCTGGGGCCGCCCACAGCAACGCGAGCGCCGCGGAGATCAAGACCGCCAAGCCGCGCCTGCAGAGCCGGAGCCTCAAGCGAGAACTACGCGCCCGACCGAAAACGATCACGATCCCTCCCTCACCCTCACACCGGACAAGCCCAAGCGGCCGCCTCTCAAGAGCAGCAAACGTAGCGCATCGCGTCCACCTTAGACAAGCAACCTCTCCCGCCCTTCCTCCCGGCGCCGCAACCATCGAATCCACCAGTCGTGACGGGGTTGCACCGTTTGAGCAACAAGAACACCCGCTGTTCAAGCCCGGTCTGCGGGGCCGACAAGAGTGCCGCCACCGTTCCAAACGAGTCGAGGGGTCGTCGGAGGGAAATCACCGCGCCGGCCTGGCGGGCGAGCGCGGCGCATGCCTATCCGTACAAGCCCGGAAGGTCTGAGCGCAGGAGCGGGCCGCGGATGGCAAACGTGACCGTGCTCGGTTTCTGCTCGGCGCCCGCAAGTAGGGACTGGCAGAAGGCCGAAAACAATCGGCGGCGGTTGGTGGCAGGCCCTCCGTCACTGATATAGAGCCCGCCGCCCCTTCCCTGTCAGCCTGCGATGAGGGCGCCCAGCGCGACGGCCAAAGCAAGCGCGACGCCCACGGTCAGCGCCTCGGAGCCCTTCTGGTCGAAGGCCATGCGCATGCGGTCGCCGTAAACGCGCGCGGCACCTCGCCCACCGAAGAAATGCACGCGATCGCCGGAACGCCCGGCCACCGCCGGTCTTCCGCGAGCCCGCCACCGGCGCACCACCAGCCGCGACAGCATCCCCAGCGCGAAAAGCGCGATCAACGCGGCCAGGAACGCGACCCCCTGCAGCACGGAGACGCGAATCGAACCGCGGTCGCTCGCAGCGTGTGCTGCGCCGGTCGAAGGAGGGGCGGCTCGGAGCGCGACCACCCACGAGTCGTTCGCCGTCACGCGCGGAAGCCTCACCTGGATCCCCGTGCGCATGTATCCGTGGCGGGACTTTTTGACCGGCATCAGAACCGTGGTCCCTGGGGCCGTGTAGGTCGGAGGCTGTGTCATCGTCGGCGCCGTGTATGGGACGGTGGTTGGCGGCGTGTACGTGGGCAAGGTGTGGGTGGATGGCGCGTAACTCGGCGGGGGCGTCGGCGTTGTCTGGGGCGAGGCCGGCGGCGTCGTCTGGGGCGAGGCCGGCGGCGTCGTCTGGGGCGGGGGCGTCGTCTGGGGCGGGGACTGCGCCGACCCCTGCGGCGGCGAGGTCGCCGATGGGTTGGGATTGGTCGCCGTGCCCCCAGGCCCCGGCCCAGCCTTCAGCGACGCCGCTGCAAGGGTCGGCACCGCCAGCAGAAGCATGCAGGCGAGAACGCCCACGGCCACTGCCCGGGCCCGGTTTCGGCGAAGAAGCAGGAGGGTTTTTCGCCTCATCAGGATGGATTTGGCGCCACCGGCGCTCTGTTGAGCCACAGCTTGCCATCAAAAAGCATTCGCTGCAAGGAGTTCATGGGCGGCGGTCCTCGATGAGCTTGCGGCGAATGTCGATGTCTGAGCCGCCGGCATCGCTCCTGGCCGTAGATCGAGAGCCGTGGCCATCCACAAAGCGGGCGCCTCTGGACGACCATCGCGAGGGCCTCGGGGATCGCTGCGAGTCGTACTCCCTGACCCCCTACCGGCAACGGCGCGGCCTGATACGGCGGTGCTGTGGCCCTACTCGCCCATGCCGCCCTGCATCCAGCGCTCGAATACCTCCACCCACTCCGTCGGCCACTGCCCGTCGCAGGGCATCGTCCCGGCCTTGACCCGATCGAGGATGGCCGGGGCGTTTGAGCGGACGTCCTCGTAGGCCCAGAGGTCAAAGGCGAACTTCATCGACTTGCGGTCGCGCTCGCGGAAGAGCGGTTTGACGTGCTGCTCGAAGGACACGGCCTGGTCGGGCGCCGGGAGGGCGACGGAGGCTTCGCTGGCGGCGTCCTGCGGTTCGAGCGCGGAGACGCGAGATCCGGGGGTCGCATCGGACGCCCACCACCAGCGGGGCATGGGCATCTTTGGCGGAGGCTTGGCCCCGGGCGCAGAGTTCTCGAGCGCGATCCGCGACCCCCACTCGATGTATGACCTGAAGGCCGCCTGGAACTCCGGATCTGCCGGGAGACCCGCCTGCTCGGCCGAGCGGCAGATCAACTCGACCCATCGGGCCCGCTTCTCCTCGGTCAAGGCCGTGCCGAGGTGTTGGGAGATCATCCGCTCATAGCCCCCGTAGTTCTCGCTGTAGAGCTTGGGGCCGCCGAACACCTCACTGAGCCACCGCGCCACGCGCTGGGGATGATCGGGCGACATGTTGGCGAACAAAGGAGCCAGCAGCGGATCCGCGGGTATGTGCTTCTCGTAGAAGAGGCGGGTCATCCGCGTCAGCGCTGGCAGGCCACCGCACCACTCGAACAGCGTGGGGGTCGCGTCCGGGTCGGGAACGGGGTCCTTGAAGTCGATGTACCAGTGCATGCCGCTGCAGAACGGCTTGTTCTGCGAGTGGCCGCAGCGGCATAGCGCGTAGTGCTCGAGCGATGAGCCCTGGGCGCGCTTGACCGGTTGGCCCTCCGCATCGATTAGCGGTATGCCGCCAGTGATGCGGTAGGGCCCGTCCTTGGTGACCTCGATCGACGGCTCGCGCTTGTTATCCCAGTCGACCTGGGCCCGGGCTTCGATCCCGTCAACCGCGTAGCTGAGCGCTCCCGACGGGCAATCGCGAACTGCCCGAATGATCTCGTCCATCCGACCGCCGCTCGGCGTGACGAAGGCTCCTTCGGTGTGGAACACGGTGTTCAGACGGTCGGTGCAAAAACCGGAGTGCTGGCAGATACCCCGGTTGTCGAACACCGTCAGCTGGACGCCGTCGTAGGTGTCGCGCTTGTCGGGCACCCGCCTGGGGTCCTTCTTGTCGCTGAATCCCGAAGCGGCGCAGGCCCCGTCGCATACGGGCTTGATCGCGGACGCGCCACAACGGCACAGGGCCATCTGCGGCGCCGTCGCGACCTCCTGGCCGAGCCAGTCGCGTACGCGCTCGGCATTGGTCACGAGGTAAGGGCCGTTGCGGGCGCAGCGGATCGCTGGGTCACGGCCGGCCTGGAGGTCGCGAAGTCTCGCCAGGCGCGCCTCCCGGCCATCCCGACCATCGCTCGCGGACCTGAGCGCCAGATTCTGGACCGCGGCGGTTGCCTCCATCAACAGCGTCTCCTGGCCGGCATCCCCACGCCACCTCGCTAGCACTCTGGTCGCGTCCTGGGCCAGCTTCCACAGCTTTTCGTCGAGAATTGCGTCGTCATCGCTTGACTGAGAGACGGTCCGGGGGCCCTTGCCTGATGAGCGAGGCCGCTTGCCGGTCACGGCCTGGGCGAGTGGTCGCAATACTGAGTCCAGCAGTCGGACGGCCGCCTCCCCACCGCCGGCTTGGGCGAACGCGTCGTTTGCGTCGGTGAAGAGTCTGACGAGTTGTCCTGTGCCTTCCGAGCCGGCCGCGGCCGAGGACACCGCGCGCGCGAGCGACGCCGCGCGGGCGTTCAGTGCGCGCGTGGCTTTGCCGTCTGGAGGGACTTCCGCCTCGACGAGGGCGGCGAACCGGCTCCTCGCTCCCCAGTCGAGGAAGTGAGACGCGAGCGAGTCGGCCACATCGCCCAGCCCCTCCTGTACCGGCGCCAACTGGGCGGCGACCGGCCCCGCCGCGATCTCCCGCACGAGCCCGCAGAAATTGGCGGCCTCGCGCACGCGCTCCTCGAGCAACGCCCACGCCGCCTCCCGGTGGGGCATCAGGTAGTCGTTCTCGTAGAACAGCTCAAAGCTCGGCCCCGCAGTCTTCCCTGGATAGTCGGGCCCCACGGGCAGAGTCGTGATGAGGTCTCCGAGCGGCTTGAGCACGCGGAGCATCAGCCCGATCGTCGCGTCCGCCAGCGTGGCGAGCTGCGCGTCGGTCTCCTCCGTGTGCGCGAAATACCGCTCCATCATCTGCAGCAAGACCTCGTAGCTGACGTTGAAGAGATCGCCGCACCGGGAGGTGACGCGCTCGGCGATCCGGGGCACCGTTTCGTCGTGTTCGCAGGGGCGCACGGTCGCGAACATCACCGGCCGCACCGGGTCAAAGCGAGGATTCGCCGCGAGCATCTCGCGGTACTCGTCGAGGATCTGCACAAACTGGCCGAAGTGCGCCTGCTGCCAGTGACCGCGCGCTCCCTCCCCCTGCTCGAGGATCGTGTCGATCGCCTTTTGCGCGCTGGCAAGATCCGTGACGCTCACGAGATTGGACCAGCGGAAGTTCTCCGGTATGGCTTGCGCGCGCGGCGGCCCGACGAACAGGTTGCGCTCGCCGAACTTTTCCGCGAGGTGGGCGAAACCTTGCTCGATGGACCGGTACAGGTGGCCGACGGTCGCGAAATCCTGCGGCTGGGGAACGATGTCGCGCTCGGCCATCAGCGGCACCGCCTCGTGGAGCGGCACGTCGAGGCCAGCCGCTCCCTCGTACTCCATTCCCTCGGGCCGCTCCAGGAAGACAAAGTGCTGGAGCGCCTGCTCGCCGAACGGCACCAGCGTGAGGTTCACGCCCGCCGGGTAATGGTGGGCGGGCGCAGGAAGGTTGGGGCGGCCGAAGTGCGGAGCTGCACCGATCGCCGAGAGCAGGTTGTGAACCAGAGCGAGATGGAGCATCTCCTCGGTCGCGACGTGAGAGATCGCGCGGCGCCACCGAGTGACCGCGGCAAGCTCGCCGCTGGTCAGCCCCTCGTCCTCGCGCTGCTTGAGCGAGAACGCGGCGAACAGGTACTGGCACATGATCCCGTGCTCGAGTTCGGCTGCCTCGCACAGCATGTAGATGAGCGCCTCGCGGTGCTCGATCACGAACGGCGCCTCGGGCGCCGCCCTGCCTCCGCGGCTGTGCAGCACCTCCGCCAGCCGGCCTCGGCCGGCGGCAGGTGGCGATCCGGTTGTGCCTGACGCTGTCATGAAAAAAGAAGACGTCCCTCCTCGGCCAATTTTTCAGATCCCGAGGCCTCGATCAAGACCTGTGCCATTTTGTCGGCCTGAATAGTGCTGCTGACCGGTGATGAGCCTTCGGTCACGGGCTGGCGGGCGGATGATCCGCCTGTCGCGTGCCGACAGAGGACAGGCCTTGCCGCTCGAGCAGCCGCAGACCGACGTCGCGGGGAACACCCGCGTAGGCGATGCTGACCGTCAGCATCATCGCCGGCTCGACCAGCCGAGCAGCCTTCAGAGGTCCGGCATCGACCGCTTGGGCGCCGAGTTCGCGTACCAGCGATTCGACGATTCTCTTCGCCGCAATGTCATCTCCGCAGATGAAAACGGTTGGCTCCAGATCGCGCTCATAGCACAGCCGCCCCATTGCGATTGCGTGAGCGAAGGGGGGCAGGGCCGCCACGACACGCGCCCCCGGTGCGCGCCGGGCGACCTCCTCGGCGGCGGAGTTGTCAAAACCGATCGCGAGACCCGTGAAATCCGGTCTGAGGGCGTTGACGCACGACCACAAGACGCGCCCCCGCAGCGGACCGGCGTCGGCCACCGCGGCATCGATGGCCCCGAACGGCACGGCCAGGATCACAACATCGCCGTAGGCCGCGGCCTCGGCGTTCGAGCCAACGCTGACTCGGAGTCGCGTGGCGGCGTCCTGGGCCGAAGCGCCGCCGCCGAACATGATCGCGTGGCCATCCGCCGCGTAATGCGCACCGAGCGCGGTGCCGAGGCTGCCGGCGCCAATGATGCCGAGCTTCACGCGGATCGGTCGCGGGTCTCGCACGTCATCGCCACAGCGTGAAGGCCCGGTGCAGCGCCGGCAACACCGATCGGGTCTTGGTCTACACCGCTCGCGTATATAGCGTCTCGATCGCCTTGTGTGCATCGCTTCTGACGAGTAGCTTCAACCGACGGCGATGCTCGAGCTTCGACACCTGCGTTACTTCGTGGCGGTTGCCGAGGAGCTCAACTTCAGTCGCGCGGCGCAGCGGCTACACATGGCACAGCCGCCACTGAGCGCTGCGGTCCGGCAGCTCGAGCAGGAACTCGGCACAGAACTCCTCTTGCGTACCACGCGCGAAGTGAAGCTCACCGAGGCGGGGACCACTTTCCTGCAGGGGGCCCGGCGAACGCTCGCGGAGCTCGACCGCGCCAGAAGCGAAACCCAACGAGCGGCTGCTGGTGAGATCGGGCAGCTTCGGGTGGGCTTCAGCTGGAGCGCGCGCTTCGAGATTCTCCCGGCGATCGGCCGCTCGTTTCGCCTCAGCCATCCGGACGTATCGCTGCTCACGGAGGAGATGTGGAACGCGCGCATGCTCTCGGCCCTGAGGTCGGGCGCGATCGACGTGGCGCTGTCGCTGTGTCCGGAGATCGCCAGCGAGTACTCCTACCTTCCGGTTCGCCGAGAGCCAGTGGTCGCGCTTCTCGCGCACTCACATCCGCTTTCCGGACTGGAAACGATCGAGCTCCGGGCGCTGGCCGAGGAAGAATTTCTCCTGTTTCCACGAGACCTTGCGCCACGTCTGTACGACTTCATGACCGGGCTGTGCCGGCGTGCCGGATTCGAGCCGATCGTGCGCGGAGAGTCGTTCCACAGCGGCTGGGAGTTGCAGATCCTCGCCGACGTCGATGTCGTGGCGCTCGCCCCGGCCTCCGTCGCGCGCGACCTACCCGAGGGAATTGCCGCGGCGACCGTCACCGATCCGCTGGGCGAGTTCGAAACCGCGATCGTGTGGCGCACCGAGGATCCCTCGCCCACGAGCCGCGCGTTCCGCGCGGCGGCGCAGGCAGCCTGCGCCGACATGCTCTCGGAGGTGACGCTTCTGGCGCGGCCCGGACCCGGTACATAACCTCCCGCCCGATACCGAGTTGCTCTAAGCCAAGACCGAAGGCGTGTTGGACGATCCTGTCGGTCGGGCTACGGTCCGTCTTCCGTCCGACCTCATCAGAGAAGGAGACCAAGCGATGACTGGCAGCGGAGGCGATCAGCGCCGGCGCGCGACTGGCAAGATCAACGTCAAGACCTATGACCCCACGCCGTACGATCAATCAGCCGAGGGACCCACACTCTCTCGGATCCATGTGGTCGAAGACTTCTCTGGCGACATCGCGGGTGAGGGAGTCGCCACGTTTCTCCAAACGACGCGTGCCGAAGACGAGGCAAGCTTCGTCGGAGTCGAGCGCGTCGAGGGATCGGTAGGCGGGCGCTCGGGGACGTTTGTCCTGCAGGACCAGGGGAGCTTGAAGGGCTCGACCGTCTCGGGAACTTGGTTTGTGATTCCCGGATCGGGAACCGGCGATCTGATCGGACTGCGCGGAGAAGGAGGCTTCACCGCCGACCTCGGTCAGCGGGCCGACATCACTTTGGACTACTGGTTCGAGTGAAACAGCAACCATGACGACCCCACCCCCTCCCGCCACGCGGCGAGGGTGAGGATCCGCTCGTCCGGTTTGCCGGCTGCCTGGAGCCCGCGGCGTGACCGAAGCCGCGGCGATCGTCCGACCTCAGCTCATGCGCCGGTAACGCCACACAGACAGCGGAATGAACACCGCCATGAGGCCCGCGATCCACGCCACTGCCTCGCCGAGGGAGGACGGAACTCCCGGAACCAGGGCCAGGGAACGTGCCGCGTCCGCGGTAAGTGTCACCGGGCTCACCTTCGCAAATGCCTGCAGCCAGCTGGGCATGCTCGAGACCGGCACGAACACGGAGCTCGCGAAGACGAGCGGAAACAGGACCACGAAACCAGCCGACTGCGCGGCTTCGGCACTGCGCACCGTGAATGCCACAAAGGCAAAGATCCAGCTCAGGGCGAGGCCGAAGGCGCTGACGAGGGCGATTGAGGCGACGGCCTGCGGGATGCCGGCGTGGAAGCGAAAGCCGATGATGTAGCCCACGACGACCATGAGCAAGATGATCAGGACGTTGCGGACCAGGTCGGCGGCAGTACGACCGATCAGCACGGCGGAGCGCGCCATCGGCATCGAGCGAAAGCGGTCGATCACCCCGAGCGTCAGGTCGTCAGTGAGGCCTATTGCGGTCATGCTGGCTCGGAAGGTCACCGACTGCACGAGGATTCCCGGCAGCAGGTAGTCGATATAGCTCACGCCCGGCGGTAGCGAGTGGCTGATCGCGCCCCCGAACACATACGTGAACAGGAGCACGAACATGATCGGCTGGATCGTCGAGAAGACCAGGAGGTCCGGTTGGCGGATGAAATGGCGCAGGTTGCGCCCGCTGACAACCCGCGCGTCGGTGAGGTCCCCGCGAAGCTCTCGGGGCGAGAGGTGGCGGAGCGGCGACGGTCGCCTCAGCGCCGCAGGCGACACCGCAGGTACTGAAGCGACGGGGGCGCGACGAAGCCTCCGGCGCGCGGGCCGCGGTTGACCGTCGCCTGTCGCGACCTCGGCAGCCGCGCCATTCTCGCTAGGGGCCACGCCGGTTAGCTGCAGGAACACATCGTCGAGTGTGGGCCGGCGCAGACCTAGGTCGCTGACCGCGATCCCCGCCTTGCGCAGCTCCGAGGCCGCCTCCTCGATCATCGCGAGACCGTCGCGGGGAGCCGGGAGGGTCAGCTGAGCTAGGCGATCGCCAGGCTCGGGATGACCGCACCCGATGCCGGCGAGTACCGCCTGCGCCCGATCACGCTCGCCGGCCCGCGCCAGTTCGACCTCGAGAATCTGTCCGCCGATCTGATCCTTGAGCTCGTTGCCAGTACCCTGGGCGATCACCCGCCCGTGGTCGATCACGGCAATCTGGTCGGCCAGCTGGTCGGCCTCCTCGAGGTACTGCGTGGTGAGCAGGAGCGTCGTGCCTTCGTGCACGAGCTCGCGCACGACGGACCAGATCTCGTTGCGGCTGCGCGGATCGAGCCCGGTCGTGGGTTCGTCCAGGAACAGCATGCGTGGACGGGTGAGCAGGCTCGACGCCAGGTCGAGCCGACGCCGCATCCCGCCGGAGTAGGTGCGCGCAGGCCGGTCGGCGGCGTCGGCCAGATCGAAGCGCTCCAGCAACTCGTCAGCCCGCCGGCGAGCCTCGCGCGGCGGGAGGTCGAATAGGCGCCCGAACATCTGCAGGTTCTCCCGTCCCGTCAGCATCTCGTCGACCGCCGCGAACTGACCGGTCAGGCCCAAGAGCTCCCGCACACCGGCTGGATCGTCGACGACGTTGCGGCCGAAGACCTCCGCGCGTCCGGCATCCGGAGCCAACAACGTCGCTAGCACCCGGACGAGCGTGGTCTTGCCGGCGCCGTTCGGCCCCAGCAGCCCGAAGACCGTCCCCTCCTCGACGTCCAAGTCGACTCCCGCAAGCGCCGTGGTGGTCTTAAAACGCTTGATCAGCCCCTCCACGTGGACCGCTGGGCCCGCCATCACCCGCTCCCGTACGGTTGCCTCGAGGAGCCTGACCGCGGAGCGAGGACCGGCTGATGGTCTCGGTTGCAAGGGTGACCCGTCATCACGCGGTTGCGATCAATGGTGGCAGGGTTCCGCAGCGTCACCGCACCAGGCAGCTCGCGCCGGCGGCCCGCTTTCGCGGAAAGGCTTCGCCAAGCACGTCGGCGAAGGTCAGCGGCCGCGGGCGCGGAAACGCTTCGACGAGCGCGTGGGCGATCAGATGGGTGCGCACGATGTATCCGGCCGGCGTGTAGTGGATGCCGTCGGGAATGAACCAGCTCGGCTTCGCGTGCGCCGCCCAGTCGAACACCCGCATCATCGGGTATTTGCCGCACGCCGCGAGGAGGTCGTCGTTCCATTGCCGCATCCCGGCTTCGCTATAGAAGCGGGCCGCGTTCGGAAGCGTGATCGTATTCACCCAGAGCACCGGCTGGTTGCCGATGATCGACATCATTTGGGCGATCCGGGTGCGTAGGCCGAACATGGAGCCCGCCGCGACGTCGGCGGCTTCGTTGGTGCCCAGCGCGAGGATCCAGCACCCGTGAAACCCGGCGGAGATCTGGCGCCGTGCGACCATGGCGCCGTTGGGGATTCCCTTATACAGCTCGTGGATCGATCGCGCCCCCGAGACCTCCATGTGCGTGGTCCGTACGCCAACCTTGAGCAGCTGCGCGGGTGCTCGGAGCCTCCAGTTGGGGACGAACTCGGCCGATGCCTCTCCGTCCGACGTGGAGTCTCCGATGTAGACGACCGAGCGGCACGACGTGTGCGTAGCTGGCGGCAGCGGCTTGGCGGGAGTCGACGACGTCGCGGCGGTGACCGTCGACTGGACGCGGTGTCGGGAGCCCGAGCCGGATGTGTGGGTCGTGCTGCTGCGGCCACACGCGGTCAACAGCGCGGCCGAAAGGAGGGCGGCCGAAACGAGTCGCAGCACTGTGAAGCGGGTCGAGACCATCGCTGGTCAGCTCGCGGCCGGCGTGCAAAGAACGAGTTCGAGGTTGTGGCGATGCACTGCCTCGTACGGTTCGTAGTAGTTGATCCACCCGGCGTCCAGGGGCTCGGGGATGAGCTCCCGCAGGCTCAGGATCCGGCGTTCCGGGTCGGCGCGAGCGCCTTGCAATGCCGAGATGTACTGCTGGGTCGCAGAGATCAGGTCGCTGGAATAGCCGCCGGCGGCGATGACCTTGGGGTCACCGTGATTTGGCAGGACGCGATCCGCACCCAGCGCACGCAGTGCCTCGAGGTTGGCGAGGTGCTGATCGAGTTCCCGGGGTTCGTCGACAAACGTGATGGGGTCTTCCATGGTGTCTCCGCAGAGGAGCAGCCTGCGATGAGGAAGCCAGACGACCGTCGCGTCGTCGCTGTGGACGTTCGTGTGGATCAATTCCAATTCGACGTCTCCGACCGAAATATTCATCCGGTGGGCGAAAACGGAGGTTGGAAGTATCAACGGACGTATGGGGGGAGGCCCCTCCAGTTCGCCACTTTCGATGGCCACCTTGTGTCGCGAGAGCAGTTCTCCAGTCCGCTCGGATGCGATGATCTCGCAGTCACCGAAGACGGCATTACCCGCCACATGGTCGAGATGCCAGTGACTGAGGACGATGGTGAATGTCGTGACGCCGCTGCTTTCGAGCTCATCGCGGACAAAGCGCGCGTGCTCGGTCGATGTGTGCGTGTCGTAGACCAACGCCTCATCACCGGAGACGATGGCGTAGCTCGCGATGCCGACCGAGAGGGCGCCATCATCCACCCAGTTCGGCTCTGGGGCGAACCGATAGCCGTCGATACGCCCGTCGTAAAACGCGTAAACGCCACCGCCGGCATCGAACACCCGGGTGTGGTGCATTCAGGCGAGCCTAGCGGGCGACTGGGGTCGCGCCGGCGTAGCGTGTGCATGCGTGGCGGCAAGGATCACCACGCCCACGGCGCTGCTCATCGCGGCCTTGGCGTCGTTCGGCGTGGTGCTGGGATGCGCGATCGGGTGCGGTGAGCTGCTGCGACTGGCGGAGCGCTCGCACGGGTCCACCGCGTTCGACAGCTCGGTCACCTCCTGGGTGATCGCCCACCGCGCCCACGGCCTGACCACCCTGGCGCGTGTGCTGTCCACCTTGGGGAGCCAGGTCGTTCTTGCCCCGGTGATGGCGGTTACCGCTGTGGCGTTACTGGTGCGAAGACGGTTTGTCTTGGCCGGGCTGGTCGTCGCCGCGTGGGGCGGAGCGATCGCCCTTTACAACATCACCAAGCACGTCGTGGATCGCCCGCGGCCCCCGGCGGCGATCTGGCTGACAAAAGTGGCCAAGACGTCCTCGTTCCCTTCGGGTCACGCCACGCAGTCGCTGGCCTGCTTCCTCGCGCTGGCGCTGGTTGGCGCGGTCTGGGTGTCGACCGCGCGCTGGCAGTTGAGGTTGGTAGCGCTCGCCGTGGCGGCTGGGGTCGGCTGGTCGCGCGTTTACCTGGGCGTCCACTGGGCTACGGACGTCCTCGCGGGATGGTTGATCGCGGCTGCCTGGCTTACGGTTTTGGCCCGGCTCGTGAGGGCAGCCACGTCCGCTGACGCGCGTGCAGCGCACGGCCGCGCCCTCGGGGCCGCCTAGCCGCCCGCGACGCCCAGTGTCGCGGAGATCTCGTCTATGGCTGCTTGCTCCGGGCCTGTCACGGCCACGCCGTCTTCCCGATGGGCGCTGGCCACCTTTTCGGCGACGCTGCGCACGAACCGCCGATAGCCCTCGAACTCCTCTTGCGTGGCCTTGCGCTCGAGGACCTCGACGGCGTCTCGGAGGTGTTCGAGGCCGTGTTGCCTGAGTTCTTCTGGCGAGCCGTAGCGGGTGTGGTCGATCCCGGGCTTGGCGGAGACGATCTCGTCCAGCAGCTCGCTTTGGCCGTGCTGTTCGCGTGCCTCGGCATATGCCTTGCCGATCGCGAATGTCTCACGCAAGGCGCCGCCGCGCTGAGCCGTGATCACGATCAGGCCGGCCGTCGGCGGGCCCCTGAGCACCCTGTCCCACTCTTCCGGGGTGAAGGCGGTCTTCCCGGTCATGTGCAGCTCCTTCCGCCGTCCGGGTTCCCGAAGGGCGCGTGTGGTCCGGGGCGAGCGTTGCATCGACCGACCGGCCTCTCGTCATCCGATTGGGGTGATGCGCGCTCGGCAGCCGCGTGCCCCGGCCCAGCGGCCGGGGCACGGGCAAGGGCGGCACTCTCTTAGCGGACCTCGACCGCGGGCAGGCCGAGCCTCGTCGCCGGCAGTGGCCGCACCCGGCTGGGCGCCCGGAGCTGGGCGGCAGCGCCGGGCACCGGCCTCGGCAGCGGCTTGCAGGTCTTGTCCCACTTCGCGTTGGGCTTGCGCGGCGGGAGCTTGCCGCTCGTCAGGTATCTGGCGATCGTGCCGTCGACGCACAGGTTTCCGGACAGCGAGTCGGCGTGGGTAGTGCCCCCCGGCTCAGCGAGCAGAACCGAGTGCGGGAAGAGCTTGCGCACGTAGAGGCTGCCCTCGAACGGCGTCGCCGCATCGAGCGTCTCATCGATGAGGAGTGCGCTCTTGATGCCTCTGCCGTTGACCTTGGTGGGATGCGATGCCGGCGCAGGCCAGTAAATGCACGGGGCGTTGAACCAGGCGTTGCCCCACGTCTCCAACGGCGCCTTGCGGTAGATGCGGGAGTTGTCCTTGCTCCACTTGCTCCACGCGGTTGGCCACTGCACATCGGTGCACTGCACGGCGTCGTAAACGGCGTAGCTGTTGTCGTTGCCGGGCGTATCCGACGACTTGTAGGCGGCGATTAGCGGCTTGGCATTGTGGTGGTTAATCCAGGCCGAGAAGACGTGCCCCAGCTGGAGCCAGGTCTGCTCGTAGTAGCCGGCGAGCAGGAACGCGTCGACCCATTCGTCCGGCCCCACCTTGCCCGCGGCCGGATGCTTCCGAAGTCGCTGCTCGGTCGCGTAGAACAGCTTCTGCACGGCCTTCTCGGTCGAACCGAGGTGGTAAACCTTGTGGTACTTGGCCAACCAGCCGAACCAGATGTTCTCGTTGCGATTGAATGCGAGGTCTTGCTCCAGGTTGGCCTTGTACCAGACGTGGCGCGGGTCGACGTTGCTGTCCATGATGATCCGCCGGACGTGCGACGGGAACATCGTCGAGTAGACCTGGCCGAGATAGGTTCCGTACGAGAAGCCGTAGTAGGTCAGCTTCGACTGGCCCAGCGCCTTGCGGATGCTGTCCAAGTCTTTCGCCACGTCGCGCGTGGTCATGTGGTGGAGAAGCGCCGTCTGCAGCGAGCTCCTGCTGGCACATGCTTTTGCGTACGACTTGGAGCTGGCAAGCCAGTAGTGCAGCAGCCGCTTGGTCTGGGGAACGTAGTACGGTCGGTCGGGGTGGAAGTAGTTGGGCTTGCAGCTGATGGCGGGCTTGCTGGACCCGACTCCCCGCGGGTCGAAGCCAATCCAGTCGTAACCGGCGGCCGCCTTGGTGAACCCCTCATGCTTCAGCACGGGGATGAGGAATGCATTGAGGTTGAGGCCGGAGCCGCCGGGACCGCCGGGGTTCGTGAGGATGATGCCCTGGTAGTGCTTGGAGGTGTGCCGGATGCGCGAGACCGCGAGCTGAATCTTCCGGCCATGCGGCTTGCTGTAGTTGAGCGGCACCGACAGGAACCCGCACTGCGCATGCAGCGACTTGAGATTGGGATCGGAACAGGGGCCCCACCTGATGGCTGAGACGTTCCGCCGTCCCGCCCGGCTGCCTGCTGCGGTCGCCAGAGCCGTCGTGCACAGCGCGGCCGCTAACACACCGACGGCAACAATCAAGGGCACTAACCGTCCTCGCATCCGAAATTTCCTCCCAATCATCGCCTTCAGGACCGCGGCAGTGTTGCACACCACCG
>JAFAPR010000252.1 GCA_019247075.1 Solirubrobacterales bacterium
TCACCTCGAGCTCACCGGAAGGGAGCGTCCTTCGCCCCACGGTTACCCGGACCGGGCAGCCGAGCAGCTCCGCGTCGGCGAACTTCTCCCCTGGCCCGGCTTCGCGCTCGTCGTAGACGATTCTCAGCCCCATCGCCTCGAGTTCTCCGTACAGTCGGTCGGAGAGCTCGCGCTCCTCGCTGCCGGGATGGCCCAGGGTCACCAGCTCGACGTCGAACGGGGCGATCGACCGCGGCCACGAGATCCCGCGGGCGTCGGCGTATTGCTCCACCGCCGCCGCTGCCGCGCGGGCGGGGCCAAAGCCGTAGGAGCCCATCCAGATCAGGTGCTCCGCACCGGATTCGTCGAGATATGTGGCGTCGAGCGGCTCCGAGTAACGCGTGCCCAGCTTGAAGATGTTTCCCACCTCGATCGCCGGCTCGATCCGGACCCGGCTGCCGTCCACCGTGTCGCCCTCGACCACGGTGCGAACGTCGACGCGCTCGAAATGGAAGTCCCGCCCGGGCTCCACCCCGCGCAGGTGCGCGTCGGGCTCGTTGGCTCCCGCGATGTACGGCCCGGCCGCGACTCCCTGGTCGAGCAGGATCGGCACCTCCACGCCCACCGGGCCGATGAAGCCGGCCGGCCCAAGCCGCCGCTCCACCTCGTCGCGGCTGGCCGGCCGGAAGGGGCCACCCAGCGCCGAGACCAGCTTGATGTCGTTGACGCGGTGGTCCCCGCGGACGAGCACCATCGTCATGGCGTCGCCGTCGGAGATCACGGGATAGGCCTTCAGCAGGGCGCCCGACCCGACCCCGAGCGCTCGCGATACCTGCTCGACCGTGGTCAGGCCGGGTGTCGATACGCGTTCGGGAGCCGACAGCGGCTCGGGGAGATTGACCGGTTGCGCCTGGGCGCTCGCGACCTCGATGTTGGCTGCGTAGCCGGCCGCGAGCGCCACCTCGTTCTCGCCGGCCGGGCACGGCGCCATGTACTCGTGGGCGCCGAGGCCGCCCATCATCCCGACGTCGGCCTCCACCCGGTACCACTCGATCCCGAGCCGGTCGCAGATGCGGTCATACGCGCCGATGTGCTTGGCGTAGGCGTTGTCCAGGCCCTCGGCGTCACGGTCGAACGTGTAGGCGTCCTTCATGATGAACTCCCGCGTCCGCAACACTCCGGCCCGCGGCCGCGGCTCGTCTCGCTCCTTGATCTGGAAGTGGTACAGGATCAGCGGCAGGTCGCGATAGGAGCGCACGGCGGCGGCCACGTGCAGGGTCACGATCTCTTCGTGGGTCATCGCGAGCACCATGTCGGCCCCGCGGCGATCCTTGAGCTTGAACACCTCTTCGATCTCGTAGCGGCCGGTCCGGCGCCAGGGCTCCGCCGGATGCAGCACCGGCATCATCATCTCCTGTCCGCCGATCGCGTCCATCTCTTCGCGCACGATCCCGACTATGCGCTGGTGGACGCGCCAGCCCGCCGGCAGCCATGACCACAGCCCCGAGCCGACCTGGCGGATGAGGCCCGCCCGCACCATCAGGATGTGGCTCGTGGCCTCGGCGTCGCTGGGAGCCTGCCGTTCGGTAGGCAGAAAGTAGGTGGATAGACGTGTCATGACTGGCGCCAAGCGTACCCGCGCGCGGCGATCCGCCCCAGGCGACGCACGACGCGCGTCTGATATAGAAGGACCCACACAGAAGGACGATCTAGCAAACGTCTGGAAGGAGCAGCATGGCGTACGAAGTCCCGCCCCTGCCGTACGACTACAACGCTCTCGAGCCGCACATCGACGAGCAGACGATGCGGCTTCACCACGACAAGCACCATCAGGCATACGTGACGCAGGCCAACGGCGCGCTCGAGGGGACCCAGTGGGCCGATCGGCCCGTCGAGGAGGTGCTCCAGAACCTCGATTCGGTACCCGAGGACAAGCGGACCACCGTACGTAACAACGCGGGCGGCCACTACAACCACTCGCTGTTCTGGGAGTGGATGGGTCCGGGCGGTGGGGGGCAGCCGGACGGGGCGCTGCTGCAGGCGATCGAGTCGGCGTTCGGCTCCTTCGGCGACTTCCAGGCCCGGCTCAAGGACGCGGGCGTGAAGCGGTTTGGCTCGGGCTGGGCGTGGTTGGTACACGACGGGTCGGGGCTTCAGATCACCTCCACTCCAAACCAGGACAACCCGATCTCAAGCGGGCAGACCCCGATCCTCGGCGTCGACGTGTGGGAGCACGCGTACTACCTCAACTACCAGAACCGCCGGCCCGACTACCTCGACGCCTGGTGGAACACGGTCAACTGGCCCAAGGTATCCGAGGGGTTCTCCCGCGCCGCTTAGCCCAGACGCCCGAGGCTGGGCGAATTAACGACATATATCGTCGCTTTTTCGCCCAGCCTCCGGAGGAGGCCCTAGGCGGCGGCGAAACCCGAAAGCCCTAGGCCCTGTTGAACCGGCGGCCGGCGACGGGTGAGAGCTCCTCGTCGAGGCGGATGCGGTCAGGGCCGTCGTCGTCGGCCGCCTGCGCCTCCATCGCCGCGAGCCGCTCGGGCGTCAGCTCGCCCGCGTTCTCCGACTCGATCCGCTCCAGCCACTGCGCGCCGGCCTCCGCCTCACCGGCGTCGACGTCGATCTGCTTGGAAGCCACGTACTTGTCGATCTCGGCGAACAGCGTGTCGACGAGCTGCTCCTGCGGGACCTTGCGCAGCGCCTTGCCGCGGCTGAACACGAGACCCTCGTTCTTGGCGCCCGTGATGCCGAAGTCGGCGTGCGAGGCCTCGCCGATGCCATTCACCGGGCACCCGAGCACGGCCACCTCGATTGGCTCCGGATATCGCTCCAGCCGCCGCTCGATGTCTGCGACCACGGTGTCCATGTCGAACTGGAGCCGGCCGCAGGTGGGGCAGGCAATCAGAACTGGTCCCCGCTGGCGCAGATGAAGCGCCTTGAGGATCTCCCAGGCCACCTTGACCTCCTCCTCGGCGTGGAAGGTCGATAGCGAGATGCGGATCGTGTCCCCGACCCCGTCGGCCAGCAGCGTGCCCAGCCCGACCGCAGACTTCAGTGAGCCCGACCACTTGGTTCCGGCCTCGGTGATGCCGAGGTGCAGCGGGTAGGGGATGCGTTCGGACAGCAGCCGGTTGGAGGCGATCGTGTTGGGCACGTTCGTGGACTTGATCGAGACCTTGAAGTTGTCGAACTCGAGTCGCTCCATCAACTCCACGAACTCGACCGCTGCGCTGACCAGCGCTTCCACCGGCTGGGAGCGCTCGAGCTCATGCAGGTGCTTGGGCAGTGAGCCCGAGTTGACCCCGATCCGCAGCGGTGTGCCGAGTTGGCGGGCGCGGTCCACCACCTGGGCGACCTTGTCGGGCCCACCGATGTTGCCGGGATTGAGCCGCACGCAGTGAGCGCCCGCGTCGAGCGCTTTGAGCGCCAGCGTGTGGTTGAAATGGATATCGGCGATCACCGGAATGGGCGACTGCGTGACGATCGTCTTCAGCGCCTCGACATCCTTCTCCCGAGGCACCGCCACGCGGACGAGGTCCGCGCCGGCGTCCGCGACACCGCGAATCTGATCCATGGTCGACTGCAGGTCGGCCGTCTCGGTCTTGGTCATGGTCTGGACCGCGACGGGGGCCCCGCCCCCGATCAAGACCCCACCGACATTGATCTGGCGTTCTGAGGCCATGCCGTCAGTGTAGAGACGGCTCCCTTAAGGAGATGTAGGCGACTCGTTACCGGCCCCCGGCGGGCGATAAATTCGCGCTATGGAGAACGGTGCAGCCCTGATCTCGCGGCTGAGGGCGATCTGCGGCGCCGAGCACGTCCTCACCCACCCGGACGCGCTCGCGCCCTACCGCTCGGACGGCCTCGCCCATTACCGGCAGACCCCACTCGCGGCGGTGCTGCCGGCCACGGGCGAGCAGGTTCGCGAGGTCGTGCGCGCCTGTTTTATGGCCGGGGTGCCCTGGGTGGCGCGCGGCTCGGGGACGGGCCTCTCGGGCGGCGCGCTGCCGATCGCCGAGGGCGTCCTCATCGTGCTCGCCCGCCTGAGACGGATCCTTGCGGTACGGCTCGACGACGCTCGCGTGGTGGTCGAGCCGGGCGTGACTAACCTGGCGATCTCCCGAGCGGTCGCGCCGACTCACTTCTACCCTCCGGACCCGTCCAGCCAGGTCGTGTGCTCGATCGGGGGCAACATCGCCGAGAACTCCGGGGGCGCCCACTGCTTCAAGTACGGCTTCACCACCAACTATGTGGCCGGGCTAGAGGTGGTGCTGAGCGACGGCACCGTGGTCGAGCTTCACCGCGACGCTCCCGGCTACGACCTGCTGGGGACGTTCGTCGGCTCGGAGGGAACGCTCGGGGTGGCTACGAAGATCGAGCTGCGCGTGGTGCCCGTGCCCGAGACCGTCCGCACGGCGCTGGCCTTCTTCGAGGACACGGGCGCGGCCGGCGAGGCGGTCACCGCGATCGTCTCGGCGGGCATCGTGCCGGCGGCGATCGAGATGATGGACCGCCTCTCGATTCGCGCCACCGAACAAGCGACTGGGGCGGGGTACCGGCTCGACGCGGGAGCGGCGCTGATCGTCGAGCTGGACGGACCCGAGGAGGAGTGTGCGGCGCGCTTCGAGCACGTCCGCGCGCTCTGTCGAGATGCCGGCGGGCGAGACATTCGCGTTGCCAGCTCGGAGAGCGAGCGCGCGCTGATCTGGAAGGCGCGCAAGGCGGCCTTTGCGGCGATGGGACGTGTCGCTCCCGCCTACTTCGTCCAGGACGGCGTGATTCCGCGGACCCGGCTGCCGGAGGTGCTGCGGCGGATCGACGAGCTGGCCGCCGAGCACGGCCTGCAGGTGGCGAACGTCTTCCACGCCGGCGACGGCAACCTCCACCCCCTGATCTGCTACGACGCGGCCAATCCGGGGGAGCCCGAGCGCGCCGAGGAGCTCGCCAATCTGATCCTGCGGGCGTGCCTCGACCAGGGCGGCTCGATCACCGGGGAGCACGGCGTCGGCGTTGACAAGAAGAGCCAGATGCCGGCGATGTTCTCCGAGCAGGACCTCGACGGCTTCCACAGGCTCAGATGCGCCTTTGACCCGCACGGGCTCGCCAATCCGGGCAAGGTGATGCCCACGCCGCGTCTGTGCGGGGAGGTCCCGGGCCCGTACCGCGAGCACCCATTGGAGCGGGCCGGAGTGGCGGCGCGTCTGTAGATGACCGAGGTTGCGCGACCGCAGACCGCGCAGGCGACGGCCGCCGTGCTGGCGCAGGCCGCTGCCGGCGGTCGCTCGGTCCGCATCGTCGGCGGTGGGACAAAGCAGGCTTGGGGAGCTGCCGCGTCCGAGCCCGCAGTGACCCTGGAGACCGGCCGGCTTGACCGCATCCTCGAGCACAACGCAGGTGACCTGACAGCGGTCCTGGAGGCGGGCGTCCCACTCGCGCGCGCGCAGGCGGCCTTTGCCTCGACCGGCCAGATGCTCGCGCTGGACCCGCCGCTCGGCGACGATCAGGCCGCCACCATCGGCGGCGTGATCGCCACCGCCGACTCCGGCCCGCTACGCCATCGCTACGGCGGCCCGCGGGACCTGGTCATAGGCATCACGGTGGCGCTGTCCGACGGAACCGTCGCGCGCGCGGGCGGCAAGGTGATCAAGAACGTCGCCGGCTACGACCTTGCCAAGCTCTTCACGGGCTCGTTCGGCACGCTTGGAGCGATCGTGAGCGTGAACGTGCGGCTGCACCCTCGCCCGCATGCGTCTGCGACCGCGTCGGGCGCGTCGGCCGACCCGGCCCTACTTGCGACCGCTGCCCGGGCGCTGGCGGCCGCCCCGCTCGAGCTCGAGGCGCTCGATGTCGCCTGGCGAGACGGGTGGGGCGCGCTGCTGGCCCGTGCCGGCGGCGCCCGGCCGGAGCACCAAGCCCGTCGTGCCGCCGCGCTGCTGCGCGAGGAGGGGCTCGAGCGAGTCGATGTCACGAGCGAGGACGCGCCCCTGTGGGAGCGGCAGCGGGCCGGCCAGCGGTCGCCCGGACGGGCCCTCGTGCGCGTTGCCACGACGCCCAGCGCGCTGGCGGAGGTTCTGCGCGCCGCCGGCGACTGCGGCGCCGCGGTGGTCGGCCGCGCCGCGCTCGGTACGAGCTACGTCGAGCTCGACCCCGACGCTGTCGCTGCTTTGCGCGAGCGGCTCCCCAATGTCCGCGCCGCCGTGCTGTTGGACGGACCGGTCGCGCTGCGACGGGCCCAGGATCCCTGGGAGGCGCCTGAGGGTCCCGCGCTCGAGCTGATGCGGCGGGTCAAGCGCAGCTTTGACCCCGCCGGCACGTGTAATCCCGGATCGTTCGTGGGCGGCATCTGATGTTCGACGAACACCGCCCGCCTGAGATGACGATCGTCGAGGACTGCGTCCACTGCGGCTTCTGCCTGGAGAGCTGTCCCACCTACGTGCTGTGGGCGCAGGAGGCCGACTCACCCCGCGGACGGATCGTGCTGATCGACGAGCAGCTGCACTCGGGACGGCCGTTGTCGGCGGAGACGGTCAGCCACTTCGACTCCTGCCTGGGCTGCATGGCCTGCGTGACCGCGTGTCCATCGGGCGTCCGCTACGACAGGCTGATCGAGCGCGTGCGGCCGCAGATCGAGCGCAACTTCGTCCGTCCCGGTGCGGACCGCGCGCTGCGCCGGCTGCTGTTCGAAACCCTCCCCCATCCCGACCGCCTCCGGGCCCTCGTGCCGGCCCTCGCCGC
>JAFAPR010000063.1 GCA_019247075.1 Solirubrobacterales bacterium
GGACGGAGGTCTTCGATCTGCTCGCCGACCCCGATCAGCTTGACCGGAATGCCGAGCTCCTGCGCGATCGCCAGCGCGATCCCGCCCTTGGCGGTCCCGTCGAGCTTCGTCAGGACCAGCCCGCTGACCGGCACCGTCTCGGAGAACAGGCGCGCCTGGCGCAAGCCGTTCTGACCGGTGGTGGCGTCGACCGTGAGCAGCGTCTCGTGCGGCGCTTGCGGAATCTGCTTGGCGACCACCCGGCTCACCTTGGCGAGCTCGGCCATCAGGTCCTGCTGGGTGTGGAGCCTGCCGGCGGTATCCACCAGCACCACATCCGCCCCTCGGCGCCCGGCCTCCTCGACCGCATCGTAGGCGACGGCGCCGGGGTCGGCGCCCGCCTGGCGGCTGGAGAACGCCGCGCCCGCGCGCTCCGCCCAAATCTCGAGTTGCTCTATGCCAGCGGCGCGAAATGTGTCGGCGGCCGCGACCACCACCGAGAGACCGAGCTGGTTGCTGAGGTGCCACGCGAGCTTGCCCACCGTTGTCGTCTTGCCGGTCCCGTTGACACCCGCGACCAGGATCACCGTCGGCTTGGCGCGCAAATCGATCCGATCCTCACCGGTCCTGGCCGCATCAGCCAGCAACTCGACAAGTCGCTCGGACAGCTGGCCCCCGCCGCTGAGCCTGCCCGCGCTGGCCTCGCGTTCGAGCTCCTCCACAATCTGCGCGGTCGTGCGCGCCCCCACGTCCGCGTAGATCAGAGCTTCTTCGAGCCGCTCCCACGTTTCCTCGTTGGGATCCTCAAAGAGCGTCGCCTGGACCTCGGCGGTGAGGGCCTGGCGGGTCTTTCGCAGGTTGTCACGGAGGCGACGGAACGCGCCTCCGCGCCCCCCGGTCCCGGTGTCGCGGCCCTTGTCGCGTGACGACTCGGCGTCGGGACGCGCGACGCGGGCGCCATCGAGGACGAAGAGGTCGCTCCAATCCCTGGCCATCGGCCGCCCGACGTTACCAACGCCTCTCACACGCGGCGTACAGCCTGAAGCCTGACCTTGGACACTCCCGCGTGTCTCAGGATGCGGAGGCCTCCGCCGCGGGAAGGCGCCGCGAGACGACTTTCGAGATCCCGTCCCCGCCCATCACCACGCCGTAGAGCGAATCGGCCGCCTCCATCGTGCGCTTCTGGTGGGTGACGACGATGAACTGGGCCCGGCCGGAGTAGGACCGCAGCAGATCCAGGAAGCGGTCCAGGTTGAGGTCGTCGAGCGCTGCCTCGACCTCGTCGAGGATGTAGAACGGACAGGGTCGGGCCAGGAACACGGCGAACAGGAAGGCAAGCGCGGTCAGGGACTTCTCGCCGCCCGAGAGCAGCGATAGCCGCTGCATCCGCTTCCCCGCCGGCATGATCTCGATCTCAATCCCCAGCGCCTCCGCTTCCTGCGGCGCGTCATCGAGATCGTCCTTTGCGATCTGGGCCCCGTCTCCTTCCCGCTGGCCGCTGGCGAGCGGCTGTCCGCCCAGCGCGGTCACGGGAGCCTTGCGCTCGGCCACCAGCCGCAGCCGCCCCGCGCCTCCGGGGAAGAGTCTCCCCACGACGTCGTCGAAGTTGCGGGCCGTGGCGGCGAAGGTCCGTTCGAAGCACTCCTCGATCTGGCGGTCGGTGTCCCGGATCAGCTTCTCGAGCTCGCGCAGAGCGGTCTCGAGGTCCTCCCGCTGATGCTCGAGCTCCTCGACGTGGGCGACGGCCTCTCCGTATTCGGCCGCTGCCAGGGGATTGACCGGGCCAAGCTGCGCGCGGCGGCGGGCGAGGCGCTCGAGTCGCTGCGCGAGCGCCTCCCGCTCCTGGAGCGGGAGCGGCTCGGGCCGGGGATCGGCTTGCAGCTGGAGCCGCCCGGCCAACTCACTGAGCTCAGCGGCCGCCTCCCGCATCTGGTCCCGGGCTCGCTGGGCCCCGACCTCGGCGCCCGTGAGCGCTTCGCCCACGCGGTGGAGCTCCGCTTGCAGGGCCGCCTCGCGCTGGGCGCAGTCGCGCAACTCGCCCGCAATCTCCTCGGCCGCCTGCCGGTCGTCGGTCAGCTCCCGTTCGAACCGCCGGCCCTGTACGGCGATCGCCTCGGCGCTCTCGCGCAGGGCCGCCACCGCCTCTCGCGCCGCCGGCAGGCAGCGTTGCTCCTCGGCCACGATCGAGTCCAGCAGCGCGACGGTGGCATCGCGGCGCTCCCGATCGTGCGCCGAGCGCTCGTGCAGTCGCCGGTGGGCCGCCAGCTCCGCGGCGAGGCGCTCCGCGCGATCATTGGCCTCGCCCGCGGCGGTCCGTCGCCGGCGGTCGACCAGCTGCTCCAGGCGGCGTGTCTCCTCGACCGCCTCGTCCCGCGCGCGGAGCGCGGCGCGGTGGGCGGAGCGCGCCCCCTCCACGCCGGCTTCACGCTTCGAGAGCTCGGCCACCCCGCGCTCGTGTGCGCCGCGCGCCGCCTGCTCTCCCGCGGCGGTCCGCTCGGTCGCGCGCAGCAGCTGCTCGCGGCGGTTGCGCCGCGCGAGCACCTGGTCGTCGCCCACTGCCGGCGCCTGTCGCAGCTCGCCGTCGCGCCCCGACCATGCGCGTCCCGAACGGGTCACGGCTATGCCGGTGAAGCCGACCGGGAGCCGCTCGACGCTCTCGACGATCCAGGTGTCACGCAGCAGCGCTCTCACCACCGCCGCGGCCTCGCCATCCCCGCGCACGTGCTCGGCCAGGAGGTGCGCCTCGGGGCCTGGCGGCGAGCCCCGAGCCGGAGCGTCGGCGACCTCACCGGGCACCAGGACGCGCCCCCCGTCGGGTGCGCCGGAGTCCAGCAGCAGTTGCGCCGAGGGCAGGTCCCGTGCGACAGCCGCGCGCAGCCGTCCGTCGAGCGCCACCGCCAGCGCAAGCTCGTAGCCCTCCTCGACCGCAAGCTCGTCAGCGACCGTCGGCGCCGATCCCGCGCCCAGCTCGTGCCCGCGCAGCAGCCGATTGACCGAGTGAAGCTCGCTGCCGACGCGAGCCGCCTCCAGTCGCGCCCGGTCGACGACCCGCGCGCTTTCGGCGACCGCCGCGTGCGCCTCCTCGGCGCGCTGCTCGGCCAGCTCGCGGGCACTTAGCGTGCGCGCCACCGCCGCCCCGCGGTCGCGCAACGCCGCCTCCGCGCGGGCGCGTTGGCGCTCCAGCTCCTCGACCTCACGCGCCAACTCCGTCTCGCGCTCCCGCCTGGCCCGCTCCAGCTCGGCTTCGAGCGCGGCGATCCGTTCCTCGAGCTCGACTTCGCCCGTGTCGACTGCCGCCTGCCTCCGCAGCGCGTCAAGCCGCTCGCGGCCGCGCGCGATCCGAGCCTCGCTCGCCGCCGCGGCCACTGCGAGCACCTCGGAGCGGTCGGCCACGCGTTCGGCCGCGGTGCGCGCGACGAAGCATCGCCGCGAGAGCTCCTCGCGCCGAGCACTGCGGGCGGTCAGCGCGCGTTCGGCGCCCTGGCGACGGCCGGCCACGGCATCGAGCTCTCCCTCCACGTTCCCGCGCCCTCCCCGGAGCGCGGCCACCTCTCGCTCCCGGGTCTCGAGATCTTCCCGCCGTTCGCGCACCTCTTCGCGCACCAGCTCCAAGCGCGCCTCGAGCGTCTGGCGCTCGAGGCGCGCGTGCAGCTCCGCCGCCTCGGCCTGACGCTTGAGCGGACGGAGGCGGCCGCGGGCTTCGCGCTCGACGTCGAGCGCGCGGTCGAGGTTGTGTTGGGTGCGCTCGAGCTTCAGCTCGGTGCGCCGCCGCCGCTTGCGGTGCTTGCCCAGCCCAGCGGCCTCCTCCACGAGCGCCCGCCGGTCGCGTGGCTTCGAGGTGACGATCGATTCGACCCGGCCCTGGGAGATCACGGAGTGCATCTCCTTGCCCAGCCCGGTATCCGATAGCAGCTCGATCACGTCGACCAGCCGGCAGCGCGCACCGGCGAGCCGATATTCGCCCTCGCCCGCGCGATCGAGACGCCGAAGGATCGAGATCTCAGGCGTCCCGAGCCCGAGCGAACCTTCGCTGTCGTCGAGCACCAACTCGACCTCGGCGCGGCCGGCAGACTGGCGGCCCGGCGCGCCGGCGAAGATCACGTCCTGCATCGACTGGCCTCTGACGGCGACCGGCGATTGCTCGCCGAGCGCCCAAAGCACCGCGTCGGTGATGTTCGACTTTCCCGACCCGTTCGGCCCGACGATCACGCTGACCCCGGGCAGAAAATCGAGCACGGTGCGGTCGGGGAAGGATTTGAACCCCTTCAAGGTGATCGACTTCAGATGCATGCGGCCTCAAAGTCCCCGGAAAGAGGTGCCGGTCCTCACCGCATGGTCTCCAGCGCTTCCCTGGCAGCCTCCTGCTCGGCATCCTTCTTGCTGCGGCCGGAGCCCCGCCCTACCTCCTCACCGGCGACCACGGCGCTGATCTGAAACCTCCGGTCGTGAGGGGGCCCGCGCTCGTCGACTACCTCGTAGGAGACCAGCTCGCCGCGGCGAGCCAGGCGCTCTTGGAGCGTCGATTTGTAGTCGCCGGGATGCTCGAGCGCCGCTTCGATCTCGGGCTCGAAAGCATCGACAACGGCGGCCGCGGTGTGGTCGTACCCGTACGCCAGGTAGCAGGCACCGATAACCGCCTCGATCACCGAGGCCAGCACCCGCTCGGTCGTCACAAGCGCGTCGGCCGTCGATGCCGTCTCCGGGGGAGCCGCGGCCCGCAGCCGCTCTGGAATGCCGAGTCTTTCCGCGACCGACCGGCAGGACCTGCCCGACACCGACTGCGCGCGGATCTTGGTGAGCTCGCCGGCGCCGAACTCGTCCGCGCGCAGACGTGGATAGAGGTGGGTGGTGACCGCCAGCGAGAGCACGCTGTCGCCGAGGAAGGCGAGCCGTTCGTAGGACTCCGAGCGCCGTGGCGTCCACGACGCGTGCATGAAAGCCGGCGTCAGCAACTCTCCCGGGAGCTCGTCGAGGAGCCTCCGCAACGTGGAGTGGTCGTCCGGCTCTCCGCGCTTGCGCCTGCCGCGCGCGCGATCTCGACCCTCATCCGGGTGCGCGACGCGGGAGCCTTCGGGCTGCTTCGCCGAACTGCTCGGGCTCACTCTTCGGGACCCGGAGTAGCGGTCGAGGACGGCCGCGCGCCCGGCCCGACGGTAGCGAGCACGAAGTCAACGGCCTGTCCCACCGTACGAATCTTCGCCGCCTCTTCGTCGGACATCCGGATCCCGTAGGTGTCTTCCAGCTCTTGTACGAGCGTGTAGAGGTCGAGCGAGTCCGCGTCGAGGTCCTCCCGGAAGCGCGTCGTCTCATCGATCGAGGAGCTGTCGATCTCCAACTCCTCAGCGAGGTGCCCGCGGATCAGCGCGACGACCTTCGGACGGTCCAGCTCAGCGGTCCGCTCGTCGTCCGCAGCCATCGCTTCCTAGACCGTAGCGGCGTGTTCGGACGGTAGGTTGGCCTGGGTGGAGCGCGTCGGCTTGCGCAGCGCGCCGGCCGCCTCGAGCGCGGCACGGGTGCGAGCGATCACGTCCTCCCGCACGCCGAGAGCGGCGACCTCAATCGCGCGCGCAAAGCCGCGTTTGGTGAAGCGCCCGTGCGCGACCACGCCGAGCTGGCGTAGGCCGAGCATGTAGGCCCCGCCGGGGGTCTCCGGATCGATCTCCTCCCGCAATGCCACCATGGCGGGGGCAAAAAGCCGGCTGCCAAGCCGCGCCCGCGGCGAGACCAGGGCGAGCTCGTCGATGGCGCGCATCGTGCGCGCCGAGACGCCCTCGATCACCTTAAGCGTGATGTTGCCGGTGAAGCCGTCCATGACTACCACGTCGGCCATTCCCGAAGTGATGTGCGTGCCCTCGATGTTGCCGATGAAGTTCAGGCCGGTGCCGCCCTGTCCCATCAGTTGCTCGTGGACCGCGATCAGGTCCGGCGTGCCTTTGCCCGGCTCCTCGCCGTTTGATAGCAGCGCCACACGCGGCTTGTCGAAACCGAGTACCGCTTGGCAGAAGGCAGAGCCCATGTGGGCGAACTGAACCAAGTGCTCGGGCCGGCAGGCCACGTTGGCGCCTACATCGAGCAGCAGGACCGGGCGCGCGCCCGGAATAGGCAGAGGAAGCGCGAGCGCGGGTCGGTAGATCCCGCGGTCGCGGCGAATGTTGAACAGGCCTGCGGCCAGGGCGGAGCCGGTGGAGCCACCCGAGACGAGCGCCTGGGCCCGCCCTTTTGCCACCGCTCGCGTCGCTTGCACGATCGAGGCTTCTGGCGTCGAGCGAACGGCGAACGCCGGATCGGCCGCTTTCGCGATCGAGATGGGTGCGTCGACCACTTCGACGCCGGCCGGCAGGGCTGCCATCTCATCGGCAGGTCCGAACAGCAGTATTTCGATCCCCCGCTGCGCGGCAAGCCCCGCGCCGGCAGCCACCTCCGCGGGGCCGAGGTCAGCCCCTCCCGCGTCGACCGCGACTTTGGGCATCGCTCCTCGGTGCCCCCTAGGTGGAGGGCTCACCCGTGTCTTTGGCTACGACCTCGCGCCCCTTGTAGAAACCACACACCGGACAGACGCGGTGAGGCAGCCTCGGGCTGTGGCATTGGGGACACGCGTTGTACGTCGGCGCGCCGAGCTTGTGCTGCGCCCGGCGATGCGCCGTGCGCGAGCGGGACTGCTTCTGCTTGGGAACAGCCATGGCCGCGCAGTGTACTCGCAGCTACTCCTGCCGCAGCTCGGAAAGCTTCGCCCACCGTCGATCCGGCGCTCGCTCGCCGTGGCCGTGGTCTGGGCCGGCTTGGTTGAGGTCGGCCCCGCACTCGGGGCACAGGCCCGCGCAATCCTCGCGGCATAGCACCTTGGCGGGTAGCGACAGCGCGAGCGCGTCGCGCGCCCAAGTCCGGAGGTCCAAGAGCTCGCCGTCCAGGTAGGGGGAGCGGAGCTCGGCGTCTCCCCCGGGCGCCGACACCTCGCGGGCCTCCACGGAGATCTTGGGCGCGGCCGGCTCGAGGCAGCGCACGCACGGTCCCGACACCGTCGCATCGAACCGCAGGCGCAGCGCATACCCCTCGCCGGTGGTACGGGAGACATCGAGCCTCGCGGGAATCTGCGCAGGCTCGATCACGTATCTCTCGCCGCCCAGCACCAGCGGGTCGACGCTCACGTAGAGGTCGAGTCGGCGCCCCGCGCCCGAGCTCAAATGAAGCCCGTGAAGCTCGAAGCTGTCGGTACGCACGGGCATGGGTCCAGGTTAGAGATCTACTCGGCTGTGCCTCCACGATCCGAGCGCAGCTCCCGCTTTAGCACCTTGCCAGTGGCGTTGCGCGGGAGCTCCTCGATGAACACGACGTCGCGGGGAACCTTGTAGCCGGCGAGGTTTGCCTTGACGTGGTCCTTGACGCCCTGCTCAGTCAGCGCGGCGCCGTCGGCGCTGACCACGAAGGCCCGCAGCCGTTGCCCCCACTGTTCGTCTTCTACGCCTACGACCGCCGTCTCGCGCACCCCGGGCATGGCCTCGAGCAGCTCCTCCACCTCGCCGGGGTATACGTTCTCGCCCCCGGAGACGATCATGTCATCCTCGCGACCGTCGACGAACAGGAGGCCGTCCGCGTCGAAGTGACCGATGTCGCCCGTCGACATCAGCGCACCGACGCGCGTTTTATCAGCGCCGCCGGTATATCCCTCGAAGAGGAGCTCGCTGCCGACGAATATCTCCCCGCTCTCTCCGGCAGGAAGCTCCCGCCGCTGGTCGCCGAGGATCTTCACCATCGTCCCGCGCGGCGGTCGGCCGGCGGTGCCCGGGGCGGCGCGCAGGTCGACCGG
>JAFAPR010000118.1 GCA_019247075.1 Solirubrobacterales bacterium
CTTGGGGCCGGGGCGTTTTGGCCGGTCTTGCTGGGACGCCGGCATCATGCCTGGCTGCAAGGTCCCGGTGTGATAGTCGTGGTCGGCGTGGCGTTGGCTGCGATGACCGTGATCGCGCTCCGGACCGCCGGTGACTAAAGGCCGGAGAGCGCCTGGTTGAACGTCCGGCTCGGCCGCATGGCCGCCTCCACACGGTCGCGGTCGGGGCGGTAGTAGCCGCCCAGCTCGACGGGCTGGCCCTGCACGTCGCACAGCTCCCGCACGATCCGGTCTTCATTTGCCTGGAGGCGCTCGGCGAGCTGTTTGAAGCGCCCCGCAAGCTCACCATCCTCGCCCTGCCGGGCGAGCTCGTGCGCCCAGTAGAGCGCGAGATAGAAGTGGCTGCCGCGGTTGTCGAGCTCGCCAGTGTTCCGGGAAGGCGAGCGTCCCTGCTCCAGGAGGCGTCCCGTGGCGCGGTCCAGCGTCGTGGCGAGGAGCCGCGCGCGCGGATTGTCGTCATGGTCTGCCAGCAGGTCCAGCGACGGCGGTAGCGCGAGGAACTCGCCGAGCGAGTCCCAGCGCAGGTGGTTCTCCTCGAGGAACTGCTGAACATGGCGCGGTGCCGAGCCCCCCGCGCCGGTCTCGAACAGCCCGCCGCCCGCAATCAGAGGCACGATCGACTGCATCTTGGCGCTCGTGCCGAGCTCCAGGATCGGGAAGAGGTCGGTCAGGTAGTCGCGCAACACGTTGCCGGTGACCGAGATCGTGTCTTCGCCCCGTCCGGCCCGATCAAGCGTCAAGCGCGCGGCATGCGCGACGTCCAGCGTCTCGATGTAGAGGCCTTCGGTGTCGAGCTGCTCGAGCGACGGACGCACCTTCCGGAGCAGCTCGCGGTCGTGCGGCCTGGTCTCATCCAGCCAGAAGACGGCGAGCGTCCCTGTCTCGCGCGCACGCGCGACCGCGAGCCTGACCCAGTCGGCCACCGCAGCGTCCTCGGTTGCGCACATGCGCCAGATGTCGCCTCTCTGCACCTCGTGCTCGATCAGTGCCGCGCCGCGATCGTCTAAGACGCGAACGCGCCCAGACCTCTCGATCTCAAACGTCTTGTCATGCGAGCCGTACTCCTCGGCGGCCTGCGCCATCAGCCCGACGTTGGGCGTCGTGCCCATAGTGGCGGGGTCGAACGCGCCGTGCTCGCGACAGTGGTCGACTGCCGCCGCGTACAGGGGCGCGTAGGAGTGATCGGGGATCACGAACTTGGTGTCCTGCTGTTCACCACGCGCGTTGTACATCTGCCCCGAGGACCTGATCGCGGCCGGCATCGAGGCGTCGATGATCACGTCGCTGGGGACATGGAGGTTGGTGACGCCGCGGCCGGAGTCGACCATCGCCAGCGGGGGGCCATCCTCATAGGCGCGCTGCACCGCCGCCTCAATCGGTCGCCGGCGCTGGGCCGGTAGGACGTCGATCGCCTTCAGTAACGCCGCCACCCCGTCGTTGGGATTGACGCCCGCCTGCTTGAGCGCGTCGCCGTGCTCGGCGAAGGCCGCGGCGAAGTACGCGCGCACCGCGTGGCCGAAGATAATCGGGTCAGAGACGCGCATCATGGTCGCCTTCAGGTGAACCGAGAAGAGCACTCCCTTTTGCTTGGCGTCCTCGAGCTGCTCGGCGAGGAACCGCTCAAGCGCAACGCGGCGCATCACCGCGCCGTCGAGCACCTCGCCCGCGTGGCCGTCAAGCTCCTTGAGCACGGTCCTCTTGCCGTCGGAAGCCTCGTGCTCAATCCGCAGCCCGCAGTCGCGCTCGAGTGTCAGCGAGCGCTCGGTGAAGCGGAAGTCGCCCTCGCTCATGGTGGCGACGTGCGAACGCGACTCACGCGACCACGGCCCCATCGAATGCGGGTGTCGGCGGGCGTACTGCTTGACAGACGGCGGCGCGCGCCGGTCGGAGTTGCCCTGCCGCAGCACGGGGTTGACGGCCGAACCCTTGACGCGGTCATAGCGAGCGCGCGCTTCGCGTTGCGCTTCGCCGGAGGGCTCGTCGGGATAGTCCGGAATGTCGTAGCCCTGCGCCTGGAGCTCGACTATCGCCGCTTTGACCTGAGGCACCGACGCGCTGATGTTGGGGAGCTTGATGAGGTTCGCCTCGGCGCTTGCGACGAGTTCGCCAAGCTCTCGGAGCACGTTCGCCACGCGCCGCTCTGAGTCCAAGCGGTCCGGAAACTGCGCCAGGATCCTGCCGGCGAGGGAGATGTCGCGGAGCTCGATCTCGATGCCCGCGGGGGCAAGAAAGGCGCGCAGGATGGGCAGCAGCGACTGGGTCGCGAGCGCTGGTGCCTCGTCGGTATGGGTATAGACGATCTGCATCGAGAGCGGCAATCGGCGGGGCGGCTGCCTCAGAGCTTTCTCCTTACCCGAACCTATACATTCGCAGCCTCACAAGTCACGAGATGACCTACTTCGAGCCAGGAGATCAGCCTTGAGTGATTCGCCAGTACGAGTGGCCGTCACCGGTGCGGCCGGCCAGATCGGCTACGCCATCCTGTTCCGGATCGCCGCCGGCGAGCTGCTGGGACCAGAGACACAAGTCCATCTCTCGCTGCTGGAGATCCCGGACGCTGTCAAGGCCGCCGAGGGAACTGCGATGGAGCTCGACGATTGCGCCTTCCCGCTGCTCGCGGGCGTGGACATCTTCGACGACTCCCAGCGCGCGTTCGACGGCGCCAATCTCGCATTCCTGATCGGGGCGCGGCCGCGGACGAAGGGGATGGAGCG
>JAFAPR010000123.1 GCA_019247075.1 Solirubrobacterales bacterium
TCGTGGGACCAGCCCTGCGGTCAGCGCACGCTCAGGCGTCGCTTCAGGCGTAGCCGTCTCTGGCTGCCAGCCCGGCCAGTCTCGATGCTGGGTGGCGATGGCCCACAAGTGCGAGCCGACGATCCCACCAACGACGATCGCCGCGAAAAGGCAGTTGAGGAAGATGAAATACCAGGCCATTTGGAACCCCCGGTCGGGTCGTTTGTCCTTCGTGCGGTCCGCCGTATCCGGTCCGCCATTGGGATCGACGCTACGGGTCAGCGCGCGCCTCTACCACGTCATCTGACACGTTGCCCTGTCAGTGGCGGTCCTCCCGCATCGCCTCACAAAGCACACTCCAACCACGTCGCTGCTACGGGCTGGCTAGCAGCAGCGTTCTCATCGCAGCTGTGAGACTGCTAAATACGCCGGGCGGTGCACAAGTCGATGCGAGTCGGGGCGTAACTCGCGCGAGCCGGTGGCCAGCGACAGCGTTGCGCAGCCAGGCAAGCGGCAGCGCGAGCCGGTGCGGCCGGCCGATTTCTAATCTGAAGGCGCTGCTCGAGCACGCCGGACGTCGGCCGCCTTCTATCGGGCGCGCACCGCCGTCGAACGCACGCGCCCTCATCGAAACGCCCTCCGGCCAAGCAAGCGCGGAGGGCGTTTCGAATTCATTGCGAAGATGGAGACGCCGGGAATCGAACCCGGGTCCGCGGATGTGTGGACGTGGCGTCTACGAGCGTAGCCGGCGCTCTAATCTCGCCCTAGACTCGCCTCGCCGGCCGGGTTGTCCAGGGCCAGCTCCCTTAGAGTCCCCGGCGCGGAGGGAGCAAATCCGCTCCGGGCGAGCCTGCTGGTTGATCCCGGTTCGCCGCCACAGGCGAGCGACGGCCGAGACGAACTTCGGTTACCGACTAAGCAGCCGCGTAACCGAGATCGAAACTGTGCGAGTCCGCACTTATTTTCTTCCGGGTGTTTTTCGAGGCCGCCCGGAACCTCGGCTCGCAACCACCCCCACGAGCCAACCACGTCGAAGCCTGTCGTCCCCTGGGGATATGAGTGCTTACCAACATTCTAGAACAGGTCGAGCCACACGCCGGCGCGCGTCGGCTCCAGGGGGTCTTGGAACCCTCTGTGGCACGGGAGTGCCCCGGTGCCACAATCAATGGTGATGGAACAGCAAAGTCAGTGGTTGATTCCCGGTGCGCCGCGGGCCGTCTCGGAACCGGATGGCGGCGCGCACGCGGCGACCGACATAGCCCCGCGCAGGCACGCGCCGGGCGGGCGCCTGCCGCGCAAGAACTCGTCATTCAAGCGGAGGCTGGCACCGCTTGGCGCCGCGCTCGTGGCGCTGCTGACCAAGATCAAAACCCTCCTGCTGCTCCTGCCGAAGCTCAAGCTTTTCCTGAGCGCAGGCACGATGGTGGTCTCCATCGCCGCCTACAGCTTCGTCTTCGGCTGGCCGTTCGCGGTGGGCTTCGTCGCGCTCCTACTTGTCCATGAGCTCGGGCACGTGATCCAGCTGCGGCGCGAAGGACTGAAGGCGAGCCTGCCCATGTTCATCCCCTTCCTCGGCGCGGTCATCAGCGCCCGTTCGCTGGGAGACAACGCGCTGGCGGAGGCGCGGGTCGGGCTTGCGGGCCCAATCCTGGGGAGCGTCGGCTCCGCCGCGTGCATCGTCCTCTGGCACCTGACCGGCAACGACATCTGGCGCGCGCTCGCCTTCACCGGCTTGTTCCTAAACCTGTTCAATCTGCTCCCCGTGGTGCCGCTCGACGGGGGCCGGGCGATGGCCGCCATGGCGCCGTGGATGTGGTTCGTGGGTTTCGCCGCGCTGATCCCGCTGGCCGTCTTCTTCCCCAACCCGATCATCTTTTTGATCCTCCTGATCGGTGGCTTGGAGACCTATAAGCGCTGGAAGCACCGGCGCAGCGGCGATGTACGCCAGCGCGAGTACTACCGCGTCCGACCGCTGGCTCGCGCGTCGGTGGCGGCGGTCTACTTGTCGCTCGCCGCGGCGCTGGTCATCGGCCTCCAGCTGACCAACCTGCCGCGTACCTTCGGTTAGCGCCGCCGGACGGCCGACCGCGCGCGCGTCCTTTGGTGAGTCGAGGTCGCGTTCGAGGGTTATCGGTCCAGAGGCGGGGGCGGTGAGGGGGTGGCGAAAAGCCCCCAAATCAGCGACGGTCTGGAGTCCCCACGCTTGGTGAGGGTGCTCCGTCGCCGGGCGCTTTTGCGCGTCTTGCAGACCGTGACCGAGTTGGGTGCCAGTGAGCGCGCGAACGCCGGGCCCAGGCCGTCTTAGTTCTCGCGCGCAAGCTCGGCGGTGAGAGGGTTCTAGCGCGCGGCGTGCAACTCGCGCTCAACCTCGCGCTGAACCTCGCGCTTGCGGATCGCCTCGCGCTTGTCGTAGCGATCCTTGCCCCGGGCCAGGGCCAGCTCGACCTTCGCGTTGGGACCGGAGAAGTAGATCCGTGTCGGCACGAGGGTCAGCCCCCTTTCCCGCGTTTTGCCGATCAGCCGATCGATCTCCCGGCGGTGCAGCAGCAGTTTGCGGTCGCGCTCCGGGTCGTGGTTTGCCCGATTGGCCGGTGCGTAGGGGGCGATGTAGCAGCCAATCAGCCACAGCTCCCCATCGCGGATGAGCGCGTAGGAGTCCTTCAGCTGGGCGCCTGAGGCGCGCAGCGACTTCACCTCGGTGCCGGTGAGCACGATCCCGCATTCGAACCGTTCGAGCAGGTTGTATCGCCAGGACGCCTGACGGTTGGTGGCCACGTCGCCGGCGGCTGCCCTGCGCTTGCGCGGACCTGCCATGTCAGTGGCCGGTGGTGGCGATCGGTCTCATCACCTTGGTCATCCGGGCAGGTAGTCCGCGGCGACTGTCGCACCAACAGGTGCGGGGTGAAGATCGACCCTGCCTCGCGGAGCGTCGATTGTGCCTACCTGGACGTCGATCGCGTCGCCGAGCCGGATGGTGGCCCCAGTCCTCGTCCCGTGCAGCATCGTCAGCTGGTCGTTTAGCTCCCACCAGTCGCCGACCAGTCTGCGCACCGGCAGCATCCCTTCAAACTGGCCATCGGGCCCGAAGGCGACGAACGCACCCGCGCTGTGAAAGCCCACGACCTCTCCCTCGAACACTGCATCGGCGCGAGCTCCGGCCAGCAGGCGCTCGAGCAGAAAGCAGCTCGCGATGTCGTCAGCGTCTCTTTCGATCGTCATCGCCTCCCGTTCGCGCGTGGAGGTCCACGGTCCGGCCCCGGCGACCCACGCACGGTCGGGGAGTGGCTCGCCCGCGATCGCTGCGAGCAGCGCGCGGTGGCAAACCAGGTCGGGGTAGCGTCGTATCGGGGAGGTGAAATGACAGTAGTTCGCCGACTGCAAGCCGGCGTGACCGAGGTTCCGGTGGTCGTAATAGGCCTGCTTGAGCGAGCGCAGCACGAGGCTCCCAAATGCCCGGCGTCCGCGACCGCTCCGCGCCACGAAGTCCGTCACAAGCTGGGAGATCTCTCCCACCGCCGAGGCGGCCTGTTGGGGGGTCAGCGGGCCCTTCGGCAACGGTGGGGTGGGCACCCCGAGCGACGCCAGCTGGTCGGCCAAGCGCTCCACGGCGACAGCGTCGGGGCGCTCGTGCACGCGGTAGAGCGCGGGGATCCCGCGCTCCGAGAGCAGCTTAGCCACCTGCTCGTTTGCCGCGATCATCAAATGTTCGATCAGGCGGTGAGCTTCTGTCTGCTGCACCGCTGCGGCTCCGACGACGTTGCCATCGCGGTCGAAGCCGAACTCGGGCTCCTCGCCTGCGATTATCACCGCGCCGCGGGCGCTGCGCCGCCGCTGGAGAGCGGCGGCTGCCTGACGGGCTGCGGACAGCGCCTCACCCCAGGGTGCGCCGGCGGCTTGCGCGCCGGCGAAGATCCCGTCTACCTGGTCATAGTGCAGGCGCGCATCGGAACGGATCAGGGAGCGGTGGAAGGCCGCGCTGCGTACGCCCTCCTCCCCCACTGACACCTCCACTGTCACAGCGAGCCGGTCCTGCGCGGGCACCAGCGAGCAGGCACCGCTCGAAAGCGCTGAGGGCAGCATCGGCTCGACCGCGCCCGGCACGTACACGCTGCACCCGCGGCGGTAAGCCTCGCGGTCCAGCAGCGAGCCGGCGGCGACGTACGCGCCGACATCTGCGATGTGGACCCACACGCGCCAGCCCCCATCGTCGGTGCGCGCGGCTGAGATGGCGTCGTCGAAGTCACGGGCGCTTGGAGGATCGATCGTGAAGGTCGGCAGAGACCGGAAATCGCGCCGGGAGCGGCCGTTGTGCTCGATCGCCGTGCCCGCGACGGCTTCGGCCTGGCGCTCCACGGCCGAGGCGAAGGAGCGCTTCAGTCCGCGGTCGATCATGAAGGCCTCGATGACGTCCTGGGCGACGTCGGGACGACCAAGGCGCTGCGCGATTACGGCCCTGCCGCCGCGACCGTCGCGGTGGGGCCGCGAGCGCACCGCGACCAAATCGCCCGGAGTCGCTCGGCCATCGCGGCTCACGGCCAGCCGCGGGCCCGCCTCGAAGAACGGTTCCGCCACCAGAAATTTGCCCCGCCGCCGCAGCACTGCGATGCGAACCGTCCTCGCCGGGCCCCGTTCGGCGGGCCCGTTCCTTGACACCCCGCGCTGGGCGCCCCCGGTCGAGCGCGCTGCTGGACGCCGGGTCGGACTCACCGAACCTCGTTGGCGACAGTCCGTTCGGCTGCCTGGAGCGCCTCGTCGAGGCGCGTGCGCGGGTTGTCTTGAGCGTAGATGCTCGGCGTGACCCCCTGGCCGCGGCGAACTCCCCCGCCACCGAGATTCTGCCCATCAGGGGTGAAATACTCGCCCACCGTGAAGTCGAGCGCCCCACCGTTGGGCAGCGGGTCGATCTCCTGAAAAACTCCCTTCCCGTAAGTCCGTGTGCCGACGACGAGCGCGCGGTGGCGATCCTTGAGGGCCGCGGTCACGATCTCTGCCGCCGAGGCGGTACCGCGGTCGACCAGCACGACCATCGGCTGTTGCGTGGCGATCGCGTTGCGCTGGGCCAGATAGACCTGACGCGGCTGGGCGCGGCCGTCGGTGGAGACGATGGTGCCGTCGGGGATGAAGATGCTCGCCACTCCTACGGCCTGATCGAGCAAGCCGCCGCCGTTCTCGCGCAGGTCGAGGATCAGGCCCCGGGCGCCTCCGCGGAGCACCCGCCGGACCGCAGCGCGGAGCTCCGCGCTGGCATCTTGGGTGAAGCTTGTCAACTGGAGGTAACCGAGCTTTACGCCGTGGTAGGTGATCACTCGTCCGCTGGCCACGGGAATCACGATTTTCGCGCGCTTCATCGTGAACACGTGACGCCGCTTGCCGTTCACCACGGTGACTGTCACCTTGGTCCCCGCCGGCCCGCGGATCAGGCTGGAGGAGAACTCGGTCGATCGGCCGGCGAGGGAGCGAGTGCCGACGCGCACGATCACCATCCCGCGCGTCAGCCCAGCCCGTGCAGCGGGAGAGCCAGGAAAGACGGCCACGATCATCAAGCCCCGCCGGTCGGGGAGCACGTCGACCCCAATGCCGCTCAGGTGGGGGTTCGATTGGTTGAGGAAGCTGTGGTAGTCGCCAGGATTGAAATAGTGTGAGTAGGGATCGTCGAGACTCGCGACCGCGCCGGCAATCCCCTTGTTGATCAGCTGGCCGGAGTTGACTGGCCGGTAGTAATCGCGTTGGAGCAGCGATACCACGTCCTGCATGAGGCGCGAACCGGAGTCGTTGACGAACGCGCTGCGCAGCGCGGAGGGCATCCAACCAGGGTGGCCGCCAAGCCAAACGCCCACCCCCAGCAGAATCACTGCACCCACGGTCAGCACCGCGATTCTCACCGCGGAGGGTCGGCGTCGGAATTGACGTGAGCTCATGACTGCGGGCTTCCGGTTAGCGTGACGAGGCAGCGTCCGGGGCGACCCCTGCGGCCTAGGTCGACAACCAGGGTAGCCGGACGCGGCGGCGCCCACGGCCGGTCGCCGTCTCGGATTGCTTGCGTGCGGCCGGCGCTACCTTTCCCGAGATGCCCGCGATCACGCAGACGACGCTGTCCAACGGCCTGACGCTGTACCGGATCGCCGTGGAAGGGACCAGGGCCCTGACCATCCTGCTCGCCTTTGACGCCGGCGCTCGCACCGAGTCCGCCGATGAAAACGGCATGGCCCATTTCCTCGAGCACCTGGTGTTCAAGGGCGGCGAGAAGTACTCCACCTACCGTGCCGTGAACGAGGCAGCCGAGCGCATCGGGGGGGTGCTGAATGCCTACACCAGCCACGATGTGGTCGCCTTCCACATCACTGCCCGCGCGGAGCAGGCCGCCAACGCGATCGACCTGCTCACCGACTTCGTGGATCGCCCGCGGATCGACCCCGAGGAGCTCGACCGAGAGCGCGGCGTGGTCGTGCAGGAGATCGCCCGCGCCAACGACCAGCCGGCGGTCTTGGCCGAGCATCTGATCGACGAGGCGACCTTCGGCGAGCATCCCCTCGGCCGTCCCGTGCTGGGCACGGTGCAGCACATCCGGGACACGTTCACCCGCGATGAGATCCTCACTTTTCGCGCCCGCCGCTGGGCGCCGGGCCGCGGCGCCGCGTTCGTGGTCGGCAACCTGCACGCGTTGCCCGATGAGAGTGAGCTGGAGGAACTATTCGGCCGGCTCGAGCCCCGGCCGAAGCCAGAACCTTTCGAGCCTGCGCCCCCTTTTCACGAGCGCGTACTCGTCCGCGAACGGGATTCCAACCAGTCCCATCTCCGGCTCTCTTATCGCCCGGCGGTCGAGATCGGCGATCCGCGCAAGCGCGCAGCACTTCAGGTTTACTCCACGGTTCTGGGGGGGTCGATGGGCTCCCGCCTGTTCGACGAGATCCGCGAGCAGCGCGGACTTGCTTACTCGGTTTATTCGGCCGCCCACGCGCACGCCGACACTCCGGTGCTGTCCGTGGCCGCGGGGCTCGAGTCCAGCAAGCTGATGGAGGCGTTATCGCGCATGAAAGCCATCGTCACCGAGTTGCGCGAACAGGGACCGAGCGAGGCGGAGGTTGAGCGGGC
>JAFAPR010000125.1 GCA_019247075.1 Solirubrobacterales bacterium
GCAGCAGGTACGCGAACAGGATTCAGGAGCGTCCCGATCGGAGTGCTGCTCCTACGAAGCATGGGCAGTCTCGGAGACCGGTGCCGCGGCGCTCGAGACTGCCGCTCTCGGACAAGGCAGCCAACAGGACAGGCGGTCAAATATCCGCGCCAGCACGAATGGGGTCTCGACCTGCCCACTGCGACACACCCGCTCGTCGCCAACACCGCGCACGCCGGGCATCGCGAAGGGCTCGGGCCGACCGGCTGCTCGAGCGCTAACCGAGGAGCGGACAGCTGCAAGCACCGAAGCAGTCACGACAGCGGCGCCATTAGCGCTGCCGCTCTAGAAGTGAGTAGTCCGCGGCCGCTCAGCTGATCACGACGATGATGCGGCTGTCCTCGATAGGTTCGCGCGGATCTCTGCTGTCCGAACGCGCCCCACGGCCTTCCGCGGATGCCCGCACTGCTCCTTTCGTGGCAACACAGTCGTCCAAGCGCGGCGTGCGTGACGACTCCTTTCCGGCGACTGCGGAACTCACCCGCCCGGAGCGAGGATCGCATGATGCCTATGCAAATGAGTCCGGACCTGCAGCGGCAGAGAGTCCCCCCTTTTCGTGAAGCGGGCAGTGAGCTCCTGGATCCGGACACCACTCTCGCGCTAGGCGCGGGCCGAACTTCGTCCCGTTGTCAATGGCCATCTGTCTCTCCCCAATTGCGGCCATCAGAACTCCCCATTGGTGGCCATTTGTTCTCCCCACTGGTGGCCATTAGATCTCCCCACCCGTGGGGTTAGGTCAGGGGCTTCACCCCCTTGCCGGCGGTCGCTTGTGCGAGCCGGTAGCTGTCTTGGCCCTCGGTGATCAGGACGTGGGCGTGGTGAAGTAGCCGGTCGACGGTCGCGGTCGCGATGCTCTTGGGCATCAGCTCGTCGAACCCGCTGGGGTGGATGTTGGATGAGATCGCTATTGAGCGTTTCTCGTAGGCGGCGTCGATCACTCTGAAGAGTGCCTCGGCGGCGTCGGCGGACACCGGGAGCAGGCCGACGTCATCGATCACCACGAGGTCGGCGCGGATCAGCTTTCCGATTGCTTTGCCGACTGAGTCGTCGGCGCGGTGGCGGCGCAGGAGTTGCGCGAGCGTCTCGAGCGTGTGCCGGGCGACGGTCTTGCCTTTGTCGATCGCGAGGTGGCCGAGCGCTTCGACGAAGTGGCTCTTGCCCGTCCCTGACGGGCCGCAGACACACAACACCTCTGTCCGGTCGATCCATTCCAAGGTGCGCAGCGCGCGCTGTGCCTTGGCTGGGATCGCGGAGCGCTCGGGCTCCCAGGCGTCGAACGTCTTGCCCGCCGGGAGCCCGGAGGCGCGGCGGCGCATGCGGATCGTGGCCTGGTCGCGGCCGGCGGCCTCCTCTGCCATCAGCACGCGCAGCAGCTCGGCGTGCTCCCAGCGTTGCGTTGTGGCGTTGGCGATCACCTCGGGCGCCGCCCGCCGCACGTAGGGGAGTCGGAGCCGGCGCAGCAGGCGGTCGAGCTCGTCAGGCAGCGGCGGCGGAGCGGGCGGCTTGACCGTCATCGCCTGCCCCCGATCGGGCTGCTGGAGCGCTTTTCGGGTCGATGGATCGGTCGCGGCGAGGTGTCGCACGGCCGCAGATCGCCTCTCAGCGCGCCGATTCGGGGCTCGAGGTCGAGAATCGTGGTGTTCATCGTCCGAATCCCTCCCAGCTGCGGGTCGAGGCCTGCAGCGAGCGCTCCTCAGGGGCCCTGAGCGGCAGCTGGATCACGGTCGCCTGCTGGTGGTGGTGAAGGATGCTGGCCAGATCACCGTCGGCGAACCGGCCGTAGCTGGCGCACCGCTCGAGCGCCTCATTGACGGGCCCTTGGCCGTGCAGCTTGGCCAGGTCGACCGCCTCTGCCATCTTGCGTCGGATCCGTTGGGTCCCCTCGGCCGCGGCCCGCTTCAGCCACCGCTCAGCACCCTCCCCGCTCGCAAGGAACTCCCGCTCCTCGGCCGAGCGGGCCCGCGGTTTGCGCTCCAGCGGACCGGCCGGCCGGGGCGGATAGTGCTGATCGTCGATCGAAGGGCGACCCGGCGTGGTCAACTGATGGCGGGCGACCTCCCGCGGCCCGGCGAGCGCATCGACGTGTACGACCACCAGCTGCTCGCCCTCCGCGCGAACCCAGACCCGCTCGCCGATCAGCTCGTGCGGCACCGAGTAGATCGCATCACCCACGCTGATCGTCGCCTGGCGATCGACCTTGCGGGTCTGCCCGAAACACAACGTGTGCGGCAGCCTGGGCACACGATGCAGATGCTCGTGCTCCTCGGCCAGCAGCACCAGCGGCGGCTGGCGGGTCGCGCGATGCGGACGAGCGTTGACCTCGGCCATGAACTCCTGACACGCCCGCTCGAGCGCCTGCCAGTCCGCATACTGATCGCGCAGGTTGTGATCGGTCGGCACCAGATCCGCCTTCGCGATCTTGACCGTGGCCTCGCTGCCGCCCTTGCTCTGCGGATCCGCCGGCTCGCAGGTGGCGATCGTCAGCCCGTAATAGCGCGAGACCTCAACGATCGTCGGGTTGCGCACCGCGATCCCGCACACATGCTCGACCGTCACCGTCTTCTCGTTATCCGTGAGACAGTAGGTCGGACACCCATCCAGGTAGCGCAGCGTCCGATCCAACCCAATCACCACCGACGGCATCGTCTTATCGCGCAACGGCACCACCACCCGATACCGCGACCACGCCAGCCACGCGCAGAACAACACCGCCCGCACCCCCGCAACCTCCGGCCCGTCCCCGTAATCCCACTGCAGCCACTTCCCCGGCTGCGGGATCCACGGCCGCGTCCTGCGCCCATGCTTCTGCCGCCAGCGGCGCTTGGCCTCCGCCACCGCCCGCCGCGTCGTCCGGTACGACCCCTCATACCCGATCGCCACCAGCACCCCGTGCGCCTTATCCGCCCGGATGCGCGCGTGCGAGTCCTCGACCAGCTCCGCCACCTTCCCCGCGAACGGCTCGACCATCACCAACGCCGGCCGCGCAGCCCGCCCCGACACCCCACCACCAGCCGCCTCCCGGGCGGCGACCAAACGCGCCACCGTCTTGTGATCACAACCCGCCAACGCCGCCGCAGCACGCAGCGAGCCCGTCAAGTCATACGCCTCCAGGATCTCCATCGCTTCCTCCGGTCTCTTCAATCTGGGCCTCCTGACGTGCCTCGTGGTCGACGAAGCACGCCGAGCTACAGGCCGCTCAGGACAGAACCGTGGGGAGAACAAGTGGCCACCCATGGGGAGAACCGGTGGCCACCAGCGGGGAGATTCAGTGGCCACCTACGGGGAGGTTTTCATGGCCACCGTCAC
>JAFAPR010000126.1 GCA_019247075.1 Solirubrobacterales bacterium
CGAGCTGCCAGTCGGCAGGACCTACCCGCAGCCAGGAACCTCTTGGCGCGAGCGCTGGCGCTCGTGCCACCGGAGGAATCGCTGCGTCCGCTGATCGCGGTGGCTCTCGCCGAGACGCTGGTCGGCGCGGGTGAGTACGGCGAGGTGCAGGAGCTGCTGCTCGCGGCCGAGGCTGACCCGGACGCCGCCCCATACGCCACGCTGATCAGGCTCGACCGGCTGTTTGCGCTGAATTCAGAGGATTTCGCACAGCGCGTCCGGTCGCTGTTGCCCGCCGCGATCAAAGAACTCGAGCGCAGAGGCGATCAACGTGGGCTGGCGAAGGCGCACCTTATCGGGGGCCTGCCGCATTGGTCGGCCTGCCAGTTCACCGCCGCCGCCGCCGAGTTCCGACTGGCCATTGAGCACGCCCGCGCCGCGGGGGATGACGGATTGCGCGAGCAGGCCCTGGGCTGGTACGTCACCGCGCTCAGGATCGGGCCGGTCTCAGCGACGGAGATCGCCCGCGAGCTCGACGCGATCGAGGCAGAGCAGCCGGGCCCGTACCTGGGATACAGGCTGGACTACGTCCGGGCGTTCCTGGCGAGCTTCGCGGGGTGCTTTGACGAGGCACGGTCGCTGATGCAGCGCGCCGGCGAACGGCTGAACGCGATGGGATACCGAGCGCAAAGAGGCGGAAATCTGATGGAAGTGGCCCGGATTGAGCTGGCGGCCGGAAATCCATCCGCGGCCCGTGCCGCGCTGCTCGAATCAGACGCGATTCTCGCGGACCTGGGCGAACGCGGCCTCGGGGCAAGTACCCAGGCCCAGCTCGCGGCTACATACGAGCAGCTCGGTGAGCGCGACGCGGCGCGAGCCGCGATCGACCTCGCCGAAGCGCTCGGCGGCGAAGACGATCTCGACGCTCTGATCACCACCACCTCAGTGAGGGCGCGGCTTGCACTCGCCGATGAAAATCTCGCTGAGGCAGAACGCTGGGCACGCCGTGCTGTCGAACACGCCCTGCGAACCGATTACATCGTCGGGCAAGGAGACACCAGAATGGAGCTCGCGCGGGTATTGGCGGCAGCGGACCGCTGCGATGAGGCGGCGGCAGAGGCACGAGGCGCGCTTGAGCTATTCGAGGCCAAAGGCGATCAACCCAACGCCGCCAAGGCCCGCGGTATGCTCGACCGTCTCGAAAGCCAATGAGGCATCCGACTTGCGGATTACCTCGAGCGCTGCGTACACGGCAGCGGCGTCATTTCGTATCGCGTGCAAGGCACGGGCGGTGCCGCAGAATGGTCGCCCGACGAACCGCCCAGCGGTAGGCGTCCGGCGACCGTGGAGCAGACGATTCCTTTCGTTCCGCAGGCGGTCAGGCGGGGAATACGGGCGCTGGCTGCATGAGACGGTCGGCCGGCTGGAGCCGGACGACCCCTCCGTCATTAATGCCTTGGTCGGACTTGGAGTACCCGTGGCGACGACCAACTACGACAGCCTGATCGAGGGCGTCTCAGGTTGGGAGCGTGTGACCTGGACGGAGGCCGGCGGCATGCAACGCGCGCTTCAGGGCGATGACAACGCGGTCGTGCATCTTCATGGCCATTGGCGCGATCCGGTCTCGGTAGTCCTCGGAGTCAGGTCCTATGATGAGTTGACAGCAAGCGGCGTTCCGCAGGCTCTTCAGCGCGCGATCGCGACGATGAGCTCGTTGTTGTTCGTGGGGGTGGGGTCAGGGTTATCTGATCCGAATGTCGGTCCACTGCGAGCATGGCTGGCAGCAACGTTCCCTGGATCCGAGTATCGGCACTATCGGCTCTGTCTGAATGACGAGGTGGACGAACTCGTCGAGCTGCACGCACCGCACGACCGCATTTTCCCAGTGGCCTACGGTGATCGCCATGACCAACTTGCCGAATTTCTCGGGGCCCTCGGCAGTGCGCCGGCGGGGGCTGCCGTTGCCCGGCGAGCCGGCAGTCGCCCGTCGGCATCGACGGCCGAGCCTGCCACTCGGCTGGAAGCATGGATCGCTGAGCGCGTTCAGGCACAGCGGTTGTTAGCCCGTGAACGCCCGGTCCAAGGTAACCGGTCGTATTTCACGAAGATGGGGGAGTGGGAGCTCGAAACGGTGGAGCAGATGCCTCTCGACGAGGATCCGGTTGCACCAGGGCTGGTGGATGAGTTCCGCCGGTACAAGCAGCCTCACGGCATCCCCGGCATTGAGCCTCCTCACGGGGTACGTGAGTACGACGAGTACTACGCGCGCCGCCTCGAGTGGCTTGAGCTCAAGCTGAACATCCTCCGAGCCGGAGAGCAGGAGCTTGCCCAAGCTGCAGTCCCGGCCGAGGTCGCGTACCCGCTGATTCCGCCCGAGCATCTTGAGCGTCTGCGGGGCTTGCTGACGGCCACGGATGCAGCAATCGCAAACGAGCGCGAGGTGCTCTTCCTTGGGCCCCTCGAAAAGGAATTCGAGCGCGGAATCATCTCCGCGCACTTCGGCCCCCTCATCCCAGACCTGAGAACCTGGGATGAAGCCGTACGGGAACACCGTGAGGCGCCGAGGAAGCTCAGGGAAAAGTTCTCAGAGGAGGTCTTGGCGCGCGGCCTCAACAACCCACCGTACAACGGACACGTGATTGCGCAGCACCTCTCGGACATGACGGAGCGCGGCTCGCTTGCCGGTCAACTGAACGCTCCACTGGTCCTTGACCGCGGGCCGGACTCAATCTGGTCCGGCTGGGCGGACGGCTCAATGAACATCGAGAAAAGACCTGAGCCGGCCATCAAGCTGCCACAGCTCGTTACGCCTGAGGAGCTAGAAACGGCAGAGAACCTCATCGCACCAGTGGACGAACTCATCCGAGATGCTCAAACCTGGCGTGAAGCCGCGGCCGTCCGCGAGGCCTTTCACCGGCTTCAAGCATTCCCGCGCGAGCAGCTACGCGAGACGATTCGCCGGCTCACGATGGCCGAAACGATCCGCCAGAGCGACGAATGTCCTCTCTGTCAGCTCAACAGGAGCGGCGGTCGCAGCCCCACGTAGGTCAGCGCCAACTCGCGGTCCGGGGCCGTCCTGTGATGGCGATGCAGACGCTCGCGCGCGCACGGAAGCGCGCGGTGCGAGCGCGATCTTTCGGCTCGTGACCGGCTCCACCAGGTGTTAGCCGGAGTCCGTATTGTCACTCGAAGCGCCGGGCACGGTGTCGAGCCATGCGAATAAGCGCCCAGCGATCGCAACGGTCTCGCGTGCCGCCTCATTCGTCGGCTGGATGCCCCGGTGAGCGACCGCGTTTCGCCGCGGAAAGAGCTTCTGGGCGACGTCGTTGAACAGCGTCTTGTACTCGTCCGGGAGGTTGGGCTTCTCCTCGCGCAACGAGATGCCGAGGGCCGCTTTCATCGGCTTGTCGAGAAGTTGACTGGTGGCGATCGACATGTCTCGGGGGTTCTCCAGGATGACGTCGAGCAGTGGCCGTTGCTCTGGCCGCACCTTCTCGGTCAGGGTACGTTTGATCGTCACCTCGGCAGCCATCCCTGCGAGCAGCACAGCTCGGCCGGTGTCGAGACGCTCCGCTTTCCACTGCTGCCGGACTCGCATGACGCTCAGAGCGGCGCGCGCATCGGCGAGTAGGACGTCCTCGTCCATCGGTTCGACGCCTGCGCTTGTGAGTGAGAGAAGCTGTTCGATGGCATCCGAGTCGGCTGCGCGATCAGGCTGGATGCCGACAGCAAGGCCCGTCGGCTGCCACCTCGCTTGTTCCTTGACCTCGGTATCGGTCCCGGCGTACATGAGCCTCCCGTACAGCGCGAGGTTCGCCCCTTCGTGGCGCGAAGGCAGCCAGTCCTGAGAAGCGCGTGTTCGCGCGAGGCCCAGGAACCGCTCGGCCGTGGCTACAGCCAACGGGAACGCCCCGGCCACGAGGCCGCTCGTCGCCTCAGCAGTCCCGGCGACGGCCACTCGGACCTCGAACTTGAGGATCGTGCCGGCGAGTATCTCCCCATCGGCGCTTTGAAATGTGGGGCGAGCGGCCTTGCCCTTACCCGGCCATCCCGGATCGGACAACGAGAACACCTCGTCGCTGTTCGGTAAGTTGAGCGTTACGCGGGTGCCGTCGGCGTCGAAATGCACGCTCTTGCCGAGGGCATCTCCGGTTATGTAGAGCCCGGCTCCGTCGAAGAGGAAGACGGCCTCGAGGGGTTGGTTGATGTTGGTCAAGGTCGGATGGCCGGGCACAGGCGGCGTGAGACGCCGAAGGACGCTCAGCCGCCTTCCAGCAGCGCCTCTGACCGCAAACGCTACTCGACGCAGAACCGATCTCAGTCGCTCGACCACACGCTACATCCTCCTCGATACGCATCGCTGGCAGCGCAGTGGTCGATAGGCTGCCGCGGATGCATTGGGCACTGTTCGCAATTCCTCAGCGAGTACGACGCGCAGTCCTGAGTCGCCTCTCATCGTATGGAGCGTCTCCCGATCGGATAGTTCGTGAGCTTGGCGAGCGGAGCGGATTCGTCACTTACGCGGACATCCGCGACCTTCTCTCCGCACGATTCGGCGAGGACGCACGCGCGCAGTTCTTCGGCGATCTTGGCGTTTCATGTCACGGACCTAAACGCCGAGACCGAGACGTCGGCTCAAGAGGTCCTACTCGCAGTGCCGGACGCTCTCTTCATCGACGCTGTCGAACTCGGCTGGCGACATGCGATTGAGTTCGCCAGTGACCGGATGCAGCCGACAGCACAGATGTCTTTGGAGTGGACTAACTACGTGACTGACGTGTTCGCGAGCAATGGCGTTCCTTACCATTACGACGATGACCTCAGGCTTGTCCCAAGCATGAGTCCGACTGTCAGCGAGCTCAATCCAGCCGGCCGTCGAAGTGTTGAACGACCCGCGACTGTCCGTCGCGCGGCACCACCTCACCGAAGCTCTCCGCCGGCTCGAAGAGCCAGATCCCGACGAAGCAGTGGATGAGGCCAGACAGGCGATCGAGGCCGCGATGATTGCGGTCCTGAATGCGACTGGGCTCACCATCCCTGAACGGCGACAACCCGGCGACCTCTTCGACGCGCTCGCGCCTACGGATGCGACCGCGGCACGAGCAATGTCTCGCGATGCACTAGAAATCGTGCTCGCAGCCCCCGCTTTCGCGGACGAACGAGCGCTGGTCACAGCGGTGGAGCCCCGGTCACGCTGCCGGAGGCGCAAGCGGCCGTCGCCGCGGCAGCTGCCGGACTGCTGTATCTGGCAACCAAGCTGCCGGGACCGTCGGGCGAGAAGCGGTGCGCCGTTCGGCGGCTACGAAGTTCGTCGCCCAAGCCCAGGCGCATTCCAGGCTCAGGCACGAGGCCCTTCGGGTTCAGAGCCCTCAGGAGCGATCGTCGGTTTCGACCCGCGGCATGATCGCTTCCACTCTCGTGCGTCGCCGGCGACGGCCACCGCTTGGCCACGTCAGGCCCAGTGGCGGCTGGTTGCTGCTTACTCGTGGAGCGATCGTGCGACCCGTTGGCCGGCATTGGCGGGGTCGCGGGAGCGCGTCATGCGCTCCCGCGTGGTGCTCTACAGGTCAAGGCCGGCGCTGGCATGCATCATCGGCGCGCGCCGGGCGTGGACGGTGGAGATGATCTCCTCTGAGGAGATGCCTTGCAGGTAGGCCGGTTCTGGAGAGGTGCGAGTGCCCAGCTGGCGTTGGATCAGCGGCAGCGGAATGCCCTCGTGCAAGAGCTCGACAGCGTGAGCATGGCGGAGCTGGTGGGGCGCGAAGCGCCGGCGGACCCCTGCCTCAAGCGCGATCTGGTGCAGCTGCAGCCTGGCGGCGCCGGCCGACCAGGCGTGTCCGCGCGTGGGTCCGGCGAACACGCAGAACAACGGGCCGACCGGCAGCGTGGCGCGCTCGGACAGCCAGGGTCCGAGCGCTGACCACCCCCACGCGTCCATCCCGACCTCGCGGCGGCGATCTTCTTGCCGTGCCTGACCACGATCGACCCGCGTCGTTCTTCCAGATCGGTCTCGGTGAGCGAGAGCGCCTCGTTGATCCGCAGCCCGGCACGCCAGAGCACGACGATCAACCCGTTGAGGCGATTGCCGTACCGGGCGTGGCCAGCGTGGCGCATGACCGCGATGATCTCATCGACCGTCGGCGGGTCAGCCGCGTAGCGTTGCCCCTTGTTCCCGGGCGCCCTACCGGCGTGAAAGTCCGGCAACGTCGCTGGCGAGCGGCGACGGCCGGCGGCATCGAGCAACTGCACAGCAGAAGACATGGCTCCCTCCCTTGAGCGCTGGAGGTTGACTACCCAGCTCTACCGCCTGAGAGCCGCCATCGAACCGGCATCCATCTCGAGCATGATCCCCAGGAGCCCGATCCGATCGCGCACTATCGCATCATGACCAAGGAGCTGCCGGCCGGAACTGCTCGGCTCACGGCAAAGCAGTGGCGCGACCCCGAGCGCGCCGGCGACTCCTGATCGCGCAACGCGGAAGTGAGCTGACCGGCGAGCTCACTACTCCTTTCAGACAGGGCGCCTCCGGCTCAGAGATGGGCGGATTGGTCAGCACGGGCATCTCGCGCACCGCTTGCTGTGGCCGCGCTGAGCTGCCCGAGCAAGCGCGCCGACGCCGCAACCGCAAATCCTGCTTCGCGCGGGCACCGCTGGGACGGCTCGTCGACGTGTGGCAGATCAAGTGCGGCGTCTCTCCCGTCGTCTCACGGACGAGCATCGGGTGGTTCGCTTGCCGGACTGGCTTGGCGTCGTCGGTCGTCGCGGCAAGCTGCTCCTGAAGCACCGCCACCCTCGCAATTCTGGGACCGAGCAGCAGCGGGATCTGGCGGAACTCGCATACGGGCTGGGTGCTGGATCTAGACCGATGCGGCAGGCGTGGACGAATGACTCAGTGAGTGATGAGCGTCCTATCGTGGCTCGGCGGTGCGAGCAACGTCGTCGTTGCCTGCCGTAGGCTCGTTATTGCCGCTGGGGACGGTTCAGAGCAGCAGGGGCTCTGCAGGGATCTCCGCGCCTGTGGCATCGACCGCGTAGGCGAAGGTGAGCGGATCCCCGACGGTGATGCCTAGGAGGAAGAAACCGTCTGCTCCCGGCGGTCGCTCACGAGCTTTGTGCCCGTCGCGCAAGCGGATCACGGCAACGTCGGGAGTGGCGATGCCGACAGTCAGGCGCAGCGAACCGTCAGAGCCGCCCGCAAGCTTGTGCAGGCCCGAGGAGCAGCCCGCGAGTATCTCCGCCGGCTCATCGCTGCCCGCGCCTCCCCCGCCGGTGATCCGCCAGCTCCCACGCTTCGAGCGCTTCGCGTCCACGTGTTCCAGGGTTGCTTGGCCCCAATCCCAAGGGTCGTGGTCGCGGTCGATCCAGAACAGCACCGATCCGTAATCGCCGTCGCTCCACAGATCGAGCGCCCGGACCCCGGTCGGCAGCTCGCTGCTCGCCGACGCACCACCGCGGAGCGACTCCAACGCGAAGCGGTGCATCGCGCGCGTGAGCTCGTCAGCCGCCATCCATCCGGAGTCCGTTCGGGACCGAGCAGCGGAGACATTCTGGCCCGGGCGCCACAGGATGCAGCCATCTAGCTGGGAGACCACGGCCAACGATCGTTGAAGCCCGTCTGGTAAGGCGATCGGTAGCGACAGATCGCATCTGACCCGTCAATGATGCAACCCGGACCGAGGTGCGAGAAGTCGCCGATCCTGTTGTGGGCCCCCCACGTTGCCTCCATCGACCCTCGTCTGCCTCGCACCAATGGGCCAACCGCAGTCGCTGTCGAGCAATTGATGCCCCCGTTGGTATTCCGACCCTCATTCTGTCGACGTCCGACCTTCAGGTTCAAAGCGCATTCCGACACGATCGAACGGCGCGGCTGGTTACAGCTCTGGAGAAACCCCGCCCGTCCATACCCGATGAGCCCGCCGGTTCTCGGCTTTGGGTAGAACTTGCGCGAGCCAACGCTTCACAGACATACCTCGCCGGCGCATGCGCGGACCGCCGCGATCCAGCGATCGTGGTGCGAGCGTTCGCGATGACGGTGATCTGCGTGCCAGATCGAGGCGGCGCAGCGAAGTTGGGCACCCGCTGGCCGCTGTAAAGGGCATCGAGCTGTTGCTGGAGCTGCGCCACCGTGACGCCTCCGCTGCTCGCCTCGAACCGAGCTGGCGTCAAGCCCAGGGCGCCGATCACCGATCGGCATGACGCGAGGACACGCCAGGGCTAACCGACCCCCCCGCCAACTTCGGCAGAGAGAGGACAGCGAGAGCCAGAACCAGGCCACCGATCCAGAGCGTCACCCGACGCGTCCTATGGAAGGTGTCATCGCTCATGAGAAGTCTCAAGACACGGTCAAGCAACCGTATCGCACGCCCGGTCACGCTTTGGTCAAAACGCGGCATGCTCGGCCAAGACTCTCGCTCCCGCTGGGTGCGGCAGCCCGGCGGTCTCGCCGGGATCGCCGCCGCCCAACCCATCGCCTTCGGTGCTAACGGGCTCGGGGACGCTGGGGACGTCGCAGGCGGGGGAGCCGATACGGCGAGTACCTCATCCGCCGGCTGAGCAGCATCGCCCGCTGGTGCCGAACATCTCTTCCCGGTTGGAACATCTCTCCCGGTTTGGGGACGAGGACCAGCACTGGTCATCAACCCGCCCGCGACAACTGAACGCCGTGGACGCTGCAGAAGCTGCCACACCCCGTACGGGCGATCCTACTCCGCGGCCGCGAGCAACAAGGAGTAGTTAGGGTGCAGCCGCCCGATAGTTTGCTCGGTTGGCGTACCACCGCCGTGGGCAAGCAGAGTCATACGACGAAGCAATACGACCTGGCTGGTTGCGCACCGATGACGCGGCGGCGAGGAGAGCAGTAGTGAGCGCAGCAGGAGCGTCTCTACTCCTATCGCGTGGCAGGAATCGCCGGCGCGCCCGGGGTCGGCCCAGTGCTTTGCCACGCGAGGGCGACCCGGACGTCGACGCGGCGGTCGCTTCCGCGGTGGGCTGCTCGCCGCCGCTGAGGCCGCTGACGGCTCCCCGGCCACCGCTCTCAGACCAGAGGGGCCGTGCTGCGCGAGGGTGCGGCGCTGCCCAGATTGTCCGTTACGGGCCGTGCTCAGACGGTTTCGGCTGGCCGGCCTGACTGCTCCTTACGCGTCGAACCAGCAGCCCGATGGCCTACGAAACCACCAGCGCGGTGTCGGACGTGAGCCGCACGCAGTTGGGATTGCGCGTCAGCCGGGGTATGCAGCTGTCGGCCGCGCGCGACAAGAACAGCTGAGTGGGTGGCGAGGGGATTACGCTGGGTGAGAGCGCCTGATCGCTATGACGAGAACTGATTGTCTGCAGCTGGCGGCGGCTCAGGTGGTAACTCTGCCGTGCGGTCAAACAGAACCAGCAGGGTCGTGGCCTGCGCGGCAGTTGCGGGTCCTACTCGCTAGGGGTTGGCCTTGGTCGGGCGACGGAGGGCGAGGTCGCAGGCCTCCTCCAGGGACCGACGGGCTCCCTTTGCGAGCAGCTGGCCGAGGCGCTCCGCGCCGAGCTCGGACTCGAGGCGCTGGAGGTGGGCGGCGCTGCGGCGTATGTCGGCCGGCACCTGGGTTGTGCTGACCTCGCCCGCGGCCTCACGCAGGTTCGTGCGTAAGGCTTGAGCCGTTCCGGTGACCTCGGCCGCCCACGCCGCTTCCCCGCGAGCTAGGCCGATCATTGCCATCAGCTCGAGACAGTCGGCCAGCGCATGCTGGTCGGTGCGGCGCGCCAGCCGTAGGGCGCGCCGCACGACCATCTCCGCTGGCTCGAGATCGCCGTCGTCCACGAGGCCCTTAGCCTGGGCGACCCACACTCCGGGCAGCATCCAGACGAACCCGAACTCCTCGCCCAGCTCGGCGGCCTCGTCCATGAGCTGGCGCATCAGCTCAACCTCGCCGCGCTCGCCGAGCCTGAGCAGCTGGGTGTGGTTGCCAAGCGCGAGGCACAGCTCGTGGATCTCGCCGCTCCGGCGCAGGCCGTCGAGCGCCTCGGCATGGAGGTCGAGGGCCAGGTCCAGGTCGGCTGTCCCTCCGTTGGCCCACGAGTATGCGAGCCACTGCTTAGCTCGGGCGAGCTGACGTTGGTCACCCTGATCCGTCGCCAATGCCAGCGCGTCTGCGACGGCCGCTTCGGCACCGGCGGGATCATCATCGAACAAGCGGACGATCGCGGCGTCGATCAGACAGTGCAGCAGAAGAGCGGGGTCACCACTTCGCCGCGCCACGGTGACCGCGCGGTCGCACAGCTCACGCGCCAGCTGTTGCTGGGACCGGGAGAACATCCCGCGCACGATGGCGATGACCGAGCCTGTGCACGCCAGGGCTCGCGCGACGAGGGCGGGCATGCCGTCCCCGGCCCGTTCGATCGCGGCGAGGAACGGCGGGATCACCTCGCCGTGAGCGCGAGTACCGAGGAACACTTCGGCGACGGCGATCCGGAGGAGCGGCTCGGTGGCCTGGATGGTGTCGAGGTGCTCGATCGCCGCGCGCAGGTTCTCCCAGTCGGCGTCGAGGCGGCGCAGCGCTCCAGAGCCCTGCCTAGATCCCACTTTGGCGCCGGACTCCCGCTCGACCACGCCGACGTAGTGCTCGGCATGCGCTCGGCGCAGATCGGCCACAACCTCCGGGCCGTACTCGTCTACCAACCGGTCGGCGGCGTACTGGCGGATGGTTTCGAGCAGCCGGTAGCGGAGGTTTCCGGCGGGGCGGTCGGCAACCACCAGGCTCTTCTCCACGAGGGAGGCGATCGCATCGTCGATCTGGACCGCGCCGAGCCGCGGGCCGCCCGCCGCCTCGGCAGCGGCCAGGTCGAATGAGCCCGAGAAGACCGAAAGCATGGCGAGGACCTCGCGCTCCCGGGCGTCGAGGAGCTGATAGGACCAGTCGACCGTTGCCTGCAGCGTCCGTTGCCGGGAAACGGCTGTCCGACTGCCCCTGGTGAGGAGCTGGAACCGCTCGCCGAGGCGGTCGTTGAGGTCGTCGACTGACATCGAGGACAGGCGGGCGGCGGCGAGCTCGAGCGCGAGCGGCATGCCGTCCAAGCGCCGGCAGATCGCGGCGACGGGAGCCGCCACGCTGTCGCTCAGCTCGAAGGAACTGTCGTGCTCTCGCGTCCGCGCGACGAACAGCTGCACCGCTTCCGAGGCGCCGATGAGGGCCTCGCCGTCGGAATCGGGGTCGGGGACGGACAGCGGTCGCAGGCGGTACACAGCCTCCCCCGCGATTCCGAGGGGCTCCCGTGATGTCGTCAGGAGGAACACGGACGGGCACTGCCTGAGGATCTGCTCCGCCAGCTGGGCGCAGGCGTCGAGTAGGTGCTCGCAGTTGTCGAGCACCACGAGCACCCGCTCGGCTCGCAGGACCTCCAGCACCCCCTCCAGGCTGGCGCCCGCCCGCGGGCGGGCCTGCAGGGCGGCGAGGATCGCGCCAGGCACCAGCTCCTGATCGGCGATGGTGGACAGGTCGGCGAACCACACCCCCTCCCCGGTCCCGTCGAGCGACTCGGCGGCAACCTGAAGGGCGAGTCGGGTCTTGCCGGCGCCGCCGGGGCCGGCGATCGTCACCAGGCGGGATTCCTCGAGGAGGCGGCGGACCCCGGCGACGTCGTCCGCTCTTCCCACGAAGCTCGAGAGGTAGCTGGGAAGGTTGTTGGGCAGCTCGGGATTTCCGAGGGACCGCAGCGGCGGGAACGTTGCCTGAAGACCCCCTGCCACCACCTGGAACAACCGCTCTGGATCACGCAGGTCCTTCAGCCGGTGGCTACCCAGGTCGCGCAGCTCGACCGCAGCCGGCAGGGCGTTGCGGACCAACACCGCGGTCGCCTCGGATATGACGATCTGCCCGCCGTGTGCGGCGGCGGCGATCCGAGCGGCCCGGTGGATTTCCAGCCCGACAAGCCCGGTCGCTGCGCGCTGCACCATGCCGGTGTGGATCCCCATACGGACGCAGAGCGCTTCCCCTGGCCAGAGGTGGGCTTGCAGCGCGGCTTGGGCCGTATTAGCTGCTGCGAGCGCGTCCTGGGCTGTGGCAAAGATGGCGAAGAAACCATCGCCATCGCTGCTCTGGATTGACCCGTGGTGTTCGGCGATCGCGTGCTCCAGGATGGCGTGGTGGGTGGCCAGGACCTCTGACCAGCCCTCGCCGAGGGTCCGTGCCGCCGCAGTCGATCCCTCGATGTCGGTGAACAGCATCGTGACCGTGCCGCTTGCCGCCGCACGTGCCGCATCGTCGGCCGTCAGCAGCCTTCCCGCGACGCGCTCCGCACGCTCGGAACCGGACCCCGAGCCCGAACGTGAGCCATGACCGTCGCATTGGGCGAGCACGACCCCAGCTCCCGCCCCGTTCCGGGTCGGCAGCACGTCTGACCGTCGTAGCCGCGGCTCGCCATCAGCCGGCTCGGCGGTTGTTCGCTCAATCTGCTCGCCCGACCCGGATCGCGATCGGGGGTCGGTGATCGTGAGGGCAGGGTCGTGGGTGAGGATCTGCTGCTCGAGCGCTCGCAGCTCGGGGCTTGGCTGCAGGCCGATCTCATCAAGCGCCGCGGCCGCGTGCCGGTAGGCCTCAAGCGCCTCCGCGTGCCTTCCCGACCGATACAACGCGAGCATCAATAGCCGCCGCGGTCGCTCCCGCAGCGGGCTACTCGACACCAGCTCCGCGAGCGTCGCGACAAGCTCGCTGCTCTCGCCGTGCGCCAATCTGGTCTCCATCATGCCCTCAAGCGCCAGATCCCGCGCCTCCCGCAGCCGCTGTGCCTCAACACGCGCGAACTCGTAGTCCTCGAGCCCCTCTAGCGGCTCCCCACGCCACAGTCCAAGCGCCTCGTCAAACAACGCCATCGCCCGGGTCGAATCGCTCCCTAGCTCGCTCTGGGCCTCCCGGACGAGCCGATCGAACCGGCGTGCATCAATCTGCTCGGGCTCGACATCGAGCCGATAGCCACCACCTGAGCGGCTGAGCAAGCCCTCAGCCCCGGCGGCACGCAGCATCTTGCGGATCGCCGAGATGTGCACCTCGACCGCGTGCGCCGCGCTGGTGGGCGGGCGCTCTTCCCACAGCCCATCGATCAAGCGATCCCTCGAGACCGCTTCCGGCGCGGCGAGAACGAGCAATGCCAGCACCGCCCGTCGCTGCGCACCACCCCGCGCCAGCATCGCGTCGGCGGCCACAACCTGAAACGGCCCGAGAATCCCGAACTCCACGTCAACCCCGATCAACCCAACTCAGCGGCCGGCGCAAGAATAACCCCGGGCAAGCGCGACAGCGCCCTTTTCGCCAGACGCTCGGACGGCGGCTGGGGTTCAACACCATCTTCTCGTCCGCGCGGAAGAGCCGGAGCTGCCGCCCGCGCTGGGAGCGGTACTCGCCGCAGGCCTGGTCGCGTCCGGACGGACACGGCCGGCTGGCAGGCGGAACCGCGATCGCTCAACAAGGCCGTTGAGGGGACGCTGAGCATCGGTTGAGCCGGGAGTCTGAACCTTCCGGCCATCAACCAACCGCCGAGGAGGCCGACATGCACCCCCCCCCCAGATGCTCGTCCAGCAGCGCCTCAGCGACCTGCAGCGCGACGCTAGGCACGTCCGGATCGCGATGGTCGCTGCCCGCAAATCAGTCGACAACCGTCGTCACCGCACATGGCTCGGCCGGCCGTTGCGGCATGCAACAGCAAGCTGACCGAAATCGGGGAGGTTCCGTAGCCGATGCCCTGCAAGCTGATGGATGGATGCAGCCCACAAGCCCGTCGGAGCGACGGCAACCTAACCGCGGTGAGCCGATGAGGGCCGTGGCCGGATACCGACGCGTGCTGGAGATCCGCGAGGCCTGGGCCCTGAGTGGTTCCAGTGCTGTCTCACCGGTCGCCGATTGGTTGAACAAGACGGCTCCCCTCGCCGTAAGAGCGTTTCGCACGTCGTTCGCTAGCCCGAATCTGAGGCGTGCGCAGCTGTCATTCGGCGCCGCGTGGGCTGGTGAATGGGCTGTCACCGTTGCGATCGGGATCCTTGCGTTCAAAAACGGAGGTGCCGCGGCGGTCGGGCTCGTAGGGCTGGCACGGATGTTTCCCGCCGCCCTACTTGCACCGATCGCCGCGGTGGTGGTCGACCGTTACCGGCGCGAGTACGTGTTGATTGCCGTTGGCTTGGTCCGGGGCGTCAGCTTGAGCGCCGCGGCGTTGCTTCTTTGGCTGAGCGCATCGCCGCTTCCTGTTTACGCGCTCGCCGCGGTCGCGATGCTCGCGCACACGTTGTACCGGCCGGCGCATACAGCGCTGCTTCCTTCGATCTGCACCACCGCCATCGAGCTGACCAGCGCCAACGTCGTGCGCGGATTCCTCGACTCATCCAGTGCGCTGCTCGGCCCATTGCTCGCCGGCGCGCTCGTCGGTCCAATTCGGATCGGCGGCGTGCTTGCGGTCGTCGCAGCAACGGCTTTTTCGTCCTCTTGGCTGATATCGCGGGTCGACTACGAGGCGCCCCTCCGACCGGTTGACGCCGTTCCCACTCGCGCGGCCGCCGAGGCCATCGAGGGAGTGGCCATCATCTGCCGCGAGCGCGACGTGCGCCTGTTGACGATCCTCGGCTCCGTGCAGACATTCACGCGTGGATGCTTTGGAGTGTTCGCCGTGGTCGCAGCACTGCAGCTAATGGCGCTGGGGGAGAGTGGGGTGGGCGTCCTCACGGCCGGCTTTGGCGCGGGAGCGGTGATCGGCTCCTTCGCCGCGTCGACACTCGTGCGCAGTTCTGATCTGGGTCGCTGGTTGGCCATCGGCGTTGCCGGCTGGGGCATCCCGTTCATCGCACTCGCCGCTGCCCCCAATGAGATCGTCGCGGTCGCGCTGCTCGCGGTGGTCGGCATAGCCAACGCAATCGTCGATGTCTCATACTTCACGCTTCTGCAGTGGCTTGTCTCGGACGAGCTCATGGGCCGCGTGTTCGCAACCGACGAAGCGGTGCTCACGCTCGGTGTCGCCGTTGGTGCGGTTGCTACGCCGGGGCTGATCGCCCTGTTCGGCATCCGCGGCGCGCTCCTTACGGTCGGCCTACTCGCGCCGGTCGGAGCTCTCCTGGCACTGTCGCGCCTGCGAGTACTCGATGCGCGAGTTCACGTGGCAGGTGAAACCGTGGCGTTCCTGCAGCGCGTGCCGATGCTCTCACCCCTGTCACTCGCGACGATCACGCAACTCGCGGCCAAGGCCTCTCGCGAGAAAGCCTCGCCAGGCACAGTCGTGATCGAGCAAGGCACGACCGGCGATGACTTCTATGTGATCACCCGCGGACAGGCCGAGGTGCTGGTCCGCGGGACCAGGGTGCGATCGCTCACGCGCACGGACTGCTTCGGGGAGATCGCCGCACTAACCGGTCGTCGGCGCATCTCCACCGTCAGCGCAGGCAGCGAGCTCGAACTTCTGCGGTTCGACGCGCAACACTTCGTCCGCGCCGTCACCGGCCATGCCGCCAGCCAAACCGCGGCGTCCGCGCTGATCGAGGAACGCCTTACACACACCGCGTCCGTCACGACCGCCGACGCCAAACACCCTCAACCGCTAACGCAACTCCGCGCACTCAGCTGTCTTGCCGCCTGCGGCGGCCGGCTGCATTCCCCGGATGATGCGCAAGCCGAACCGCGCGAGGCTTGACGCCCGACGCGACCCTGCTGCCCTTGTAGGGCATCGGGCTGCTGTTAGCCACCAAAGACGTCCTGTGTCAACGTGGGGTGGGAAGAGCGGTTGCCGGCGTGCCGTCAAGCGCTGCGCGCTCGGCCCTGCGGGCCGCCCTGTGGGTGACGGTCTCGCCGGCCATCCGCCGGGTGGCGATGAGGTCGGGCCGGGGGCCCGATGGTCCCGGGACCGTGACTGTGAGGTGGTGCTGCAGAGCGGTGTGGCGGCAGGGGTCATGAGGGGTGTGGCTAGTCCAGCAGCGCCAGAGGATGCGGCTCCACGCGCGAGCGAGCGTGCGCAGCGCCCGTCGGTGGTTGTGGCCTCTGTGGCGGGCATTGGCGTAGCGGTCCGCGACCCAGGGGTTCCAGACGCGGGTGCTGTGGGCGAGCACGGACAGCGCATTGCGCAGCCGCTTGTTGCACGCCCAGCGGAATGTCGCGTGCTTGCGCTTGCCGGACTCCTTGGCCACCGGGCGCCTGGCCGGCGTCGGCGGCGATCGCGTCGCGGTGAGGGTCGCGGGCGCGGCAGTCGCCGATCTCCGCAAGCAGGGTGGCGGCGCAGATCACCGAGCTGCGCTTGCGGAAGCAGCTGCGGAAGATCTCCCCATTGGGATGCGCGTCCCAGCGCAGCAGCGATCTCTGACTCGAGCGCTGCGATCTGCTCGACGAGCATCTGCAACGTCGCGACGAGGCGCACGACGACCGAGCGCCTGGCCCGGGTCTCAAGCTCGCTGGCGCGTGCGGCCGGCGCTGAGCGCAGCCGCTCAAGCAGCTGCCCCGCAGTCTTGCGAGCACCGTAACGGTGCGCGCCCAAGAACGCCGCCAGGCGCTTCTCGCCCAGTCCGCGCGCGTCCTGAGGGCTGGGATAGCGCGCCAAGAAGGCCAGCGAGATCGGACTGTCAAGCTCACTGAACAGGCCGATCGGGCCGGGCCAGAACCGTCCCAGCTCGGCGCGCAGCTGGTTGGCCAGCGCGACTCGCGCGCCCACGAGATCCTCCCGGGCTCTGACCAGCGCCCGCAGCGCCTTAGTCTGATCAGAGTCGGGCTCCAGGATCCGGAAGCGATGACTATCGGTGCGCGCCAGCTCACAGAGCAAGAACCGGTCAAACTGATCGGACTTCCCCCCGGAGGCGCGGAACCGGTCGCGCGCTGCCTTGACCTGACTAGGGTGCAGCGCCAACACCCGCACCCCCGCCTCCAACAGGCGCTCGACCAGCAACCCGTCTGGGCGCTCGATCGCGACCACCTCGACGTCAAAGCACACCATCGCCGCGCACAACGCGCTCACGCCGTCCTCGCCGTGCACGAACGCCGCCAGCAGCGCCTCGCCGGCCGGACCCTCGATCAGCACGTCGTGCTTCTCCGACGCCCAGTCGACCCCCGCGCAATTCCCCATCGCGATCCCAACAATCCGGACCGTTCGACAGCGCCCCGACCCGGAGGTACCGTTACCGATGCTGATAGACAAGGCCCTCACACACGGGGGCTACGTCCTCTCGCCGCTCGCGGCACCTCACCACGTCGGGACGGGCTGGTCTTTTGTGGCCCTCCGACAAGGGCAAGCGGCAGAGGCCCTCTCCCGACGGCGGTCGAGGCAACCGAAGCTTGCCCTATCAGCAATAGCGCGGCGTCCGAGGTCATTCTCGCGCCGTTCGACTCGCGAATCATCCCGGGCATGCAGTCGTCCGCCCGCCCACGGCACGACGGCTGAGTGCGTGGCGAACCAGTAGTCAGATGCTCTACGGAAGGGATAGCGCGGCGTCCGACGTCGACCTCGCGCGGTTCGACTTGCGCATCATCCGGGCCATGCAGTCGTCCGGCCGCCCGCGGCACGACGGCTGAGTGCGTGGCAAAGGAGTGGTGAGCAGCTCGCAACGCCGGCGATTGCTCTCCGCGAGCCGATCACGGGGATGGCCGAGCCCCGACGCTCGATCCGGGTCCGAGGGTACGCCCGACGCGTGGAGAAGCAATAGTGCGCGGATCCGGCTGGCCTCGAGCGGCTCGGCCTGTGCATCGCCGGGGTGAAGCAGCCGTCCCCCCGGCCACCGCGAGACCAGTGAGGCCGTGGCAACCCGATCACGCCGGCGCCGGCCCGCGGGTCACCGCTTTCGTCGAACGACCGATCGAGGCTAGCCAGAATCGAGCAAGCACCGGCTCCTGCACTCGCGGGATAGGAGGGCCGCCCGTCGGAGCCCACGGTCGACACCGCCGAGATGCGCACCTTTGGCGAACAGGAGGTGCGCGCCCACGCGCGGGTCGAGACTCGCTTTCGCTCCCGCAGGGGCATCCGGGCCTCGCCGTCGCGGCTGCTTGTGTTCGAGAGCGGAAGTCTCGAGCGCCGCGAGCCCGTCCTCGAGGATCTCGCATCGCGGCCGACGCTCGACTAGATGCGAACGCCCAACGCCACGACGGAAGTCGTGTCGGTCCTGGAAGGAGCGCCGCGGATCGGGTTAGCTATGAGCACCTTGTGTACGAAGCCTTAAGACAACGACACGTTGCTGAAGCAGCGCGGCTGCTGCCCGAGCATCTGGAGCGCATCATGTGGCCCGCGGAGCGACTGCGAGCCGAGCGGGAGAGGCGTCTGCGCGAGCTACTGGCCGCTGCCAGGCAACGCTCGCCATGGCACCGTGAGCGATTGTCGCAATGCGAGCCTGATCGGATCACCGAGCACGACCTCAACGAGATCCCGGTCATGACCAAAGACGACCTGATGATCAACTTTGATTCGATCGTGACCGACCCGGCATTGAGCCTGGACCTGATCGAATCGCATCTGTCCAAGCTCACAACGGACGCGTATCTCCTGGAGCGCTACCACGCGGTCGAGTCGGGTGGATCGAGCGGACGCCGCGGTGTGTTCGTGTACGACTGGGATGCCTGGACGCTCTGCTACCTGTCGCTGAGGCGCTACAGCTGGCGAGCACTGGCTGGCTATCGAGCGGCTCGGCGAGGTCCTGTCGTGATGGCCAAGATCGGAGCCGCGCATCCCGTCCACATCAGCAGCGCGATCGGACAGACGTTCTCGAGCCCAGACCTTGCGATCCACCGGTTTCCGATGACCATCCCGATGGAGGAGATCGTCGCGGGCCTGAACTCCCTTCGGCCGCAGGTGCTAGAGGGTTACTCGTCGGCGCTGTACCAGCTGGCCCATGAAGCCAGAGCAGGCCGGCTTCGGATCGCGCCCGATCTGATCTCCGCGATCAGCGAACCGCTGCTCCCGGAGATCCGAGCCGCGTTACAAGACACGTGGGAGGCCGTGGTGCTGAACGTGTGGGGCACATCCGAGGCGGGCGGTTGCGCGGCCTCGTGCGGAAACGGTCCAGGAATGCACCTGACCGGCGATCTTCTTCTGATCGAACCGGTCGATGCCGCGGGCAGACCCGTGCCCGCCGGAGTCCGCGCGGCAAAGGTGTACCTGACCAACCTCTACAACCTGACTCTGCCACTCGTTCGCTACGAGATCACAGACGAAGTCA
>JAFAPR010000071.1 GCA_019247075.1 Solirubrobacterales bacterium
GAAGCGCTCAACTGCTCGCGGCGGAAGTGGACGCCATCGACCATCATGTCAGTCGAGGTCACCTCGTACCCGCTGGCCCGGACCACGGCCGCGTCGTCGCCGATGGAACGGATCACGTTGGGGAAGCGCCCGGGCTCCAGCTCGAGCGCGGTTTCTATCGCCGCTAAAAGCTCTGATTCACGCAATTGGGCTAAAGGCGTGACGCCATGAATCGGCGTGCGTCCGGTCGCGTAGCGCTTGGACGCACGTCGACTTTGGCGTCACAAACGCCGCGTCACCTGTGCCGGTAAACGATTCGCGCGCGGTCGAGGTCGTAGGGCGATAGCTCCACCCGAACGCGGTCGCCGGGCAGGATCCGGATCCGGAAGCGACGCATCTTGCCGGCCACGTGACCCAGCACAACCCGATCCATGTTGTCGAGCTTCACGCGGAACATCGCGTTCGGCAAGGCCTCGACGACCTCTCCTTCCAGCTCGACTTTTTCTTCCTTGGCCATTGACTGCGTTTCTTTCAGATCTCCGCCTGACCGGCGGCGCGTCAGAAGCTAGCAGCAGGCTCAGGCAGCGTCTCGCGCGTCAGCGCGGCGGCCCGCCGCCGCCCCCGTGCCCGCCGCCGTTGCCGCCGCCATGGCCGCCGCCCGGCGACCCGGGCGGAGGCCCTCCATTCTTCTTGGGTCCCGGCGAGGTACCCGGGACAACCGCGGGCGGCGGCTGGGGCGCGGCCGTGAAGGTCTGCTGGGTGGTGGACGGCCCGGGGATCTGCGCGGGCGCCGGGACCGGGGCCGGGGCCGAGGGCTTGGCCACGGAATGGGCGCCGGTGAACCGTGTCCCGGTCCAGGGAACGGCAGGCGGCGAGAAAGAGCCGCAGTAGCCGTTGGAGGCCGTCTGCATGAAGTCACGCCAGATCGGGCCGGCGGTCGGGCCGCCGAAGCCGACCGTGATGTTGTTGTTGTTTGGATAGCCGACCCAGACTGCGGTCGAGAGCTTCGGCGTGTAGCCGACGAACCACGCGTTGCTGAGGTTCTGGGCGGTCCCGGTCTTGCCGGCGGCAGGGCAGCCGTAGTTGGCCGGGGTACCGGTCCCCTGCGTTATCACCGACTCCAGCACCTTGGTCGCCGCGTATGCCTCCCCGTCGCTGAAGACCCGATTACCGGCCTGGTCGAAGCTGACGGTCCGGCCATTCGGGAACACGACCCGCGAGATCGCGTGGGGAGTGCGGTGAAGTCCGCCGTCGGCGAGGGTCGCGTAGGCGTCGGCCATCTCCAGCGTTGACACGCCATATTTGAGACCGCCGATCACCTCGGCGGGGTTTGCGGTCAGCACCGAGGTGATGCCCATCGCGTGCGCCATCCGGTCGAACTTGTTCATCCCCAGGTCGACGACCAGCTGGGCGAATACCGTGTTGTCGGAGAGGATCGTTGCCTTGGTCACGCTGATCCTGCCCTGATAGGTCTTCTCGGCCGTGTGGACCGACCAGGTCGGATCGCTCGGCAACCAGCCGGGCGCCAGGAAGTGCGAGTTGTAGAAGGTCTGGGAAGGATCGCCGTCGTAGTCGTGGATCAGCGTCATCAGCGCGAACACCTTGAACGAGGACCCCGGCGACCGGTAGCCCTGCGTGGCATAGTCGAAGCGCGACTGCGCGTAACTCGACGAGTTGGCGATCGCGACGATGTCGCCGTTGGCGGGGTTGACCGACGCCAGCGCGGCCGCTGGCTGGCCCGGGCCTCCCTCATAGGCCAGAATCGATTGCTTGGCCATGGCCTCGTCCCGGGGTTGGATCGTCGTGTAGACCTTCAGCCCGCCGTGATCGACCGCCGCGCATGGCGCGGTGGACGACCGCCCCGGACAGAAGCGCTGGTGCAGCTCCTGCAGCACGTAGTCAAAGACGTAAGGCAACCGCTTCTGACTGAACTGGACCGTGTGCTTTGCCTGCAGCGGCTGTGAGTTGGCTGCGTTTGCCTGCGCTTGCGTGATGTAGTGGGCAGTGACCATGGCCTGGAGAACGGTGGCGCGGCGCTGGCGGGCCAGTGTCGGAGATATGAAGGGGTTGTATTGCGAGGGCGCCTGGGGCAGGCCGGCGAGGAGCGCCGCTTGGGCGAGGTTGAGCTTCGACACGGGCTTGTCGAAGAACAGCTCCGAGGCGGCCTGCACGCCATAGGCAGTCTGGCCGCCAACCGTTCCGTACGGAACGTCGTTGAGGTAGTTATCGAGGATCCAGCTTCTGCTGTGCTCGCTGAACAGCTGCTCGGCCATCTTGGCCTGGATGACCTTGTAGTGCAGGTTGTGCGTGACGCTCTTGAGGTACAGGTTGTCGACCAGCTGCATCGTCAGGGTCGAGGCTCCCTGCAGATGACCTCCACCGCTGAGAACGTCCTTGATCGCCGCGCGCAAGATGCCCGTATAGTCGAGTGCCCCGTGCTGGTAGAAGCGCCGATCCTCAACCGCGACCGTCGCGTGCTTTAGCGTCAAGGGAATGCTGTTCCCGCTCACGGGCGTGCGCAGAACGGTCGAGTCGATGTAGCCGAGCGGCTCGCCGTTGGCCGCGTAGATCTCCGACAGCTGCCCCGCCGTGTGCGGTTTGAGGTGATTGATGTTGGGCGCCGACGCGGCGACCGAAACGACCCAGCCGATCGCCGCCAGCACGCCGATTGCGAGCCCGCCAAAGATGATGAGCGCGGATATGAGAATTATCCGCCTGAGGGGGTGTCCGCGCCCACGCTGGCGGCGCCGCTGTCGTTCGCGTCTGCTCATGAAAGCGATGTGGTTGCTGCACGCGGCTCCGTCACCGGGGGGGGCAGCAAGCGGCAGCTAGTTTAGCCGCACGGTCTTGATGGCTACCAGGTCGGTGCTCCTGCCAACCCGGGTCGGCTCCGCAGCGCACCGGTGCGCGCCCTGCTCCCGCGCGTAATCATTGTGCGCATGGGCGAAGCCGCGCTCCAAGCACCTCCCCGAGGCGCCGACGCAGCTGCCGCAGCAAGGCCGCCGAAGGACCGTTCCGAGTTGCGCGTCTGCTGGCGCGCGCTGTGGACGTCGCGGCTTGTCGTGTTCCTCGCCGGGGTCCTCGCGGTGCTTCAGTTCAGGCCGCAGCCTGGCAGCCGCTCCTTCGACCCGGCAGGACTGACGTCGCCCTTCTCCTACGCCGGGAACGTGCTGGCCGCGCCGTTTGCCCGCTGGGACTCCGTGTGGTACTTGATCGTCGCCCAGCACGGCTACGACCACGCGCCCGCGCGGACGGCCTTCTACCCGCTGTACCCGTTGCTGATCCGGGTTGTGGGGACAGTCCTCCGTTCCGACCTCGTGGCGGGGGTGGTGCTCTCGCTCGCGTTCTTCGCCATTGGGTTGGTGGTGCTCCACCGGCTCGCGCAGCTCGAACTCGACAGAGAGGACGCAGACGTCTGCGTGATGCTGTTGGCGTTCGCTCCGATGGCCTTCTTCTTCTCTGCCGTGTACACGGAGTCGCTGTTTCTAGCCCTGTCCGTGGGGAGCATCTACCAGGCCCGCCGGGGTCACTGGCGCGCGGCAGGTCTACTCGGAGGCCTCGCCGCCGCATCCCGCAACACCGGCGTTCTCCTCGCGCTCCCCTTGGTCCTGCTCTATCTCTATGGACCACGCCCGGACCCGGTCCCGCGCGAGCGCTCGCTCGGCCGAGCCGGCTCAAGGCACCCACTGCTTGCGAGGCTCCGGCCGAAATATCCACCTCGACCCTCCATCGCGTGGATCGCGCTCGTGCCCGCCGGCCTCGGCGCCTACATCGCCTGGCTCGCTCTTACCACCGGCAACGGCTTGGCGCCATTCGGCGCCGAGCGCATGTGGTACCGGCACTTCGCGTGGCCCTGGGGCGGGATCTGGCAGGGAACTGTGGCCGCCTTCGATGGGCTGCGCCAACTCGTCCATGGGCCGCCGCCGCCCACGTATTTCTCCGTGGCCGGGGGCAACGCGCTCACTGTGGCCGGCCAGAACCTGATGGAATTCGGGTTCCTGGTGCTCGGCGTAATCGCTTGCATCGGCGTGCTGAGGAAGCTCCCTTTCGCCTATGGCGCGTACGTGGTGGTGGCGCTGGCGGCAGTGCTGTCTTATCCCGTGTCCGCTCAGCCGCTGGCGTCGCTACCGCGATATGAGGTGGTGCTGTTCCCGTTGTTCATGTGGGCTGCGAGCTGGGTGCGCAGGCACGGCATCGCACTCCAGACGATCGCCATGAGCGCCGTCCTGCTGGGCTTCTTCACGGCCGAATTCGCCACCTGGCGGTTCGTGGCTTAAAGCCGTGCTCCCGCCGCAGGCCGTGCTGTTCGACGCGCTCGGCACGCTGGTCGAGCTCGAGCCTCCTGGCCCGCTGCTGCGCCGAGGGCTCAAAGCTCGCGCCGGCGTCGAGATCGGCGCTGCCGAGGCAGAGCGCGCGATTGCGGCTGAGATCTCCTACTACCGGGCTCACCTCGACGAGGGCCGGGATCACGGGAGCCTTGCCGCGCTGCGCCGGCGATGCGCCGAGGTGCTGCGCGCGGCCTTGCCGGCTGCCGCACGGGCCATCGAAGTCGGCGAGGTCGAGGCGATCCTGCTCGACGCGCTGCGGTTTACCGCCTTCCCGGATGCCGCGGAAGCGATCCGGGCAATCAGGCGATGGGCCGCGCGCGCGATCGTGGTCTCAAACTGGGATGCCTCGCTCGAGGACGTGCTCGAGCGGCTCGGGCTGGCGCGTGAGGTCGATGCGGTCGTCACCTCTGCGCGGGCGGGTGCTCGCAAGCCCTCCGCGGCCATCTTCGCGCGGGCGATCGAGCTTGCCGGCGTCGCGCCGGAGCAAGCAGTGCATGTCGGTGACAGCGTCGAGGAGGATGTGGCCGGAGCGCGCGCCGCAGGTATCGCGCCGATCTTGCTACGCCGCGACGGCGGTCCCGGCCCGCCGGGCGTGAGGACGATCGCGAGTCTGCGCGAGTTGCCCGGAGAACTGCGCGGAGTTACTTCCGGACCATCTGGTCCACCGCAGAACGACCACGTACCGTGGTCCTAATCTTGCGAGAGCCATGACCCTGCACGAGAGGACCGAGGCCCCCACGGACGGCAACCACTGGCGCCCGTGGACCGCACCCGCCGCGCTCATCGGCGCTTTTGTGCTGGGGCTCTTTGCCTCGAGCATCGTGGCGGCGGTGGGTGGCACGGCGGGCTCGAGCCCGACTCACCCTACACCGGCCGTCGCGCTGATCGGCGCGTTGGTCTTCGATCTCTCGCTGGTCGCGGCCGCGCTGTATTTCGCTCGCCTAGGCGGGCCGCTGCGCGCCCGCGACTTCGGCTTCCGGCGCGTGTCATTGCGCGTTGGCGTGCGCGCGTTTCTGGTCGCGGGCATCACCTACTACGTCGTCACCGCGGTGTACGCCGCATTGCTGCGGCTCCACGGCAGGGAGAAGCTCCCCAGCGAGCTGGGAGCCGGTAAGAGCACCGCCGCCCTGGTCGGCACCGCCGTGTTCGTGTGCGTGATCGCTCCCATCGCCGAGGAGCTGTTCTTCCGCGGGTTCTTCTTCGGGGCGCTGCGGCGGTGGCGGATTCCGGTCGCCGGCCGCGATCTGGGAACCCTGGTGGCGGCCGTCGTGACTGGCATCGTCTTCGGGCTCGCGCACGTGGGCTCCGCGCCGGCCGAGTATCTGGTCCCGCTGGGCTTTCTAGGATTCGTCCTGTGCATCGTGCGCTGGCGCACGCGGTCGCTGTATCCCTGCATCGCGCTCCACTCGGTGAACAACTCCCTCGCGCTCGGGATCAATCAGCTCCACTGGGGAGCCGGGGAGATCGTCGGCCTGATAGCGGCGTCCCTGTGCGTGATCACCGCCCTCACCGGCCCGCTCTCGGTGCGCCAGGCGTCACCTGCGGGGGCTTAGCGCCATCGCTCGCTCGATGAGCCCACAGGATTCGTCAGTCGCACGCTCGGCGGGCTCGGATGAGCCGGCGAGCGCGCGGCAGCAGCTTGTCGACCAATTGCGCGAGCACGCGCTCGTGATCGGCGCGGTAACTCTGACCAGCGGGCGCACCGCCCAATACCTCGTCGACGCCAAGCGAGCGATCCTGCGGCCGCCGGGGTTCTTCGCCCTGGCGCGCCTCGTCGCAGAACAGGTGATCGCATGGCGGGCCACGGCGGTCGGCGGCATGACCATGGGCGCAGATCCAATCGCGTGCGCGGCGCTGGCCGGCGGCGCCGACGTCAAAGCGTTCTTCGTGCGCAAGGAGGTCAAGACGCATGGTCTCTCACGCCGCATCGAGGGTCCCGTGCTCGAGCCCGGAGACCGGCTGATGGTGGTCGAGGACGTGGTCACCACCGGCGCCTCAACGATCCGGGCCGTCGAGGCGGTGCGCGACGAGGGCCACGCCGTGTGCGGCGTCCTGGCGATCTGCGACCGCCTAGCCGGCGGAGCGCAGGCGATCGAGCGGGCCGCCGACGCTCCGTTCGTCGCGTTGACGACGATCGACGAGATCTATCCCGAACGGCCTGACCGGGGGTCTGTTGATGGGATCGCTTAGAAAACCCCGGTTCTAGGCTCGGCGAGCAATACCGCTTCGGCCTCCTTGAAGCGGCTGCTCATACCCCGCGTCTCGAGAAAGGTCATCACGAGACGGCTGACTGGGACGTCTTGGCGCCACAGCGCCGCCGACTTCGTCGCTGGCCCGCCCTCGAAATGCTCTGTCGCCACCTCTCGTGAGAACGTGGCCGAGAGGAACGAGGACGGAGCCAACGCCCGCAGCGGGCCCTCGGCCGCCATGCCCCGGTAGAGCACGACGCTCTCATACCCCAAGCTGGCCCACAGTTCCTGCGCAAACGCGAGCCGCGCGATCAGATGCTCTGTTCGCCGGCTCTTCGAAGTGGAGCCGGCGAACACAGTGGGGTTGCGGACGACCTGGCCGCGGTAGGGAGAGAGACCCAGCTCGGCCAAGACGATCGCGTGCCCTTTGACGAATTCCCCCGAGCGGGGATTGCTTACGAAGGCCGCGGTGAACAGTTCGTCCAGGTCCGCCAACCCACGCGCAGCCATGGCCGCGTCCAGCAGCGCGAAAAGGGATTGGCGTCCAACACGCTGGGCGATCTGTTGGGCGACATCAAGTTGGTCCGGATCCTGTGCGCCAAGCTGCTTTTTGACGGTTTGTCGCTCCGCTGCAATCCGGCGCAACGTTTCGGCCCGCGCTTCGGGGTCGCACTCCACAACCAGCTCGCGGTCGAACCTCGCTGCGGAACGCTCGAGCGCGGCGATGGCTCCCGGACTTGCGGCGCGGCTAGTCGTCAGCGCGAATTGAAAGCGGTTGATGTCCTGGAGTGGCAGCTCCCATCTCGCGCCTGAGTCTTCGAAGGCGCCGATCTCCACCTCGAAGGCTCCTGTGCCGGGAGACACCGAGGTAACGGTGACCGGCGTCCGCCGGGCGTCGAGGAGGCGGCCGCGGTTGCCGACTACCAGGTGACGGAGCTCTCCAGGGGCGAACCCGGAGTCGCGGGCTGCATCGGGGTCAGAACGGTAGATAGCAGCGCCCATAGGTTTGGTGTCCGGACGGTCAGCAGTACCCCCGGCAGGAGTACCCCCGGCAGGAATCGAACCTGCATCCCGCGCTTAGGAGGCGCGTGCTCTATCCATTGAGCTACGAGGGCCCGAGGCAGAGGGTATCCGGCGGCCGCGGCGCCTGAGGCGTACGTTGGCGGCCGGTTAAACCTGCGCGACAAACCCTCGCCCGGTGTGATAATGCGCGCACCGTGGAGGAGGGCCCATGCCAGACGTCGTATCTCCGGCGAGGAAATGAACGCCGGAGACAGGGGTCGCTGGCCGACCAAAGACATGAGCAGCGCGCTTGTTGAGCCCGAACGGGCTCAAGAGCCCGGGGCCAGGGACTGAGCGGACCGCAATGGGCATCTGCAGAGACCGAGGGCTCGTGCGGTGAGCGTCGGCGCTGCCGAATCGGCACTGGTCGAGCCGGAAGCCGTCGAGAGCGTTGAGCTCGTCGGCGGCGAGATTGTCGCCCGCTCGCCGTGGCAGATGTTCTGGCTGCGCTTCCGCGCGGACCGCGTGGCGATGGTCTCGGCCATATTCATCGTGCTCTTGATCCTGGTCGCGGTGTTCGCCCAGCCGATCGTCAGCCTGATCGGAGTGACCGGCCCCAATCAGCCCAACACCGGCGCGCTGAACGCATTTGGGCAGCCAACCGGCCCGAGTGCCGCCCACCCCTTTGGCGTGGACGAGCTTGGACGCGACATCCTCGCCCGAACGATCTACGGCGCGCAGGTGTCACTCGAGGTTGCGTTCATCGCGACGGGGGCGGCCGTGTTAATCGGCGTCGTCATCGGAACGACCGCCGGCTATTTCCGCGGCTGGGTCGACACGGTGCTAGCGCGGCTCATGGACGTAGTGCTGGCGTTCCCGATCTTGCTACTGGCCATCGGGCTCGCTTCGGCGTGCTCGCTCGGGCACGGATGCCTAGGGGGGCTGATCACACCGGGACGGGTGACGCTGATCGTGGTGATCGCACTGTCGTCGTGGCCATACATCGGCCGGATCGTCCGTGGACAGACGCTGTCTATAAGGGAGAAGGAGTTTGTCGAGGCCGCCCGCTCGCTCGGCGCCTCGAACACCCGCATCATTCGACGCGAGATCCTGCCCAACCTGGTCGCGCCCATCATCGTCTACGCGTCACTGGTTTTGCCGACCAATGTCCTCTATGAGGCTGCGCTTTCGTTCCTCGGTGTTGGGGTTCAGCCCCCGACGGCGAGCTGGGGCCAGATGATTGCGTCGGCTTCGAGCTACACCAGCGCGTGGTGGTACATGGTGTTCCCGGGTGTGGCATTGATGCTGACGGTGCTCGCCTTCAACTTGGTGGGCGACGGCCTCCAAGATGCCCTCAATCCCAAAACCGGCCGACCGTGAAAATCTCTGTAAACGAGTCATACATCCACAAAGGAGGAAGCTGACTAGATGCGTACGATCCGATTGGCGCTCGCCCCCGCGGTAGCAATCGCCTGTGCGGTTGCGGTCGCGGCGTGCGGGTCAAGCAGTAGTAACAACAACAACAGTAGTAGTAGTAGTAATAGCGGTCTATCGACAGCCGGACTCGCGAACACCAAGCCGAGCTCAAGTGAGCATATGGGCGGGACTCTTCACGTGATCACGGCCGAGGCTTGGGAACATCTCGATCCTGGAGCCTCCTACTTCCAGATCGACTACCTCGTCGAGTACGCGACGCAGTCCCCGTTGTACATGTTCACCCCGACGAGCCCGACCAAGCCGGTGCCACTGCTGGCGTCCGGACAACCGACGGTGAGTCCGGATGGCAAGACGGTCACGGTGCATATCAAGTCGGGCTGGAAGTTCAGCCCGCCCGTCAATCGCACCGTCACCTCGAAGGACGTAGCGTTCGCGTTCGAGCGTATGTACAACGCAAACGTGGTTAACGGCTACGCAGCCGGGTACTTCCCGATCGTCGGCGCGAAGACGGCTCCCGGCGACCGGCCGATCCCCGGGATCAGCACGCCGAACAACACAACCATCGTCTTTCACCTCACAAAGCCGTTCGCAGGCACGATGGTTAAGGCGCTGACGCTGCCGGGGACCTCTGCGGTCCCCGCCAACTACGCGCCGTTGGCCAAGGCCGACAAGAGCAGCCCTTCGACGTGGGACAGCAATCCGCCCTCGCAGGTCTTCACCGGTCCGTACATGATCAAGAGCTACTCGGCCGGGCGCAGCATGACGCTCGTGCGCAACCCAAACTGGAGCCGCTCGCTCGACGGTGTGCGCCCGGCGTACGCCGACACGATCGTGTGGAGCGCGGGTAACGACCCCACGGTCGCCGCTCGGCAAACGCTTGCCTCCAGCAACCTGCTGATGGCGGACACACCGCCGTCGCCGGTGCTGCAGACGGCGTATCAGAGCCACAAGAAGCAGCTCTCGGTTGCCCCGCTGGGCATCTACTACGCTGCGCTCAACACGCAGGTGCCGCCGTTCAACAACATCAACCTGCGCAAGGCCGTGATCGCGATGCAGAATCGCAACGCCTACCTGCTCGACCGCGGCGGCAAATTGGTCGGCCACGTGGCGACGGGCTTCATCTATCCCGAGGTCCCTGGCTTCGCGCAGGCCGGCGGAAATGCGGGTGGAGGCCAGGACTTCGTCTCCCATCCGGGCGGCGACAAGACGGTGGCCTGCAAATACATGAAGCTGGCCGGCTATCCGAACTGCAAGTACACCGGCAAGTACGGTCAGTACGGCAGCGTGCTGATCGTCGGCTCGAACGCCTCACCTGGTCCGCAGGAGATGCAGACAGTCCAGTCGGGCCTGAATGCGCTCGGTTTCAAGACCACCATCAAGGCGGTGCCGCAGCAGACGATGTATTCGAAGTTCTGCGGCTACGTCAAGGCGCACATCACCGTGTGTCCCACGGCGGGATGGATCGAGGACTTCCCCGATCCGTACGCCGCGTTGTTCATCCCGTTCAGTGGTCAGGCGATCGTCCCGATCAACAACTCGAACTGGCCGCTGCTGAACGACCCCAAAGTCAATGCAGCGCTCAACACAGACGCCGGCATCACCAATCAGGCCGCGCGTCTGAAGGCGTTCGCACAGGTCAACAAGATGATCGTGAACGACGCACCCGCGATCCCCGAGGTCTGGTCGGACAACGCCCTGCTCGAAGGTACGAAGGTCAAGGGCGTGCTCGATCCCTGGAACGACGACTGGAACCTCGCGTTCAGCGCAACGCACTAGCAGTCAAGTGAGCAAGGCGCCCCGCTCCGGCGGGGCGCCTTCGCTGCACCGCCTTTAGCCATGCTCCGCTACATCATCCGCCGCCTGCTCTGGGTGATCGTGCTGCTGATCATCGTCAGCATGGTCACCTTCGTGATCTTCTACGCGTTCCCGTCCGCCGACCCGGCGGTCCTGCGCGCAGGGCGCTCGCCGAGCCCGGCACTCATCGCTCACATCCGCCACACGCTCGGGCTTGACCAGCCGATCTACGTGCAGTATTGGCGCTACCTCGAGAACATCATCCTCCACTTCAACTTCGGCTACAGCTATCAATTCTCACTGCCCGTGACAAAGCTGATCTTCCAGCGACTGCCGGCCACCATCTCGCTGACCGTCGGTGCGGTCGTCGTCTGGCTGCTGGTGGGCCTGCCGGTCGGCATGATCTCCGCAATCCGCCGCCGGACGGTCCTGGACCGGGCGACCATGACCGCCACCCTGGTGGCGATCTCCGCGCCGGTGTACTGGCTCGGGCTGATGAGCCTGCTGCTGGTCTCCAACGACATCGGCGTTGTTCATATCTTCGACGGCGCCGGTACCTACACGGGCCTCACCGCGGATCCGGGGCGCTGGTTTGGGTCGCTGATCCTGCCCTGGCTGGTGCTTGCGACCGCGTTTGCCGCCTTCTACGCCAGACTGCTGCGATCGAACTTGATCGAGACAATGTCCGAGGACTACATCCGCACCGCCCGCGCCAAGGGGTTGCCCGAGCGAGAAGTGATTCTGCGCCACGGCGTGCGCTCGGCGATCACGCCAATCGTGACCGTACTCGGGATCGACATCGGCACGCTGTTGGGCGGCGCCGTGCTCACCGAATACGTGTTCAATATCCCGGGCGTTGGTCGACTGGCATACGAGGGGATCATCAACGCCGACCTGCCGGTAATCCAAGGTACCGTGCTGTTCGGGGCGTTCTTCATCGTGATCGCCAACCTGATCGTCGACGTCGCGTACGCTTTCCTCGATCCGCGAGTGCGCTACTAGTGATCGGATTGAGGGGGTGTGGTAGATGACTGACGGGCCGCTCCTCAAGGTCGAGGATCTGCGCGTTTATTTCGACACCGAGGACGGCGTCGTGCACGCCGTCGACGGCGTGTCGTACTCCGTCGATACCGGCAAGACGCTCGGAATCGTGGGCGAATCGGGCTCGGGTAAGACGGTTTCCTCGCTCACCACGCTCGGCCTTACGCGCCTCCAGGGGGCGACGGTCACCGGACGCATTCACTTCGAGGGCCGCGACCTGGTTGGCCTCCCCGACCGGGAGCTGCGGCGATTGCGCGGCAACGACATCGCGATGATCTTTCAGGACCCGCTCTCCTCGCTACACCCCTTCTACAAGGTCGGCCATCAGCTGGTGGAGGCCATCCGCACCCACCGCAACGTGTCGAAATCGGCCGCGCGCAAGCGCGCCATCGACCTGCTGGAGTTGGTGGGGATCCCGGACCCACAGCGCCGGGCAGACGAGTACCCGCACGAATTCTCCGGAGGGATGCGCCAGCGCGCGATGATCGCGATGGCGCTCTCCAACGAACCCAAGCTTCTGATCGCCGACGAGCCGACGACAGCGCTCGACGTGACGGTGCAGGCCCAGATCCTTGCACTGCTCCAGGATCTTCAGGACCGGCTGGGAATGGCGATCATCATCATCACCCACGATCTCGGGGTGGTGGCCGAAATCACCGATGAGATCTGCGTGATGTATTCCGGCCGCATCGTGGAACGCGCGTCGACGGACCAGATCTTCGACGCGCCCGAGCACCCTTATACGTGGGGTCTGCTCAAGTCGATCCCGAGGCTCGACCGTCCCCGCAACGAGGATCTCGTCCCGATCGCAGGCCGGCCGCCGAGCCTGATCATGCGGCCCTCGGGATGCTTCTTCCACCCCCGTTGTCCGTACGTCCAGAAGCGCCACCGCACCGTTGACCCCGAGCTTGCGCCCGTGCCCGACGACTCCCATCACCAAGTGGCGTGCCTGCTTGACTCGTCGGTCCGCAGGAAGATCTGGAACGGCCTTCAGGCGGGCCGCGATCCAACCTCGCTGCGCGAGCTCGCGGGGCCCGGCCTCCCCTCGCGCGCGCCGGCAGTCGCGGCTCCGATCGCCTCGGGCACCCGGCCTGGCGGCTTGAGGGCGCCGTGACCACCCTCGACGAACGGGTCGACGCCGCTCGGTTCACCACCGACGAGCCGCTGATCCGGGTGCGGAATCTCGTCAAGCACTTTCCGATCACGCGCGGAATCATCTTCCAGCGCAAGATCGGGGCGGTGCAGGCGGTGGACGGCATCTCGTTCGACGTCAAGCGCGGCGAGACGCTCGGGCTCGTCGGCGAGACCGGGTGCGGCAAGAGCACCACCGCCAGGCTGCTCGTAAGGCTGCTCGACCCCACCGGCGGCGAGATCCTGTTCGAAGGGGAGGACATCGCCAAGCGCAAGGGCGATGGTCTGCGGGCCCTGCACCGCGAGGCACAGATGATCTTCCAGGATCCCTACTCGTCGCTGAATCCCCGCAAGACCGTCGGCTCGATCATCGCCGAGCCGTTCGCGATCCACGGCATGCTGAAGGAGAAGGGAGCGCGCAAGCAGCGGGTCCAAGAGCTAATGGACCGAGTCGGTCTCAACCCCGAGCACTACAACCGCTATCCGCACGAGTTCTCGGGCGGGCAGCGTCAGCGCATCGGCGTGGCCAGAGCGATCGCGCTGGAACCGAAGCTGCTCGTGGCAGACGAGCCGGTTTCGGCGCTCGACGTCTCGATCCAGGCACAGGTGCTCAATCTGCTGCGTGGACTTCAGCGCGAGCTGAACCTGACGCTGATCTTCATCGCCCACGACCTATCCGTGGTGCGGCACATGTGCGACCGCGTGGCGGTCATGTATCTGGGCAAGATCGTCGAGATCTCGCCGGCCGACTCCCTCTACGGGTTTCCCCGCCACCCCTACACGGGGGCGTTGCTATCGGCCGTGCCCGTGCCAAATCCGACCGCTTCCCACCGGCGCAGCCGCCAGCTGCTCTCGGGCGACGTCCCCAGCCCGGCCAACCCTCCGTCCGCCTGCCGTTTCCATACCCGTTGCCCGAAGGCGCAGGAAGTCTGCTCCGTCGAGGAGCCTACGCTCGAGGAGAAGGGCGGCGGCAGCATCGCGGCCTGCCATTTCCCGCTCAGCCGGGACGAGGTGCGCAGGGAGGTTGAGGTTACGGCCGGCGAGTAGCGCGGGCTACTCGTCCTCGACGTACAAGGACTCGGCGGCCAGTTCCTGGCCGCGCTTGCTCCACAGCTTGATCTCCAGGAAATCCTGCCGGTAGTTGTCCGGAGCGATCAGCGTGAAGCGGTCATCGACCAGCTCGCACTGATCGACGGCGAGGTTGGCCAGTTCGGCGGTCACGATCGCGCCGCCCGGGATCAGCGGCACCCCCCACACCAGGGTGACATCGGCCACGTTGGCCTGCTCGCCACGCCACGTGCCAATCACCTCGTCGTTGAGGTCGAGCTTCCAGTCGGGGTTCTCCTCGGCGAGCTCGGCGGTGAAGTCGGCGTGCGCGTCGAAGTCATAAGGGGCGCCGGTTTCCGAGGCTCCTTCCTCGGGCGCGCTCGCGGTGAAGGAGACAAACCCGAACAGCTCGTAGCCGCCGGTCGTACGCGCGACCGCGGGGACGTACGTGCGGCCGGCATACGTGCGGTCCGGAAACCAGGCGACGTCCCCCGGCTCCCCGAGATCCTCGCCTTCGGTGTCGATCTGCTCGCAGGCGGCGCGAAAGTGCTCGCCGAGCGTTTCCTCCCAGCGGCCGTACGGCAGGGTTTCCTGCGGCGGCGAGGCTGCAAAGCTGATCACGAACCTGTCGGTAGGCGGCATGAGGGGTTAGCGCGAGGGGCCAACGAGGGTTTCCCTGCCCGCCTTGGCGATCGTACGCCTGAGTCCCTCGCGCAGATCGATGGTCGGCTCCCAGTCAAGGATCTCGCGAGCCAGCGTAATGTCGGGCTGTCGGATCTGGGGATCGTCGGTGGGCAGAGCCTCGAAGACGATTTCAGACTGAGCGCCCGTCACTTCGATCACGACCTGAGCCAGCTCGAGCAGGGTGTACTCATCCGGGTTGCCGATGTTGACCGGGTAGTGGTAGCCCGATTGGGCGAGCGCGATCAGGCCGCGGATCTCCTCCTCGACGTAGCAGAACGACCGCGTCTGCGAGCCGTCGCCAAAGACGGTGAGCGGGCGGTCCTGGAGGGCTTGGCGCAGGAAGGTGGGGATCGCGCGCCCGTCGTGGGGGCGCATCCTTGGGCCATAGCTGTTGAAGATCCTTGCGATCGCCGTATCCACGCCTTGCTGGCGGTGGTAGGCCATGGTCAGCGCCTCCGCGTAGCGCTTGGCCTCGTCGTAGACGCCACGCGGGCCGATTGGATTGACATGTCCCCAGTACGTTTCCGGCTGGGGGTGCACCTGAGGATCGCCGTACACCTCGCTGGTGGAGGCCAGGAGAAACCGTGCCCGGTGCTTCTTGGCCAGTCCCAGCGTGTGGTGGGTGCCGTGGGAGCCCACCTTGAGCGTGAGCAAGGGCAGGCGCAAGTAGTCGATCGGCGAGGCGGGCGAGGCCAAGTGGTAGACGAAGTCGACCGCTTCCTCGACGAAGTAGGGCTCGACTATGTCCAGGTTCAGATGGACGAATCGCTCGTGTCGGATGTGCTCGATGTTCGACAATGAGCCGGTCTCGAGATTGTCGACGCAGATCACCCGGTGGCCGTCCGCGAGCAGCTCGTCGCACAGGTGTGAGCCGAGGAAGCCGGCGCCGCCGGTCACGAGGCAGGTGGGCACGGCGGGGAATCTAGCCGCTCAATAGGATGTGCGCTCAGGTGGCGGCGATCCGATTCATCGAGCGGCTAAGTGAGCAGGTCGCCAACGAATTCGCGGCCCAGCAGCAGTACATCGCCAACGCCGTCTACTTCGACGGCCACACTCTTCCCCGCCTCGCTGGTTTCTTCTACGCCCAGGCGGTGGAGGAGCGCAATCACGCGATGATGATGGTTCGCTACCTGCTCGATTCCGCCGCGCCGGTGGTGATCCCAGGCGTGGAGGCTCCCGAGACGGAATTCGCGGACATCGTGGCTCCGGTCGCTCTGTCACTGGAGCAGGAGCGCAGAGTCTCGGACCAAATCGCGGCGCTCGCCGCGGTCGCGCGCGATGAGAACGACTACCTCAGCGAGCAGTTCGTGCAGTGGTTCCTCAAGGAGCAGATCGAGGAGGTTTCGACGATGTCCTCGCTGCTGTCGGTGGTCGAGCGCTCGAGCGAGACGCCGATGTTCATCGAGGACTACCTGGCGCGCGAGGGAGCCGGCGACCGGGGGGCGGACCCCACAGCGCCGCCCGTGGCGGGAGGAACGCTCTAGCCCCGCGGTCGCCGGGCGGCGGTGGTGGACACAGCGCCGCCCGCGGCGGAGCTAGCTCTAGCTCTAGACGCGCGCGCCCGCAGCCGCGCGCGCCCGCTACCAACCGCGCGCGCCCGCTACGCGCCGAAGGTTTCGCGCACCGCCCTGAGGCCTTCGGCCGAGCGCTCGAGGAACGAGTAGGTACCCTGCTTGTGCAGCTCGACCGCTGCCTCGACCAGCGCGCCGATTGCCGCAAACGCAAACGCGCCGCCGACCGACACGCGGCTCACGCCGAGCTCGCCGAGCTCGCCCACCGACGGCGCTCCCGGCAGCGCGAGCACGTTGACCGGCAGGTCGACCGATTCGAGTACGCGGGCGATGTCGTCCGCGCTGGTGAGCCCGGGTGCGAAGAGCACGTCGGCGCCGGCCTCCTCGTAGGCTTGGAGCCGCGCGATCGTGTCGTCGAGGTCGGGGCGGCCGTGAATGAGGTTCTCGGCTCGTGCGGTCAGCACGAGCTTCTGGGGACCCCGGTGGGCTGCCTCCACGGCAGCGGCGACGCGTTCGCGGGCCGCTGCAAGCTCGTAGATCGGCTCGTCCGCGTCGCCGGTGGCGTCCTCGATCGAGCAGCCCGCCAGCCCCGCCTCGAGCGCGAGCGCAACGGTTTCGGCGACCCCGTCTGGATCGTGGGCGAAGCCGTTCTCGAGATCGGCTGACACGGGCAGCTCGGTGGCAGCGACGATTGTGCCCGCGTGGGCGAGGGCCTCCTCGCGCGTCACGGCGCCGTCGAGGCGCCCGAGTGTCGCGGCGTGGCCGCTGCTGGTAGTCGCCAGCGTTTTGAAGCCAAGCGACCGCACCAGCTTGGCCGAGCCGGCGTCCCAGACATTGGGAAGCAGGAGCGGTCGGCGCTCGTGATGCAGGCTTAGAAACCGTTGCGCCTTCTCGGTCGCCACCGGGTGAGCGTAACGGCCGCGCCAGCCGCGCGCGGGCTCGTAGGAGCGGCCGCCCCGCACGTGGTGGGCGTCGCCGCGGCGAATCGTTACCTTCTCCGAGTCGAGGTGCTCGAGCAGGGCCTGGGCGAACTTGCGCGAGGTCCCGAGCTCGTCACGGAGCTGGGCCACCGTGACCATCCCGCCATTGCGTTGCGCCAACGCGAGCACGCGCCGGCGGGCGTCGGCCAGCACCTCAGCGTGGTAGTGGAGCGCCTTGGATACGCGCACCGCGCGGCCGGCATCCCGCAGCGCGGCGAGGTCGCCGGGGTCAAGCTCGCGGTCGAGCGGGGGTTCCAGGCCCGCGTCGAGCAGGCGTTGCTCCAAATCGGTCTGTGCTGGCGTAAGCGCCACTTCGATCGACGGCGGGCGCGACCGATCAGCGTGGCGCTTCACGCCAGCGCTGACAGCGTCTCCGCGTGGTACTTGCGGCTCCGGGTCTTCGCCCCGCTCCAGTCGCTCCAGCCGTGCAAGCAGCGCGCGGGAGGGGCCGTGGCGGCGCGGTCTGGGATCGAGCACGACGCCGCCGCCGAGGGTGTCCGGCGGGGCGATCCGCCGGATCACGAGGTGGTCGCCGGCCATCGGCACCAGCGGCTGTTCGAGCCGCAACTGCCAGAAGCGGCCGCCCAGCCACGCCAGACGCGCCGGCGTCTCCCGCGTGCCGTGGTGGACCTGCACGCGCTCCCCCGAGGGGGGCTCGCGGTCGGGCTCCCAGCGCAGGGTCGCGTCCATCCGGTAGGTGGGCGCGACCGGCGCGTCCTTTTGGGCGACCACGTCGCCTCGCACCACGTCGCCGACGGCTACGTTCGTCAAGTTGATCGCCACCCGCTGTCCCGCTGTCGCCCGCGTGAGCGGTTGATCGTGGACCTGCACGCCGCGCACGCGCGCACGCCTGCCGGCTGGCAGCAGCATGAGCTCATCGCCCCGTCCCACTTCGCCCGACCACAGCGTGCCGGTGACGACCGTGCCGGCTCCCCGGATCGTGAAGGCGCGGTCGATGTGCAGCCGCGGGACGGTGGCGTCCGCGCCGCTGCGCGCGGCGCGGCTCGGTGCTTGAGCTGCCGCTCGATCGAGCGCTGCCAGCAGCGCCGGGAGACCCGCGCCGGTGCGAGCGGAAACCGCCACGGTGGGGGCGGCGGGAAAAAGCTCCGCGACCTCCGCGGTCGCGAGCGACGGGTCTGTCAGATCGCATTTTGTGATCGCCACGACGCCCGTGTCGACGCCGAGCGCCCGCAGCACGGCGGCGTGCTCGCGCGTCTGCGGCATCACGCCGTCGTCGGCCGCGACCGTCATGAGGAATAGGTCTATGCCGGTTGCTCCAGCGACCATCGTGCGCACGAACCGCTCATGGCCGGGGACGTCGATCACCGAAAGGCGCCGCCCGGAGGACAACTCGAGCTGCGCATAGCCGAGCTCAATCGAGATGCCGCGAGCGCGCTCCTCCGGCAGGCGGTCAGTGTCGACGCCCGTGAGGAGACGGATCAGCGCGGTCTTGCCGTGGTCGATGTGGCCGGCCGTACCGAGCGTAAGCGGAGCGCTTGTCATCGGCCGAGCCCGATCATCGCTCGAGCGCGCGGCGAACGGCCGCGATGACCTGCACCACTTCCGCTTCCCGCAGCGTGCGCGGGTCGAGCATCACACGTCCATCGTGGATGCGCGCGACCACCGGCGGGTCGCCTCCACGCAGCGCACGCGCCAGCGCGACCGGGTCTTCGCCCTCCAGCGCGACCGCGGGTCCCTCCAGCTCGAGCAGCGGCAACGCGCCGCCGCCGACCGTGGCCGAGGAGCGCACCACGTTCGCCGCCGAGCCGATGCCGGCACCCAGTCGCTGGGCGCGCGCCTGCAGCGTCGACTCATCCACGGACAGCATCGCCAGCACCGGGACCTCACGCCACGCCCGCTCGGGATCGCGATAGAGCAGCAGCGTCGCCTCGAGCGCCGCCAGCGCGAGCTTATCGATCCGGACCGCCCTTGCCAGGGGGTGGGCACGCGCCGCCTCGAGCGCCTCGCGGCGGCCGACCATGATTCCCGCCTGGGGCCCACCGAGCAGCTTGTCACCGGAACAGCACACGAGCGCCGCTCCGGCGGCGACCGATCGCTTGAGCTCGGGCTCATCGGCCAGCGCGAGTCCTGGGCCCGGGTCCCCGGTGCAGCCACCACCGGCGACAACGGCGAGGGCCGCGGCCGGGTCGGCGAGCACGCCGGAGCCAACGTCGTCGATGACCGGGACGCCGAGGTCGCGCAGGCCCTCGATCGGAACCTCCTCGACGAATCCCACCGCGCGGAAATTCGACTGGTGCACGCGCAGAATCGCCCCCACAGGCGTCTCAGCCGTCTTCAGACCGCGCTCGTAGTCCGACACCCGCGTCCGGTTGGTGGTCCCCACTTCGAGTAACGACGACCCGGACGCCGATACGACCTCGGGGATCCGGAACCCGCCGCCGATCTCGACCAGCTGACCTCGTGAGACGAGGATCGCTCGGCCAGGGCCCGCGAGCGCGGCCGCCGCAAGCAGCACAGCCGCCGCCCCGTTGTTGACGGCGATCGCCGCCTCCGCGCCGGTTAGATCTCGCAGCAGCTCCTCGATGTGCGCCTGGCGGGTCCCGCGGCGCCCGCTGGCCAGATCGAGCTCGAGGTTCGAGTAGCCGTCGGCGATGTCAACAACGGCAGCTTGGGCGCCGGCCGGCAGCGGCGCCCGCCCCAGGTTGGTGTGGATGATGACCCCGGTGGCGTTGACTACACGTTGCAGCGAGGTTGAGCGCAGGCCATCGAGCACCTCGCGGGCGCGGGAAACAAGGTCCAGCGTGGGATCGGCACCCGCACGCACCGCCTCTCTGCGCTCGTCGATCGTCCGTCGTGCCGCCTTCACTCTGAGGGCGTGGGGACCGTCGAGCCGGCCGGCAAGCTCGTGCACCGCGGGAAGCGCCTTCAGCTCGGCGTTGTCGGCAGTTCGCCGAGCACCCATTCGCCTTCCTCCTGCTTCCAGATCGGCGCCTGCGCCTTGAGCCGGTCGATGATCTCCCGCGCCCCCGAAAAGGCCGCCCCGCGGTGGGCCGCCGACACCGCGACGACCACCGACGGCTCGGAGAGGGGCACAGTTCCAACCCGGTGCGCAACCGCCGCGGCACAGAGCCCGTGCCTCTCGCGGGCCGCGGAGGCGATCTCGAAGATCTTGGCCGTGGCCATCGCCTCGTACGCCTCGTACTCGAGTTCTGGGACCTCCCGCGTGACACCCTCGAAGACGACGATCGCGCCCGCACTGGAGTCTCGAACGCGGTCCAGCAGGGGATCGAGTGCGATCGGCTGAGAGGTCAGCTGCACGTGGACGGCGGCCGAGGCTCGCTCGCCACCGGACACCGGCGGGATCAGCGCGAGCTCATCGCCGGCGTGCAGCGCAGTGCCGGGGCCGGCGTATTCGCGGTTGACCGCCATGACGGCTTTCAGATCGCCGGTCACGTTGCCGATCCGATCGAGCGCGTCGGCGACGAGCGCGCCGTCCGGCAGCTCGAGCTCCAGCTCGTCACTGCCGGCGCGCTCCCGCAGGGCTGCGAACAGGCGGACGCGAACAACCATTAACCGAAGGCTAGTGACCGCGAACGCGCATCTGGCTATGCTCTCATGCGGTCTTGAGGAGGATTTACGTGCGCAAATGGAGCAGAAGATTCGCAGCCCCGCTGGTGGCAGTGTGCGTTACTGCGGTAGCCGCGGGTTGCGGTAGCAGCAGCAAGACGACGCCGACGCACACCACGTCACCTTCGTCAGCGGGACTGACGATGCCCGCCAAGGACCCGTCGGTCGCGGCGCTGGTCCCGAAGTCGATCAAGTCCAAGGGCACGATCACAGTGGCCGCCGACGCGACCTATGCCCCGGACGAGTTCATCGGTTCCAATGGCCACACGGTCGTCGGGATGGACGCGGACCTCAGCAACGCGCTGGCGGCGGTGATGGGGCTCAAGGCGAACGTGGTCAACGCGACATTCGCCACGATCATCCCGGGGCTCGCAGCAGGCCGGTACGACATGGGCGCGTCGTCGTTCACCGACACCAAGGCGCGCGAGAAGACGGTGGATTTCGTCGACTACGCGAACGTCGGCGAGTCGTTCTACACCAAATCGAGCGGCGGGACTTCGATCGCCAGCATCTCCGACATCTGCGGCAAGACCGTGGCGGTCGAGAGCAGCACGACCGAGGAAGCGGACGCGAAGACCCAGAGCTCCAAGTGCACAAAGGCTGGCAAGAAGCCGGTCAAGGTGCTCGTGTTCGACACCCAGACTGAAGCCAACCTGGCCGTGTCGGACGGCCGTGCGCAGCTTGGCTTTGCCGACACGCCAGTTGCCGACTACCAGGTGAAGAAGTCAAGCGGCGCATTCAAGATCGTCGGCGCGGCCTTCGCGCCGGCCCCCTACGGGATCGCGGTTCCCAAGAACGGATTCGACAAGGCCGTGCTCGCGGCGCTTCTGAAGCTCGTGAAGGACGGGACATACGCCAAGATCTTCAGCAAGTGGGGCCTGCAGGGCATAGAGATCCATCTCGTCCAGGTCAAGATCAACGGCGCGACAAGCTAGCTAAAAAGCGCGACACTTCGGCTCAGAGGTGGACACTTCCGAGCTGACCAAAGAGAAGCGGACGGAACGGCCCGAGGAGATCAAGGCCGTCCCGGTGCGCCACCCGGGGCGCTGGATCGCGGCGGCGATCGTGCTGCTGTTCGCCGCGGCGGCGGTCAGGTCGATCGTCACCTCGCAGGGATTCCAGTGGCATGTCGTCGGTCACTACCTGTTCGACTCGCGCATCCTCCACGGCGTACTGGCCACCGTCTACCTGACCGCGCTCTGCCAAGGCATCGGGATCGTGCTGGGGGTGGTCGCGGCCGTGATGCGGCTGTCACCCAACCCAATCGTCTCGGGCGCAAGCTGGCTGTACATCTGGTTCTTCAGGGGCACTCCCCTACTCGTCCAGATCCTATTCTGGTACAACATCGCGGCGCTGTTCCCGACGATCTCGCTCGGGATCCCCTTCGGCCCGACGTTCGTCCACGCGCACGCCAACTCGATCGTGACGCCGCTGGTGACGGCGATGCTCGGGTTGGGTCTCAACGAAGGTGCCTACATGTCCGAGATCGTGCGCGCGGGGATCATTTCCGTCGACGAGGGCCAGACCCTCGCCGCGCAGTCGCTCGGGATGAGCCGGCTTCAGATCATGCGGCGGATCGTGCTGCCACAGGCGATGCGGGTGATCATCCCGCCGACGGGCAACGAGACGATCTCGATGCTTAAGAACACGTCGCTGCTGATCGTGGCTTCATACGGCGAGCTGCTGTTCTCGGCCCAGTCGATCTACGACGTCAACTACAAGGTGATCCCGCTGCTGATCGTGGCGAGTATCTGGTATCTCGTAATGACCAGCGTCCTGTACGTGGGCCAGTACTTCGTCGAGCGCCGCTTCGGGCGCGGCTTCACGCGCGCCGAGCGGGCCACGATGCGATCGCGCTGGCTGACTTTCGGGGCTGGTTCGATGGCCCGATGACCGCGATGGTCAAAGCCGAGGCCGTGCACAAGCGCTTTGGGCGGCTGGAGGTGCTGAAAGGGATCACGCTCGAGGTCGACCGCGGCGAGGTGATGTGCATCCTGGGCCCCTCGGGCTCTGGCAAGTCGACTTTCCTGCGCTGTATCAACCATCTGGACAAGATCAACGCCGGCCGGCTGTATGTGGACGGCGAGCTGGTGGGGTACCGGGAGCGGGGAGCCAAGCTGCATGAGCTGCCCGAGCGCGAAGTCGCGCGCAAGCGGGCGCAGGTGGGGATGGTGTTTCAGCACTTCCATCTCTTCCCCCACATGACCGCGCTCGAGAACGTCACACTCGCACCGGTCCAGGTGTCGAAGGTTTCGCGCGACGAGGCGCGAAAGCGCGGAACCGAGCTGCTCGGGCGCGTCGGGCTGGCCGACAAGCTCAACACGTACCCGGTGGCGCTTTCGGGCGGCCAGCAGCAGCGCGTGGCGATCGCCCGCGCGCTCGCCATGCGCCCCAAGCTGATGCTCTTCGACGAGCCCACCTCCGCGCTCGACCCCGAGCTGGTGGGCGAGGTGCTCGAGGCGATGCGCCAGCTTGCCCGCGAAGGGATGACCATGATCGTCGTGACACATGAGATGGGCTTCGCGCGCGAGGTGGCCGACAAGGCCGTCTTCATGGACGACGGTGTCGTCGTCGAGGCCGGGCAGCCCGAGGACGTACTCGGCTCGCCCAAGCACGAACGGACGAGGACATTCCTCTCGAAGGTGCTCTAAGGCGGGATCCGGCCGGCTGCTGACCGCCGAGCCGCGGGTAACCTCCCGCCCATGGCCACCACCCCTGAGCACCGCACGATCGCGCCGATCGTCGGTCCCGACGACCAACGACGCTTCACGGACTCCGGGATCGAGATCAAGCCGCTCTACACCGAGTCCGACCTGCCGGCCGAGCTGGATAAACGGCTGGGCGGGCCCGGCGAGTATCCGTTCACTCGCGGCATCCACCGCGACATGTACCGCGGGCAGCTGTGGACGATGCGGCAGTACGCCGGGTACGCGAGTGCGAAGGAGTCCAACGAGCGCTACCGCTACCTGCTCGAGCACGGCTCCACGGGCCTCAGCATGGCCTTCGACCTCCCCACGCAGCTCGGGCTGGACTCGGACGACCCTCGTTGCCTGGGCGAGGTAGGGCGCACGGGCGTCGCGATCGACACGATCGAGGACATGCGCATCGCGTTCGACGGCATCCCCCTGGATCAGGTCTCGACCTCGATGACGATCAACGCTCCCGCGGCGGTGCTGCTGCTGCTCTACGAGCTGGTCGGCGAGGAGCAGGGGGTCCCGCCGGAGCAGCT
>JAFAPR010000296.1 GCA_019247075.1 Solirubrobacterales bacterium
GGCAAGCAACGGGTGCTGGTCAACGCCGCCGGCGCCTTTGAGCGCTATCTGAAGGAGATCCCGCCCACCCCCGGCCACACGCTCAAGCTGTCGCTGGACATGCAGCTCCAGCGTGTCGGGCAGCAGGCGCTCCAGCAGTCGATCAACGCGAACCCCCCGGCCGACGCCGGCTCCTTCGTGGCGATGAACCCGGACAGCGGCCAGATTTATGCGATGGGGTCGCTGCCCACGTTCAACCCGAACGTGTTCACCAGGCCGATCACCTACGCGCAGTACAACTCCATGTTCGGACCCCGCAGCAATTTTCCGTTGCTCAACCGCGCGACCCAGTCGGTCGGGCCGACCGGCTCCACGTTCAAGGGAATCACGGCGACTGCAGCCCTCCAGAGCGGCGTCTGGAGCCTGAGCCAGACCTTCGACGACACGGGGCAATTCTGCTTCGGCGGGCTGTGTCGCCACAACGCCGGCGGCGCCGCCGACGGCGTCCTGAACATCGTTAACGCGATCCGGGTCTCCTCCGATGTCTTCTTCTACAACCTCGGTGTTCTGCTGAACTCGGACAGACCGCAGGGGGGCGCGCTCCAGAAATGGGCACACCTGTACGGGATCGGTCGACCGACCGGCGTGGACCTGGGCGGCGAGGCCGCGGGCAATTTGCCGAGCCCCGCCTGGAGGGCCCACGTCGACAAGCTCCAGTTTGAATGCCAGCACAGGAGGGGGCCGTACAAGCACTACCACGGCGTATGTCAGATCGCCGATGGCCGCCCCTGGTCGGCGGGCGACAACGAGAACCTCGCGGTCGGCCAAGGAGACGTCCAGGTGACGCCGCTGCAGCTGGCCGTCGCCTACTCCGCGATCGCCAACGGCGGCGCCATTGTCCGCCCGCACGTGGGCGCGGCAATCGAGTCCGGCAACGGCACCGTCCTGCAGCAGATAAACCCCCCGCCGCTTCGCCACCTGCACTACAACCCCGTCGACCTGGCAGCTATCCGGGAGGGATTGCACGAGGCCGCCCAGTCGCCCGGCGGAACCTCCGACGATGTGTTCGGCAGCTTTCCCGAGAAGGTCTACGGCAAGACCGGAACCGCTCAGTACACGGGCCAGCAGGACTACGCCTGGTATGTCTGCTTTGTGCCGTCATGGGCGACAGGGAGGCCCATCCTCGTTGTCGTACACGTCGAGCGAGGCGGCTTCGGCGCGGTGGGCGCGGCGCCGGTCGCGCATGAGATTCTCTCCCAGTGGTTCTTCGGCCACCGGGGCAAGTACGTCGCAGGAAGCTCGAGGACGTTTTGAACATGACGGCGATCCAAGTGACACACGAGCAGGCCCCGCAGCGGCTGCGCGTACTGCGGCGGTCGGATCCACTGCTCTTTATCAGCGCGCTAGGGCTGGTCGCTTGCTCATTGGTCACACTTCGGACCGCCACCGCGGGCTCCGGTTCCTACTACGTCGAGCGCCAGGGGATCTACGCGGCTGCTGGGCTGCTGGTCGCGCTGCTGCTGAGTCGGATCGACTACACGCGCCTGCGCCAATTCAAGTACGTCTTCTACGGGTTGATGATCGTCACCAACTTGATCGTGTTGGGGATGCCCGCCGTACAGGGTGGCCACCGCTGGATCCCGCTGCCAGGGTTCCAAGTCCAGCCGTCGGAATTCGGCAAGATTCTGCTGATCCTGTCGCTCTCGGCGTTCGCGGTAGACCGCTCGCAAAGGGTCCACGAGCGGTCGACGACGGCCAGGATCATGTTGCTCGGGCTGATCCCGGCGTTGCTGGTGATCGTCCAGCCCGACATCGGCACGAGCATCGTCTATGCGGCGGTGGCGTTCGTCACGTTGTTCATCCTGGGCACATCGTGGAAGCACCTGCTAGCGCTGGTCCTGCTCGCGCTGGCCGCGATCGCGATCGTGCTCGTCGGCGCCCCGGCGCTCGGCGTCCACGTGCTGTCCCCCTACCAGGTGCAGCGGCTGACTGGCTTCCTGCACCCTTCGCAGAACCCCCAGAGCGCCACCTGGAACATCCACCAATCGCTGATCGCGGTCGGCTCCGGCGGGAAGTTGGGCCGCGGCAGCATCGGGGCAACCCAGACGCGGCTGGGGTACTTGCCCGCGCCCAGCACCGACTTCGTATTCTCCGCCCTTGGAGAGACCTACGGTTTCGTGGGTGGGGCGGTGGTGCTCTCGCTCTACGCGCTCTTGATCTGGCGCGGGCTGCGCGTAGTCGCGCTCTCCAAGAACCTGTACGGAAGCCTGATCGCCGGGACCATCGTGGCGATGTTCATGGTCCAGGTTTTCGTCAACGTGGGAATGACGATCGGCATCATGCCGATCACCGGAATCCCGTTACCGCTGGTGAGCTACGGCGGTTCATCGGTGATCGTCACTCTGATCGCTGTCGGCCTGCTTGAATCAATCCATATCCAGGCACGGATCGCTGCAGACAGCAAGAGTCGATCCCTGGTTTCCTGATGGCTGTGCCGCTGCAGGTGAGCGCGAGCGTCAGCGCTGCCCATGGGCGGGCGCGGGTTCTGCGCCGCTGCAGGCCGGGCGCGGCTCAACTACACATAAGGATTGAATGACAATTGAAGAAACAAGTACTGGTCAGCGTCGACCGGGCGGAGACCCGGGTGGCGCTGCTACAGGCGACGGGGACCGTCGCCGCAAAAGCGGACGGCCGGCGCCGTAAGGCCGAGCCGCAGAAGGCCGGCTACCTCGTAGCCGAGCTATACCTGGAACGCCGCGGCAACCGCTCGATCGTCGGCAACATCTACAAGGGCCGGGTCGACAACGTGCTTCCCGGGCTCGAAGCGGCTTTCGTCGACATCGGGCTCGACAAGAACGGGTTTCTGCACGTCGACGAGATCGTCCTCCCCGGCGTGAACGTCCCCCGCCGCGGCCGCGGCTCTTCTCGTGAGGGCCGCCAGATCACCGACATGCTCAAGCCGGGCCAGGAGATCGTCGTGCAGGTCGTCAAGGATCCGCTCAAGAGCAAGGGAGCTCGGCTCTCGATGGAGCTCACGATCGCCGGTCGCTACATGGTCCTGGCGCCCTACGGGGAGGGCATTGGCGTCTCGCGCCGGCTCGACGAAGCCGAACGCGAGCGGCTGCGCAAGGAGGCAGCCAAGCTTGATCTCAAGGGCTCGGGAGCGATCATCCGCACCGCTGCCCAGGGCGCCACGCGGGCGGATCTCGAGCGCGAGCTGCAATACCTGTTCAAGCTCGACGAGGTCTTGCACCGGCGTGTGGACGAGCTGTCGGCGCCGGCGCTGGCCTTCCAGGAAGCCGATCTCTCCGTGCGCGTGGTGCGCGACATCTTTTCCTCCTCGTTCGAGCGGGCGATCGTAGATGACCCCAAGCAGCACCATCGCCTGGTCTCATTTTTCACCCGTACGGCCCCCGAGCTCGTCGAGCGGGTGGAGCTGTGGGATCGGCCCGAGCCGTTGTTCGAGTACTTCGGCGTCGACGACGTGCTCGACTCGACACTCGAGCGCCGCGTCGATCTCCCCAGTGGCGGCTACCTGATGATCGACTACGCCGAGGCGCTGACGATCATCGACGTCAACTCCGGGTCGTTCACGGGTCACGGCAAGAGCGCGCGGCTCGAGGACACGATCACCAGGACCAACCTGGAGGCCGCCGAGGAGATCGTCCGCCAGCTGCGGCTGCGCGATATCGGCGGCATCATCGTGATCGACTTCATCGACATGGCCCGCGCCCATAACCGCGAGACCGTGCTCGCGACCCTGCGCAAGTCGCTTGATGAGGACCGCACCAAGACCTTCGTGGTCGAGATCTCCCCGCTCGGATTAGTCGAGATGACCCGGCAGAACATCACCGACGGGGTGCGCGAGATAATGACCAGGCCGTGCCCGACGTGCCACGGCGAGGGCGTGATCAAGTCCGAGGAGACGATCGCGATCGAGTTCGAGCGACGCATGCGCGAGCTCGCAGCCCACACGGACGCTCCCGCGCTCCTGCTGCAGATGAACCCGCGGGTGAGCGCCGAGCTGGCCAAAGATGGTGGGCGGGCGCTGCACGCTGTCGAGGAGCAGACCGGCAAGTGGTTCTTCTTCGAAGGGTCCGAGGGGCTGCCGCTGGAGCACCTTGCGGTCTTGCGCGAGGGGGAGCGCGAGCAGCTGCTCGAGCGGGCGCTGCCCTTCCGCCCCGGTGAGGAGGCTCATGTCGAGATCGTCGAGCCGCACATGTACAGCCCTGGCGACGCCGTCGCAAAGATCGACGGCTACATCATCACGGTCAAGGGCGGCACGCCGTACGTGGGAGAGAAGCACCTCGTCCGCATCGAGGAGGCGGGCCGCACCGGCGCGGTCGCATCGCTGATCGACGTGGCCGCCGATGGGGACGATTCCCTAGAATCGAAGCGAAGGCGACGGAGTCGCAGAGGCGGTCGGCGCCGCTCGGAGGCCGGGGCGACGTCGGGCTCGGGCTCGCGCGCCTCCGAATGACCGGGCTTCGAGGCCAGCGCAGACCATGTACGCAATCGTCAGAACCGGTGGTAAGCAGTACCGCGTGGAGCGGGGTCAAACCCTGCTCGTCGAGCGGCTGCCGGTGGGAGAGGGCGAGAGTTGCTTGCTCGAACCGCTCCTGTACGTGGATGGCAAGCGGGTGGTCGGCTCGGGCGACGGGAACCCGGAGCTGCGGGTGGAGGCGCGCGTGGTCGCCCACGAACGTGGCCCCAAGCTGCGCGTGGTGAAGTTCAAGCCCAAGCGCGGCTATAAGCGCCGTACCGGCCACCGCCAGCAGCTGTCCAGAATCGAGATCACCTCGATCGATGCGGGCGGGCGGCAGCAGCGCGCCTCAGCGAAGAAGGAGGGCGGCGAAACCGGCCGGCGCTCGACCCGCCAGCGGCGCGCCACAAGCGAGCGCAAGCCCGCGGCCACTGCTCACACGGGACGCCAACAGGGAGGTCGAGCCCGCCCGAAGGAGGAGGAAAGCGATGGCTCATAAGAAGGGACTTGGTTCGTCGCGCAACGGGCGTGACTCGGCCGCCAAGCGGCTCGGCGTGAAGGTGTTCGCCGGCGAACGGGTGCGGGGAGGCGAGATCATCGTGCGCCAGCGAGGCACCCGCTTCAAACCGGGCGAGGGCACCGGCATCGGCTCAGACGACACGATCTACGCCCGCGCGGCGGGCACGGTGACGTTCATGCGCGGCCGCCGCGGCCGGGTGATCTCGGTCGTCGGCGACGGCGATCTCGAGCAGTAGCGTCCCCAGGTTGAGGATGGCGATCCCGCCGGCTCACATCCGTTAGATCGCATAGTCTCGGGGCTGGATTTCGGCCAAGAGGGAGGCAAGTGAGTGTCAGTTCTGAGGGGCTTCAAGAACTTCCTGATGCAGGGAGACCTGATCGTGATCGCCGTCGGCCTGGTGATCGCGCTCGCCTTCAGCACCCTGATCAAGGCGTTCACCGACAACATCATCACCCCGCTCGTCAACGCGGCCGGCGGAGGTCGCAAGACCGGGCTGGGGGTGCACGTACACGGGCAGTTGATCAACTTCGGCGCGTTCATCTCCGCGCTCATCTACTTCATCATTTTCGTGGCCGTCGTCTACTTCCTGATCGTCGTGCCCTACCGGTCCTACGCCGCGCGCCGCGGCTACTTGGTTTTCGGAGATCCTTCGCCGGTCAAGGTCTGCCCCGAGTGCCTCTCGGACGATGTCCCGGCTGCCGCCACGCGGTGCAAGCACTGCGGCATCGTCTTGAGCGAAGCCCCCGCCTGAGTCGACAATGAGGGCGTGTTCGATCGCGCCCGCATCTTTGTGAGCGCCGGCCGCGGAGGCGACGGAGCGGTCAGTTTCCGCCGCGAGGCCCACGTGCCCAGGGGCGGGCCCGACGGCGGCGACGGCGGTCGGGGCGGCGACGTCGTGCTGGTCTGCGACGACTCGCTGCGGGATCTCGAGCGCTTCCGCCGTCGCACCCATTTCAAGGCCGGGCGTGGGGGACACGGAGAGGGGGCGCTCAGGCACGGCGCCGATGGCGAGGCGCTCATGCTGGCGGTCCCCCCAGGGACGCAGGCGCTCGTCGAGCGCGACGGCACGCGCTACGACCTCGTCGCTGCCGGGCAGCGTGCGCTGGTCGCCCGCGGAGGCGCCGGGGGCAGCGGGAACAAGCGCTTCGCGACACCCACGAGGCAGACGCCGCGCTTCGCTGAGCGTGGGGCGGCGGGGGAGGAGACGTGGGCGACGCTGAAGCTCAAGGTGCTCGCGGACGTAGGCCTGGTGGGGCTGCCGAACGCAGGCAAGTCCTCGCTGCTACGCCGCATGACCCGTGCCCATCCCAAGGTCGCCGACTATCCCTTCACCACGCTGGAGCCTGCCCTGGGAACGCTCGACGCTGACGATCGGCAGCTGGTGATCGCCGATATTCCCGGCCTGATCGAAGGCGCGAGCGCGGGCGCCGGGCTGGGCCACGAGTTCCTGGCCCACGTAGAGCGCACGCGGCTGCTGGTGCATGTGCTCGAACTTGCGCCTCTCGATGGCTCCGATCCGGCCGCGAACTACGCCACCGTGGAGCGCGAACTCGAGCTTCACGATCCCCGCCTGGCCGCCGCGCCGCGCGTGCTGGCGCTGTCGAAGGCCGATCTCGTGGACGCCCGCACGACCGCGGCAGCTCGGGCGCGGTGGTCCCGCCGGCTGGGCCCGGAGGTGCCCGTGATCGCCACCTCCGCGGTCACGGGCGAGGGGCTCTCGGAGCTCTCGAGCGAGTTGTTGGGGCGCGTGCCGCAGCTGCCGCGGGCCCCCCAGCCGCTCGGCGCGGACGGTGCCGACCGGCGCGCCCCCGCCGGTGAGCTGGCCGAGCACCGCACCTACCGGCCGCGGCCGCGCGGCGCCTACAGCATCGAGCGCCTCGACGAGCACAGCTGGCGCGTCAGCGGCGAGGGGGTGGCGGGGCTGGTGGCCCGATACGACCTGGACAACGACGAGGCTCTGGCCCACCTGGAGCGGCGGCTGGAGCGGATTGGGGTGATCCGCGCGCTTGGTGAGAAGGGATTCCGGTCCGGGGACGAGGTCGAGATCGCTGGCGTGGCCTTCGAACTGCGGCCAGAGTTGTAGGATGCCGCGTCCGTGCAACTGCCGAGGGCTTCCATCGTTGGGCGGCCAAGCTCGCGCATTAGGGCGCTGGCGCTGATCGGAGGCGCAGCCTGCGCGCTGCTCGCGGTCGGTGCCGTGCTGGCGGTCGCCGCCGCCACCGCGTCAACTTCTCCGGCGGTGCTGCGCGTCGGCACCTACCACGGCATTCGCGGCCAGTACAAGACGATCCAGGCGGCGGTCAACGCCGCGCGCCCCGGCGACTGGATCCTGATCGCGCCGGGCGACTACAAGACCACCTCCTCGCAAGCGCCCAAGGGAGCCAGCGCCACGCCGGCGGCGGTCCTGATCACCACGCCGCGCCTGCACCTGCGCGGGATGAATCGCAACACGGTGGTGGTCGACGGCACCAGGCCCGGCTCCGCCAAGTGCTCGTCGGTCAAGTCCGCACAGAACTTCGGTCCCAAGCCCGGCGGCGCCAAGCAGCCGGTCGGCCTCAACGGGATCATGGTTTACAAGGCCGACAGGGTCTCGGTGGAGAACCTCACCGCCTGCAACTTCCTCAACGGGTCGAGCGGAAGGTACGGCAACGGAAACGGGATCTGGTGGAACGGCGGCGCCAACAGCGGCAAGGTGGGGGGCTGGGGGTACTACGGCGCCTATCTGACCGCGACGAGCACCTTCTTCCACAGGGAGGCGACCGCCGCCGCATACGGCGTGTTCTCCTCCAACTGGTCGGGCGGCAAGTGGGACCGCACCTACACCAGCAACTTCAACGACTCCGGCCTGTACATCGGGGCCTGCCGGCAGATCTGCGACCAGACCGTCGACCACGCCTGGTCCGAATACAACGCGCTGGGCTACTCGGGCTCGAACGCGGGCGGTCGCCTGGTGGTCGAGCACTCGCAGTTCGACCGCAACCATGATGGGTTCGACACCAACTCCCAGAATGGGGACGAACCCTCGCCGCAGAACGGCGCGTGCCCCAAGGGGGTCTCAAGCCCGATCCACATGCGCGGCCGCTGCTGGGTGTTCATGCACAATTACGTGCACGACAACAACAACCCCAACATCCCCTCGGCCGGATTTGCCGCCGTGGGGCCCGTGGGCACCGGGATGTCGGTCTCGGGCGGCCGCAACGACACGATCATCGACCACCTGTTCGTGCACAACGGCGCATGGGGCACGATCTTCGTGCCCTTCCCGGACTCGGGGCCGCCGTGCATCGGCGGAGCGCGGAGCGGCAAGCTGTGCCTGTTCGACGGGTACGGCGACGCGCTTTTGAACAACCGCTACCAGCACAACGGCTTCTTCGGGAACCCCACCAACGGGGATTTCGGAGCGGGGAACCTCCTACCCAACGAGCCGACCAATTGCTTTAGCGGCAACCGGGAGGTAGGTGGCGCCGCCGCCACCAGCTCGCCGAAACACGCCCAGCGGAAGTACCCGGTGTGCAACGGCAAGAAGGTTCCAGCCAACGCGAACGTCAAGTTCATCGCCGAGGTCGCGTGCGATGCAGGGGTCCCGCTCCCCGGCGGCACCACCCCTCCCTGCACGCCCACCGACCACTACCCGCGCCGCACGCGGATCGTCATGCACCCGCTGCCCAAGACGCTTCGGACGATGCCGAATCCATGCGTCGGGGTGCCGAAGAACCCCTGGTGCAAGTGACGCGCTGAAACGAGGAGGGTCGGCGCTCTCGCCGAACCTCCTGGCATGTCCACAGGCCGCATGGAGGCGTTTTCCGACGGCGTGATCGCGGTGGCGGCCACCCTGCTCGTGCTCAACCTTGTGGTCCCTGCTGCTGGGGCGCATGGGCTAGCGCACGCTTTGGGGCGCAGATGGCCGGCCTACGCCGCCTACGCGACTTCGTTCATCACGATCGGGATCATCTGGATCAACCACCACGTCGTGCTCGGCCGACTGCGAGAAGCGGATCACGCGATCCTCATCCTGAACCTGCTGCTGCTGATGACGATCGGGGTGCTTCCGTTCGCCACCAACTTGCTCTCGGTGTATCTCAACCGGCCGCGAGGCCAGCACGTTGCGGCCGCCGTCTACGCGGGCGCCTTCCTGCTGATGTCAATCGCGTTCACGCTGCTCAACTGGCACATCCTGATGCGAAAAACCCATCTCCTCCGTGCACCGCTCTCCCACGAAGAGAGGCGGCGGATCGGACTGCGCTTCATGACCGGCCTGGGGCCATACGTGGTCGCGACGGCTCTGGCGTTCGTATCCCAGTACTTGACGCTCGGTATCTGCGCGGGGATCGCGCTGTTCTACTCGCTGCCGGTGGCCAGCGGGCAGCAGCGGGCTGCAAAAACCGCCTGAGAGCGGCGGCCGCGCGGGCGCCCGCCCGCGCGGCCGTCTCAGCTACTCGGTAGCTACTTGACTACCTTGACGACGCGCTCCATTCCGAGCACGGTGTGGACACGCCTGTCCTGGGTGGTCATGAAGCAGGCCTCGACGTAGTAGCCGGGCTTCGTCTGCAGCACAAACTGCTGGACGGCTCCGTGCGAGACGGGACCGAAAACCTCAAAGAACGATCTCGTCAGGTACTTCCGCAGCTTCTTCATCGACTTGCCAGCCTTGAGTCCCGCGGCCAGCTTCTTGGCGTCACTCTTGCTCTTCGCGCCGAGGAAGTCGTTCATGTGAACGAGCCAGCCGTCATTTATGCCCCGCGTCATCGTCCCGTTCTTGAGCGTGGTCGAGCCGCGGAAGCCGAACTCGATCGCCTTCGTGGTGGACGCGGCCGCCGGCA
>JAFAPR010000231.1 GCA_019247075.1 Solirubrobacterales bacterium
CATTATGCGGGTGATCGTGTCAAGCGACGCGAGTGTCGCCGGGGTGTGCGATGTCGGGTTAGGCGGCGAGGCGCAGGCCGGCGGGGGTTCGGAGTCGGCCGGTGTGGATGAACGCGGTGTGGATGAGGCTGGCGCGGAGCAGGAGTCGCGAGCGGCTGTCGAGGTCGATGATCGCGGCGGCGGCGAGCAGCGAGTCGAGGCGCCTGGAGTCGCGCTGTTTGAGGACTGCGCGGGCGAGGCGGGCGCGTTCGACGGGCGTGTCGAGTTGGTCGTTCGAGGATGGTTGGGATGACGTCGTCGCCGGCGTCGACGTCGTCGGCCTTGATCGCGTCGAACAGGTGCTGGAGGTGCGGCGTGAGCAGCTGCGGCAGGGTGATCGTCAGTGTCAGGTCGAGTTCGGGCAGGTCGAACAGTTCGTCGAACAGATCGTGGAGTTCGTCTTCGTCGAGATGGCGAAGCTTGCGGGCTGCGACGCGGGCTTGGTGGGCGAGGTAGGCGCGCGCGAGGTCGTTCTCGCCGGGCCCGCGGTGTTGTCCGCAGCAGCGTTTGACCTTGCGACCTGAGCCGCACGGGCAGGGGTCGTTGCGTCCGGGTCCGGGCATGCGCGTCTCCTCTCGATCTCGGGTGCTCTCAGCGTCGCACCGGTGCCGGTCGGAACGGGCGCGTGCCGGCGCGGCGGCTGGTCAGGAGCTGGCGACTTGGTGGTAGGCGAGCGCGGCGCCGAGGAACCGGTAGGTCCATTCCTCGGCGAGCGGCCGTGTCTCGGCGAAGTGGATCGGCACGGCCGGGTAGCGGACGGTGAGCGCGGCGAGCATCTCGACCACGAATCCGGGCTTGGTGTGCTCGAGCTTGAATAGGCTGGAGTAGCGGTCCTCGACCACGACGGCCGCTCTGGGGAGGGTGGCCAGGCCGGCGAGCGCATAAGTGAGCTGCCCATCGATCAGCCTGCGGACGAGGTCGGTGAGGCTCTTGCGCTCGACGACGGCGACGATCTCGCCGTCGTGAGCGATCCCGTAGTCGCCGGCCGGCAGCGCCTGTCGCTCCGTGGTGGCCTGCTGGTGGTTGAACTTGTAGGGGTAGCGCTCGCGCGTGTCGATGAGGATCGTGAGGTGCGCGAGCTCGGCGGCGCGGCGGCGGGGGACGCGGATCCCGGGTCGCGCTTGGCGGGTGGTGCGCGCCGACTGCCAGAAGATTCCCTCGCGGCCGCCCTGGATGCGCGTGAACACGAGCTGGGAGCGGTTCTCGCGCGGCCGGTCGAGCACCAGGTCGATCGCCACGCCGCGGTGCTGACAGGAGCGGACCGGGATCTGCTCGATGATCTCCGCTTCCCGCGGCCAGCCGTGCTCGGCGCGGTGGCAGTAGACCTTCGCGGTCCGCGGCCAGCTATCGCGTGCCTTGAGCACGAGCTCCCCGCCGGGCAGGGGCAATCGGATCAGGAACGGGAGCGTCGAGTCGGGGTCGGGGTTGGCGGCGACCTCGAACAGCGGGACGCGTGGTGGCGGTGTGGTCATGAGGCTCTCGGTTGGGCATCGAGCCGGTCGAGCAGCCCGTCGAAGATCTTCAGGCGGGCGACCTGCCCCTTCTCTGCCGCGTCGTCGCGCTGTCGCTTCAGCGTGGGGCGGAACTCGAGCGTGGTCTGGAAGTAGACGCATGACTCGCAGATCGACTCGAAGTGGCAGTCCAGGCCGACGGGGCGGGCGCAGTACCCGTTGCCGAGCATCCGCCGGTGCATCTCCGAGCGGAGCTTGCGCATCTCGGATCCCTCCGCTTCTGCGGGAAGCTGCTTGGGAGCGTCGTAGAGCGCCTCGACCTGCTCTGAGACCTTGAAGTACTCCTCGGCGACGGTGCGGTTGGAGACCTTCGCGTAGACCATCGTCATCCGCATCGACTTGTGCCCCAGCAGCGCAGCGATCGCCTCCAACGACATCCCGCGATTGATCGCCTGCGTCGCCAACGTGTGCCGCAGCTGATGCGGCGTCACGTTCTCAAGGCCCGCGTCCTTGGCGACCCTCTGGATCGCTTTGCGCACGCTCTCGGGCCCGACCCGCCGGCCGTGGTCCATGAACAGCCACGGCTCGCGCAGGTTCGCCGGGCGGCTCGCGACCCACTCGTCCAGCAGCTCCTTGAGCTGCGGGTGCAGCGGGATATAGCGGTCGGTGCGCAGCTTCCCCAGCGGCACGTGCAGCCAGTACGCGGCGCCGATCTGCACGACCGAGTCGATCTTCAAGTCCAGGAACTCCCCACGGCGCAATCCGGTACGCGCGAGGAACTCGACCGCGAGACGCGCGAACGGATCGTCGGTCGCGCGCGCCGCCTGTATCAGCTTCTTCGCGGCGCCGTCGTCGATGAACCGGGGCAGCGGGTCATCGAGCTTAGGCACGTCACCGGGGAACATCAACGTCCGCGTCGGTGCGTCCTCGCCGTCCCACTCGCCCAAGCGCTCCAGGCAGATCCGCAGCGTCGAGAGCTCACCAGCGATCGTGCGCTTGGACAGCCGCCCGCCGCGGCGGTTCGGCTTTTGCGCGACGTGGCGCTTGTAGCGCTCGATGTGCGCACGGCGGAGATCCCGGATCGCCTTGATCTCGGGTGCCTCATCGCGCAGCCAGAGCGCGAACTCGCGCAGCGTCCGCTCGATGTGCGGCATCGAGTTCGGTCGCAGCGTGACGCGCATCTGCTCCACATAGCCCTGCAGCGTCTCCGCCAGCCTGGCGGGGACGCTGGCCCACTCCTGCTGGCGCAAAGTGGCCTGGTTCGGCGCACGCTTGCGCGGCGCCCCATCGATCACGCCGGCGTGATAGAGCGTCGCCTCCGCCCCGTAGAGCCTGGTGCTCAACGTGATCCGCCCCGAACACGCGCCGTACCTCCGGACCGCATCGAACAGCTTGCGGCTTGCCGTATCGAACTTCGCGCGTGTGAGCTTGCCGGGCGCCACCCCCGCAACCGCGGCGACCTTCGCGACCGCCCACCACTGCAACTCGGCCACCTTCGGCGAGAAACCGAGCCCGGCGGCAGTCGCCATGAACCGCTCGTGGAACTCGCCGTGCACCCACGCCGACACCTTCCCGATCGGCTGACAGCCGCGCACGAGGAACTCCGGCCTCGGCCGCACATGACCTGAAGCGATCATCCACATCACTACCGCGCTCTCACGCGCCTCCGAGACCCGCCACTGCTCCTCGACCGATAGACGCGACCATCCGGCCGCGCCGCCGATCCGCAAAAGGAATGCGCGCGCCGGCGAGGTGACCTCGTTCTCGGCGAAATGACCGGCCGCGACGAGGTCCGCCCGGTAGGCGGCGACCAGCGCCTCGACCCCCGGGTCGCGCGCAAGCCGGGCCACTATGCCGCCTCCCCCGCGGTCGGGTCGATTTGCGCCTCGATCGCCTCCGCCGCCCGCAGATACTCACCCACCAGCCAGTCGTTCGCCAGATGCAGATAGATCCGGGTCGAGTCGATCGACGCGTGCCCCGCCTGCGCCTGCAACGCCTCAAGCGACATCCCCTGCTCCCGCAACCTGGTCAAGCACGTGTGCCGCAGCATGTGGCACGTCATGCGCGAAAGCCCGGCACGCTTCCTGACTCCGTCGATCACCTCGTCAAGACCCGCGGCCGTCAAGGGCATCCCGCGGCGTGGGCCCTTCAGCACGACAAACAGCGCGTCGGTCAACACCTCGGCCGGCCGCTCTGACTCCAGGTACTCGCCCAGCACCTCAAAGAACCGGCCCGACACCGGCACGACCCGCTCCCGGCCGCCCTTCCCCGACGAGACGAACAGCCGCTGCTCGCCCGGATTGATGTCCCGCAGGCGCAACCCCAGCGCCTCGCAACGACGCAACCCCGCCAAAAGCATCGCCAGCACAATCGTCCGGTCCCGCTGCGTGCGCAACGCGCCCAGCAGCCTGTCGACCTCGACCGGCGAGAGCACCCGCGGCAGCGTCCGCGCTCGACGCACCAGCCGCACGCCACGCCGATTTTGCTGACCCGCTCGCCGGCCAGCTAGCCCCCGCGGCACCGGATTACGATCAATGCCCGCGTCGCCACGGACGATCAGATACTCGAACAACCCGGCGACACTCGACAACCGCCGGGCGATCGTCCTCGCCGACAGCCCCGCCTCGCCATCCTCGATCCGCACCACCTTCTCGTGACGCGGCGTGCGCTGCTGCCCCAGAAACGTGAACACGTCACCCGAGGTCACCGCCGCGGGCTCCTTGCCGACCACCTCGAAGAACGCCTTCAGGTCATACGCGGTCGCCAGCCACGTGTTGACCGCACCGCGGGCGCCCACGAACTCCAGATACGCATCCACCAGCGGATGCCCCAGCGTGACCGCCCGCAGCGCATACCCGTCCACCACGCGCTCCATGCTCGGCACGAAACCCATCGCGATGCTCCTTCCTCAAGTTGCCACAGATCCGACCGAGACCTGTTGTGCTCGCACCCGCGAATTCCTCCCGTGTGGTCGTTCGCGCTCCCGCCCGCTGGCTCGATGCGGCGCTCACTGCGCCACTCGTCCTCGGCAGCGAGATCGCGGTCCCCTGTCGAGCCCATCTGCCGTCTAACGACCTCCCAGCGCACCGATCGCTCGCCGATCCCCTGAGCGGCACGAGGCTCGCCACAGGACGAGCGTCCACCGCCCCAGGTCCAAGCGCAACCGGCTCAGGCCGCCCCACAGCGGGTCAAGAGACCAAGCTCCCAGGCCGGCCTCTCCGACGCACACTCGCAGAACCCTCGCTCGCTCGAAGAATCAAACTAGAGGTCCAAACCCATTGTGGGTTTCAGGCGGTCCAGATCACCCACATATCCAACACGCCCGGCCGAGCGACAGCTATTGGTATTTGACCGCTGCGCCCGAGCTGCTCGAGCTCGCCGCTGACCGCCTTCATCGCACCGAAGGAGGGCGGTCATGAGTGCGCTCGCGCCCACGTTGCAAGCATGGTTCACCGACCGGCTGATCGCACAACGCAACGCCAGCCCACACACGATCCGCGCCTACCGCGACACGCTCCGGCTGCTGCTCGACCACGCCGAGACCCAGCTCGGACGTCAGCCATCGCAGCTCGACATCGCAGAACTCGACGCGCCGCTGATCGCCAACTTCCTCGATCATCTTGAGGCCAGACGCGCGAACAGCGTGCGCACTCGCAACATGCGGCTTGCGGCGATCCACTCGCTGTTCCGCTATGCCCAGCACCGCCACCCCGAACACGCCCAAGACATCGCCCGCGTGCTCGCGATCCCGCTCAAGCGAGCCGACGGCGCGATCGTCACGTTCCTCGACGAGAACGAGATCCAGGCGCTGCTCGACGCTCCCGACCGGAGCACCTGGACCGGCAGACGCGACCATACCCTGCTCCTCCTGGCCATCCAGACCGGACTGCGCGCCTCCGAGCTCACCGGCTTGGGATGCGGCGACCTTCAGCTCACCACCGGAGCGCAGGTCCGCTGCGCTGGCAAAGGACGCAAGAACCGGATCACGCCCCTGACCCCGACCACCACGGCGGTCCTCGAGGTCTGGCTCGCCGAGCGCGCCGGCAGCGCCGACGAACCCCGGTTCCCGACCGCCCGCGGCGGCCGCCTGAGCCGCGACGCGCTCGACCACCGGATCAGCAAGTACATCGATATCGCCGCCGAGCGGTGCGCGACCCTGCATGAGAAGCGTGTCACCCCGCACACCCTCAGGCACACCGCCGCGATGCGACTGCCGCACGCCGGTGTCGACGCCACCGTCATCGCCTTGTGGTTAGGCCACGAACGGGTCGACACCACCGACATCTACCTCCACGCCGACCTCGCGCTCAAAGAACGCGCAATCGCACGAACCACGCCACCCGACACCCGTCCAGGACGCTACAAGCCGCCCGACACGCTCCTCGCCTTCCTCGAAGCGCTCTGATTATCCCGACCCCACCACCTCGGATCCGCCCACCACCCAAGGATTCAGCAGCTCGAGTCGGGATAAACCGAAGGTCGGGATAGTGACGATTATGGCGACGTCGCCATAACCGGCACAAGGAACGCAACGTGGTCCGGCACTTGGCCGAGCGCGACCGCGATCGGATCCGGGCGCGCATGCGTCGCGCGTGGGCGCAGACCGACTACGACCGCGCGCTCGAGCAACCACAGCGGCTCGCGGACGAGCTCGATCACACCCACCCCGGCGCTGCGGGCTCCCTCAGGGAGGGCATGGCAGAGACGCTGACCGTGAGCCGCCTGCGGATCAAGGGCCGGCTCAAGCGCACCCTGGAGTCGACCAACCCGTGCGAGTCGATGATCGAGATCGTCCGCTACACCGAGCGCAACGTGAAGCGCTGGCAAGGCGGCGATGCGCCTGCGCTGGACCGCCGCAGGCATGCTCGTCGCCGAGCAGCAATTCCGACAGATCATCGGCTACCGCAACCTCGCCAAGCTCGTGATCGCGATCGAACGCCGTCACGCCACCCACACCGCCCCAAAGACCATCGAGCGCCAGGAGAACCGTCAGCCCGTTACCCTGTGATCGTCACCCCGGGATCGCCCTCGAGTTCCACGACGATCCGGACACCTGTTTGGGTGAGCCGCGAGCGCGAAGGCTGCGAGCCTTGAGGGCGAGGCCCCGGGGGGCCGGAGCCTCCCGGGGCCTCTTGGGTCCCCCGGGGTCGCCTGGGCCGCGGGGTTTAGGGGTTGGTCACTCGTGGAGACAGGATTGTGAACGTGGTCCGGTAGCTGGTGAAGGGAACGCTGGTGAGGCTCGCCTCGATTTGGCTTGGACCGGCGGCGCACGATGGTCCGGCAAAGGCGACCGCCCACGCGTTGCCGTTGTTATCAAGCGTGGTTGTCACGGTAGGCCCCGTGCCAAGCAGGGCCTCGTCCGGCCCGACCCAGGTGATCCCCCCGGTGCAGCGGGCTTCTAGCTCGTTGCTCCTGAACATGACGGTCTTCTCGGCGAAGACCGGGTTGAACTCCGCATACACGATCGTGGCCGCGCTGCTGTTGACCGAGTCCTCCACCACGCTAGCCGGTAACGCCTTTACGCCCGGCGGCGTGTTCCGCGGCGCGAGGATCGTATAGCGCGCGTTGGCCGTGGTGAACGGCGGGACGTCCAGGTGCGCCGAGATCAGGCTGGTCCCAGCCGCGCATGAAGGCCCTCCAAAGGCCACGACCGTTGCTTCCCCGTCGTTGTCGAGTATCACGTCGACGGTAGCCCCGGTGGCCGTGCCTCCGTTCCCCGGTGTGTGGATCCAGCTCAGGTGGCCGGCGCAGCGACTGAACAGCTCGTCTGCGCTGATCGTCACCGTGGACTCGGCGAAAACGGGGTGGCACTCGACCGTCACCACATCGGCAACGCTCGACGCCGTAGGCCCCAAGCCAGTCTCCACAAACGAC
>JAFAPR010000161.1 GCA_019247075.1 Solirubrobacterales bacterium
GAGATCGGCGAGCCCAGCGGACCCATGCTGAACGGCACCACGTACGCGGAGCGACCCGGCCGCCAGCCGCCGAACAGCTCTGTCAGCGTCTCGCGCAACTCGGCCGGATCCCGCCAGTTGTTCGTCGGGCCCGCGTCCGCTTCCTTCTCAGAGCAGATGAACGTCCGGTCCTCGACCCGTGCCACGTCTGCCGGATCCGACAGCGCCAGGTAGGAATTCGGCCGCTTGGCCTCGGAGAGCTTCTCGAACGTGCCGGCGTCGACCAGAGTCTGCGCGAGCCATTCGTACTCTTCCGCGGACCCGTCGCACCAGTGAATCTCGTCGGGCTGGGTCAGCCCCGCCGCCTCTTCGACCCACCGGCAAAGCCGTTTATGGCTTGTCGTGGGCTCGTGGGTCGCTGCGGTATCTGCCATGCTCTCGCTGCTCCTTGTTGCTTTGGAGGGGTTTGCAAGCCTACCTGCCGGGGACGGAGGAGGGATCTGCGGCCGCCGGCTTTCGCGCTATTTAATTACCCCCTTCCGCGGCCCTACTCGACATTGGCCTCGGCGCTGCGCAACGGCTCACCGGGGTCCTTGCGCGGCACCAGCACGACGCGCTTGAACTCGGCCACGAGCACCCCCTCCTGGTTGTAGGCGCGCGTGTGGACCTTGACGGTGCCGCGGTCTGGCTTTGAACGCGACGGCCTCACCTCGAGCACCTCTGATTCCACGAACAGCGTGTCGCCGTGGAACAGCGGCGCAGGGTGACTGAGCTCCTCGGTCGCCAGGTTTGCGATCGCCTTGCCGGAGACGTCGGAGACGCTCATTCCCAGCGCCAGCGAATACACCAGGGGCCCGACCACCACGTTGCGTCCCTGCTGCGAGGCGGCCGCGTAAACGTCGTTTATGTGCAGGGGGTGGTGGTTCATCGTCAGCAGGCAGAAGAGATGGTCGTCGGCCTCGGTCACCGTCTTGGCCGGCCAGTGCTTGTAGGTGGCCCCGACCTCGAATTCCTCCAGGTAGCGGCCGTAGGAGTGGGCGCCGGACGCCTCGCGGGCGGCCTGCTCTGTGTCGAGGTTCATCGCGGTCATGGCGGGAGAATGTCAGTTTTGTTGCCGGCGGCGCATGCGCCGCCGGCCCGACCGGCACATGTGTCGGTCGGCGGCCGCGCACATGTGCGCGGCCGACCATCGAATAACTTTTGGCAGATGAGAAACCCCCGCGACTTCCGCAAGCCACTCGCGATCGGCGCCCCCGCCCCTCTGCCCGAGATCCCCGTCAAGCCCTCGCGGATGATCCACTTCTTCGACCCCTCGAACGAGAAGATGGCCGCCAAGCTGCCCGATCTCGCGGCCAAGGCAGACATCCTCCTGGGCAATCTCGAGGACGCGGTGCCTGTCGACAAGAAGCTGGCCGCGCGCGACGGGCTGGTTCGGGCGGCCCGGGAGGTCGATTTCGGCGAAGCCGCGCTCTGGACCCGCGTCAACAGCCTGGAGTCCCCCTGGGTGCTCGACGATCTCACGACGCTCGTGACCGAGGTGGGCGACCGGATCGAAGTCGTCATGGTCCCCAAGGTCGAGGGCCCGTGGGACATCCACTATGTCGACCGGCTGCTCGCGCAGCTCGAGGCCAAGGCGGGCCTGAAGAGGCCGCTGCTCGTCCACGCGATCCTCGAGACCAGCCTCGGCGTGGTCAATGTCGAGCGGATCGCGACGGCCAGCCCGCGCATGCAGGGGATGAGCTTCGGTCCCGCCGATCTGGCGGCATCGCGGCGGATGAAGACGACGCGCGTGGGCGGCGGTCACCCGGGATACCGCGTGATCGCCGATCCCGACTCCTCGGAGGGGCCGCGCGCGACCGCCCAGCAGGATCCCTGGCACTACTCGATCGCGCGCATGGTCGATGCCTGCACCTCGGCGGGGATCCTGCCCTTCTATGGCCCCTACGGAGACATCAAGGATGTGCAGGGCTGCGAGACGCAGTTCCGCGCGGCCTTTCTGCTCGGATGCGTGGGCGCGTGGTCGCTGCACCCGGTGCAGATCGAAATCGCCACGCGCGTCTTCAGCCCGGACCCGGACGAGGTGGCGTTCGCCAAGAAGGTGCTGCAGGCGATCCCCGACGGCCGCGGCGTCCACATGATCGACGGCAAGATGCAGGACGATGCGACCTGGAAGCAGTGCAAGGTGATGGTCTCGCTGGCGGAGATGCTCGCCCACAAGGACCCCGATCTGGCCGAGGCCTACGGGTTCGCGCCGGCGGGCGTCGGATAGCGGCTCGCCATCGGCTCCCAGTCCGAGGCTGGGCGAATTAACGACATAGAGCGTCGCTTTTCCGTCCAGCCTCCGGGAGTTTTGTAGCCTCCGGCGACCCATGCGCTTCTTCGAATACGAATCGCGGGTGGTCACGGCCAAGGTGGGCATACCCGTCACCAGACACGGCCTGGCCAAGACGGCGGATGAGGCGCGCCGCATCGCCGAGCAGATCGGCGGTCCGGTCGTTATCAAGTCACAGGTGCTGTCGGGCGGCCGCATGAAGGCGGGCGGGGTCAAGTTCGCCGACACGCCCGACGAGGCGGCCCGCCACGCCGACCAGATCCTCGATCTCGAGATCGGCGGCCACATGCCGCGTGGAGTGCTCGTCGACGACCGTGCTCCATTGAGGCGCGAGTACTACGCCGGCGTGGTGTGGGACGGAATCCGGAAGCTGCCGGTGATGTTGTTCTCCGACATGGGTGGGATCGATATCGAGGAGGTCGCGCAAACGCATCCCGACCGCGTCGTGCGGGTCCACTTCTCGACCCTGCGTCCGGTTTCGGACTGGCAGGCCAAGCAGCTGATCACGTCGCTGGGGATAAGCGGCTCGGCGCTCAATCGCCTCACGCCGATCGTCGCCCGGCTGGCCCGTCTCTTTCTCGCCTACGACATGACGCTCGCCGAGATCAACCCGCTCGGCGAGCTGCAGGACGGCTCGTTCGTGGCGCTCGACGCCCACATGGAGATGGAGAACGAGGCCCGCCGGCGCCAGCACGCGCTGCTGCACGAGCTCGGCGTCGGCGACGAGGAGACGCGCCTGGCGCGGGAGCCGACAGCGTTCGAGCTCGCCGGCGAGCAGGTCGATGCCCAGGACCACCGCGGCGTGGCCGGCAACGTGACCGAGTTCGATGGCGACCTGGGGTTGGTGATCGGCGCCGGCGGTGGGTCGCTGACCCTGTTTGACGCCGTGAGGGCCCACGGCGGCCGGCCGGCCAACTACTGCGAGATCGGCGGCAACCCGTCGGTGCGCAAGGCGTGCGGCCTGGCAAAGCTCGTGCTGGAGAAGCCGGGCGTCGACAAGATCGCGGTGATGATGTCGATCGTCTCCAACACCCGCGTGGACATCGTCGCGCGCGGGGTGATCAAGGCCTGCCTCGAGCTCGGCTACGACCCGGCCGAAAAGATTGCGATCTTCCGCATCCCCGGCGCCTGGGAGGACGAGGGGTTCAAGATTTTGCGCCGCTACGGAGTTCAATACGCAGACCGCACCGTCTCGCTGCACGAGGCCGCCCGGCGGGCGGTGGAGAGCATCGGGCAAGGCCCCATGCGGTCAAGCGAGGCCGCCACCGCAGACGGAGCGGCGGCCTGATGTCCATCCTGATCGACGAGCACACAACCTTCATCGTGCAGGGGATCACCGGCCGCGAGGCGGTGAATCTCGTGCGCGAGTGCCTCGACTACGGCAAGGGGGCGAGGATCGTGGCCGGGGTGACCCCCGGCCGCCGCGGTCGCGACGTCCACGGCGTGCAGGTCTTCGACACCGTCGCGCAGGCGATCGAGCACCAGGGCGCTCAGATCGACGGATCGGTGGTCACGGTTCCGCCCGCGTTCACCAAGGACGCCGTGTTCGAGGCGCTCGAGAATGGGATCAGGCTGGTCGTGATCGTGACCGAGCGGATCCCCCGGGGTGACGTGGCGCAGATGGTCGAGCTGGCCTCGGAGCGTGGCGCGCGCATCATCGGCCCCAATTGCCTGGGCATCATCGTCCCCGACGTCGTCAAGATGGGTGGCATCGGCGGCCCCGCACGCGACGCGGCCAGGTCGTACACCCCGGGTCCCGTGGGCGTGATCTCGCGCTCGGGCGGCATGACGACCGAGATGTCCTCGACGCTGACGGCGGCGGGCCTGGGGCAGTCGACCGCCGTGTCGATCGGCGGCGACGCGATCATCGGCTCCACATACGCCGAGCTCATGCCGCTGTTTGAGGCCGACCCGGCCACGGACGCGATCGTGATCTACACGGAGCCCGGCGGGCGGATGGAGGCCGAGCTGGCTCGACGCGTGCTCGAGACCGATTCCCGGCTGCCGATCGTGGCGTTCATGGCCGGCCGTTTCATGGACGAGATGCCCGGGATGAGCTTCGGCCACGCGGGGACGATCGTCGAGGGCAAGGAGGACACCGCCAGCGAGAAGGTCGCCCGGCTCGGGGAGGCGGGGATCGTGGTCGCCGAGGAGATCTCCGAGATCCCCTCGCTGGTGCAGGACCGTATGGCCTCGGGCACGGCCGTATGAGCGTCGAGCAGGTTGGACCCAGAGCGCCGGCCGACGGCCTGTTCATCGCCGTCGAGGTGGAGGAATGGGCCGTGCGAGACCGCGAGCTGGCCGCGAAGCTCGCCGAGGTGTGCCCGGTCGACATCTACCATGCCGGCGCGCGGGGAATCGAGGTCGTGCGCGAGCACTTGGACGAATGTGTGCTGTGCGAGCTGTGCTTGAATGCCGCTCCGCCGGGGGCGATCCGCGTGATCAAGCGCTACGACGGAGACGCTCCGTTACGGGCATGAGGAGCCAACCGCCCTCGGGCACAGCCCGCTGAAAGGAAGGTCAGAGATCTCGAAACTCGAGCTCCAGACGGTCAAGCTTCAGATCGAGTCGGGCACTGCCACGATCCTCCTCAACCGCCCCGAGGCGCTCAACGCGTGGACGCGCCGGTTGGGCGAGGACATGCTCGAGGCGCTCGAGCGCGCGGCGCAGGACGCCGCTGTACGCGCGGTCGTTTTCACCGGTGCGGGTCGCGCGTTCTCCTCGGGGGCGGACCTGAAAGGCGGTGTGGAGCTCGGGCCGGAGGGCAAGCTGAACGTCCTGGGCCAGCTGCGCGAGGCCTATAACCCGCTGATCGCGCGCGTGCGAACCTTCCCCAAGCCGGTGATCGCCAAGGTCAACGGCCCCGCCGTCGGCATCGGCTGCTCGCTGGCGCTCGCCGCGGATCTGATCGTCGCCGCCGAGTCGGCCTACTTCCTGCTCGCCTTCGTGAACATCGGTCTCGGCCTCGACGGCGGCGCCTCGCTTACCCTCCCGCTACGCGTCGGCCACGCCCGCGCCGCCGAGATGGCGTTCCTCGGAGAGCGGGTCAGCGCGGCGCAAGCGCTCGAGTGGGGGTTGGTCAACCGCCTAGCCTCGGACGACCAGCTCGACGCGGAGGTGGCCGAGCTCGCAAGGCGCCTGGCGGCGGCCTCGCCGGACGCGCTGCAGACGATCAAACGGACGATCAACTCCAGGCTCTATGCCGGGCTGGCAGAGGTGCTGGAGCTCGAGGCGACGCTTCAGCAGGAGCGGGTCGAGTCGGCCGACTTCATCGAAGGCGTGACGGCCTTCCTGGAAGGCCGCCCGGCGCGCTTTACCGGTACGGGAGGCCGCTGAGTGAACTGCTACCGCTCTGAGACAGACTCTTAACGGGGCACGAGCACGACGAACGCCGCCGATGCCCCTGCGGTGCCCGGCGCGCTCACGGTCACCGTCCCTACGTAGCGTCCCGCATGCATGTACCTGTGGCTGCCGGTGACCGCGTAGAGGCCATTGACCCTCGTGGAGGTGGCCGGCCTGCCCCCCACCGCTCCCGCGCCGGTCGAACCATCTCCCCACCTGATCCTTGCCCTGATCTTGCCCGCCGGGCGACCCGGCGCGGCCAAGGTTGCCAGCGCGCCGCTGACGTGGCGGCGCTTTGCGCTCCGCACGCGTGATCCGACGAGCGCGAGCCGCCACCGCACCAAGGGCGTGGGATAGAAGTTGGTGCCGGCGAAGAGAAGCCGATCCCCCTGGGCGGCCAGTCTGCGGACGAAGCCCCGGTACGCCGGGCTATGCCGCGTGCTGCGCTTGGCCTTGGGCGACCAGGCGACTTCGGCGAGGGCCAGCAGGCGCGGAAAGACCATGTAGTCGACGTTGTTGAGGTTGACGACGGTCTCCCCCCAGATCGCGCCCTCGACGCCGATCACGTTGCGGTCCGTCACCCCCGTGACGTAGCGGCCCGGGTTCCAGTTGTAAAAGCGATCGACGTCGCAGCCGCGGGGGCAGGCCCAGCTCATACCGAGCGTCGGCGGCACGTTGCCGGCGGACCCCGCCCGGTACTTCTGGTCGAGATACGCATGGCTGGCCGGCGCCATCACGACCTTCATCCTCTTGGCCACGGCTTCGGTCCCCGTGCTGGTCCCGCTGGCGATGCCAGCGGCCGGGTTCCAGTACTCGGCGATCGAGGGCGCCGTCAGGTGGGTTCCCGGCCCGGCGATGTCGGCCCAGCCCATCACCGTCTTGCCGGCGGCGTGGACGATGCGGGCCTCGTGGTTGACGAACGAGGCGTACTGCGACTGGCGCAGCAGCGACCGCGGGACCTCGTCGCCCCCCAGGTCGTGATAGCGGCCGGGCGTCATCCTCGCTAACTGCTCGACTATCGCCCGCAGGATGGTCCAGGTGTTGCGGCTGTTCGGGCACAGCGCGCTGTAGCCGACGTTCTGGCTGTAGTCCCACCTCGGCGGCTTGTACTTGCCGCAGTCGATGTTGTGGGGATCATTCAGCCGCGGATTGCGCCTGTCGTTGTACTCCGACATGATGATCGCGTTGGTGTGACCGGGTGAGTCGACCTCGGGGATCAGGGTCATGAAGTGGGACCGCGCATCGGCGGCCACGGCCCGGTATTGATCCTGGGTCCAGAAGCCGCCCGGATCCATCTTGCGTCCGTGCGTACCGACCGATCCCCTTCCCCCGATTTTTGACAGCCGAGGGAAGCCCTTGATCACAAGGCGGAATCCCTGGTCGTCGCTCAGGTGCAGGTGAAAGACGTCGATTTTGTAGGCGGCGGCCTGGGCAATCAGCCGCCGCACCGCGGACGGCGGCTCGTAGTGGCGAGCGATGTCGAGCATCAGCCCGCGGTAGACGTACCGCGGGTAGTCGACGATGCGAACCGCCGGCATGGTCCACGGACCCCTTCTGACCGACGTACTTTCGATCCACACCGGCAGCAGCTGTCGAACGGTCTGGATGCCGTTGTAGAGACCGTGGGCCGTGCTGGCCGCAAGCGTCGCCCGCGCGCGCGTCACATCCAGCCGATAGCCCTCCCCGTCGGGGTCGTTGCGGATGGCATCGCGGCGCGAAAGCGTCAGCGAGATATCGCCCCTGCGCCCGGCCCCGGCGACGATCGGGAGCCGGTAGCCGGTCGCGGGCCTGAGGTAGGCGGCGAGGTCCCGCGCGACAGCCCGCGCCGCCGAGCCTCCGCGCACTGCGATCCGGAGCCCCGGCGTGACCGTGAAGCTGCCTGTGCCGACGCTCATTTCGACCGGCTTGGGTACTACCTGCGGCGCCGTCCGGTGGTCGGCCGCGATTCCCCGCGCCGCGGCGGCGGCCTTTCCCGATGCCAATCCGGAGGCCGAGGTCGCAAGGGCGATCGCGATCGGGAAGGCCAAAACGATCGCCGCGCCCAAAAGGCGTCGAGTCTTCGCTGAAGGTCGGGCTCTCACGGCTTCAGACCTCCTCTTGTCATTTCAACGATGGAGCCGCGGCGCGTGCGCGCCTGCCGCGTTAGGGTACGCGCAGAATGAACCTGGCGACCATCGTCACGAAGTCGGCGGAGGACGTGCCCGAGCGCACCGCGGTCAAGCTCGACGACATCGAGATCAGCTACAGACAGCTCGATGAGGCGAGCGCGCGGGTTGCGGGGGTGCTCGGAGCCAAAGGCATCGGCGCCGGAGAGCGCGTCGGCATCATGCTCCCGAACATCCCCTACTTCCCCATCTGCTACTACGGCGTGCTGCGCGCCGGCGGGATCGTGGTGCCCATGAACGTGCTGCTGAAGGAGCGGGAGGTCGCCTACCATCTCAGCGACTCCGGCGCGCGGGTGGTATTCGCCTGGGATGGCTTCGCGCAAGAGGCCGAGGCGGGCGCGCGCGAGGCCGGCACCGAATACGTGGTGGTCAAGGTCGGCGAATTCGAGCAACTGCTCGCCCGAACCGAGCCGCGCCCCGAAATGGTCGATCGGGACGAGTCCGACACGGCGGTGATCCTCTACACGTCGGGGACGACCGGCACGCCCAAGGGGGCCGAGCTCACTCACGCCAATCTGCTCGGCAACTGCGAGCGGGCGCGCTCGTTGTTCGATCTCGGCTCCGACCGCGTCACGCTCGGCGCGCTGCCGCTGTTTCACTCCTTCGGGCAGACCTGTGCGATGAACGCGACCATCGGGGGAGGGGGCATGCTGACCCTGCTGCCACGGTTCGAGGCCGCCAAGGCGCTCGAGATCATCGAGCGCGACCGCGTGAACGTGTTCGAAGGGGTGCCGACCATGTACGGCGCCCTGCTCCACTCCCCCGAGCGCGAGCGGTTTGACACCTCGTCGCTCGAGGTGTGCGCCTCGGGCGGCGCCGCGCTCCCGGTCGAGCTGCTGAGGGGATTTGAGCAGGCCTTCGGGTGCGAGGTGCTCGAGGGCTACGGCTTGTCGGAGACCTCGCCGGTGGCGTCGTTCAACCATCCGGAACGGGAGCGCAAGGCGGGCTCGATCGGCACCGCGATCCGCGACGTCGAGATGAAGGTCGTCGACGACCACGACAGCCCGGTGCCGGTGGGCGAGGTCGGCGAAATTGTGATCCGGGGACCGAACGTGATGAAGGGTTATTGGAACCGGCCCGACGCGACCGAGGAGGTCATGCGCGGCGGCTGGCTTCACACCGGCGACCTGGCTACCGTGGACGAGGACGGCTACTTCTTCATCGTCGACCGCAAGAAGGACATGATCATCCGCGGCGGCTACAACGTCTATCCGCGCGAGGTCGAGGAGGTCCTCTACGAGCACCCGGCGGTGCGCGAGGCGGCGGTGGTCGGGTTGCCGCACGACGAGCTGGGTGAAGAGGTCGGCGCCGCGGTCGTGCTGAAGGAGGGCGCGCAGACCACCGCGCAAGAGCTGAGCGAATACGTCAAGGGACAGGTCGCGGCGTTCAAGTACCCCCGCGAGGTGTGGTTCGTGGAGGACTTGCCGAAGGGGCCGACCGGCAAGATCCTCAAGCGGGAGATCAAGGCGCCCGCGAAGACGACAGCGCCGGGTTAGGGCTGGGCGACTGCGCTAGCCCACGGCCGCGAGCAGCTCCTGCGCCGAGCGCTCGATCCCGTCGGCGACCACGTGCAGGTAGGGGACGTCATCGCTGTCGGCGCAGAGCCCGAAGAAGAGCGACCCGGCGGCCGAGACCACCGCCAGCCGGAGCGCGTGGCGGGGCGCGATTTCGGCCAGCGAGTACATCTCGCGGACCCTGGACCCGAGCACGTAGACGTCGTGTGCGGGTCCCCGCACGTTGGAGATGTTGAAGGTGAAGACACGTGGGTTCATCTCCCAGCGCGCGACGAACGGATGCGCTCCGAGGCGGTACAGCGTCTCGGCGTCGTGGTTCAGCTTGCGCTCACGCGTCTCCCGGTTTATCGCCTGGAGCCGCTTCACCGGATCGGGCTCCGCTACCGGCAGGTCGACGAAGAAGCAAGAGTCCCGGTTGGCGACCCCGTCAGCCTCGTCGGCGCGGTGGAGGTTCACGGGGACCTTGGCGCGGATGCCATCGGTCGGGCTGTGACGGTGCAGCAGCCACGCGCGCATCCCGCCGGCCACCAGCGCGAGCACCACGTCGTTGAGCGTGATCGCCGCGTCGACCGACTTGCCCGCGCGCTTGGCGTCGGCGAGCGGCGCTGCCGCGAACGCAACCCGGCGAGCCGACCCGGCGCGCTTGGCTAGCGCGGTCACCGCCGCCTCGGGTCTGAGCTCGCGCCTGATAACCGCCGCGGATGCGCGGAGGGCACGCAGACTCGGCGCCGGCCGGTGAGGGTGATGGCGCGGCCTGGCGCGGTCGGCCAGCCCGCGGACGAGCAGCCACACCGAGCTCGGCCCCTGGCAGGCCATCCATTCCGGCGCCGGCAGTGGAGCGGCGTCCGCTGAATCGCTCCACAACACGGCCCCGCCGAGACGCATGCAGGTCGCGCCGTCAGCCATGCAGTGGTGGATCCTCAAGATGAGCGCCATCGAGCCGTCGTCGAGGCGGTCGACCACGTTCAGCTGCCAGAGGGGGTGGGCGGGGTCTAGGCGCTCCGTCATCAGGCCCGCGGCCACGGCCTCGAGCCCCGCGCGGCCGACGGGGCCCTCGGTGGGGACGGCAATGACGTGGCGCGCGAGATCGAACTCGGAGTCGTCGAGCCACGCGGGGGCGGCGACATGCAGCGGGGTGTACGCGAGACGCTGCCGCATGCGCGGCGCGGCGTCAAGGCGCGCAGCGATGCTCGCCCGCAGCTGCTCCACCGTGGGCAAGCCCCCCTTGCGCGGCGGCTCCAGCACTACCACCTTGCAAGTGTGGCCGCGGATCGGTCCCGCCTCGCGCTTGAGGATCTCGACGTCCTCTGCGCTCAGGCGGTCAAGCGGCTGCCGTGTCGTGCGGCGCCTGGGCCGCGCATTCGTCTGCCCCAAGGATACCTCTCAGTCCCGTTCCTGCCGGACAGCATACGTCCGCGGACGCCAACTAAGAAAGCCCCGCGCAAGTGGCGGGGCTTTCCCTTAGCAGGCCTGTAAGCCGGATTCTGTCCGGGGCCGGCGGCTCTGCCGCCTGGCCCGTGAGCAACCATCCATCTGAGCGGCCTACCCGGACCTTGGCGGGCCACCTACGAGCGGTCCTGCTTGGCCTAGCATCGGGTGGGGTTTGCCCAGCCGCCGCGTCGCCGCGACGCTGGTGCGCTCTTACCGCACCATTTCACCCTTGCCGGCCTGAAGCTCTGCAGCGGCTCCAGGCTTAGGCGGTGTGGTTTCTGTGGCACTTTCCCGCGGGTTTCCCCGGGTCGGCGTTACCGACCACCCAGCCCTGCGATGTCCGGACTTTCCTCGAAGGATCACACCTCCGCGGTTGCTCAGCCTGCATGACCGAGGATAGCGGCGCGTCAGTGCAGCGTCGAGCCGCAGTGGGCGCAGCGGCCGCCGAC
>JAFAPR010000209.1 GCA_019247075.1 Solirubrobacterales bacterium
AGCTGCGACGTGGTTTCGCCGGTCCGCTGGCGGCGGCGATCGTCGCGCGTGCGCTCGGACTGGACCCGGGCGAGGTCACGATGGTGCTTCAGTGGTACGACGCGATCGTTGGCGCCGTGACGGCGATCACCGCCGGCCATCCGGTGCCCGCCGATGGACGCCGGGCGTTTGCGGAGCTGCGAGCACGGCTACTGGACGTGGCCCACCGTGGGCGGGACGGCTCGCTGCTGGCCCTAGTCGCGACGCAGGAGGAGCTCACGCCCGACGAACTGGTCTCCAATGCAGGCGTGCTCCTCTTCGGCGGCGTCGAGACAACCGAGGGGATGATCTCGAATGCCCTGTTGGCGCTCCTCGATCGGCCCGAGCTGCTGGCTGTGGTCCGCGGTGAGCCGGAGCTGATCTCTTCAGCCGTCGAGGAGTCCATGCGACTCGAGCCCGCGGCGGCGGTCGTCGACAGGTACGCCACCGCCGCCACCTCGCTGCGCGGCGTGTCGATTGCAGCCGGCGAGCTCGTCCGCGTCTCGATCGCGGCGGCCAACCGCGACCCGGCAATCTTCGACGATCCCGACAATTTCGATCTGCACCGACGCAACGCGCGCCGTCACCTCGCCTTTGCGCGGGGACCGCACGTCTGCCTCGGCATCCACCTCGCGCGGCTCGAGGCGCAGACCGCGATAGGTCAATTGCTCGTGCGCCTGTCGCGGCTTCGGCTCGACCCCGCTCGCCGAGCGCCAGTCCGCGGAATCGTGTTCCGTAAGCCCCTCAGTCTGCACGCTCTGTGGAGCTAGGTGCAGGTATCGGACACGTACCGGTGCACCGCGATACCGCGCAGCTCGCCTCGCGCCGTCAGCAGGCAACCCCCGCTCACCAGCTGTAGAACCGCGAAAGCCATCAGGGTGGCGTCCGTGCCGAGCGCGGCGTGGACCGGCCCGGCGATGGCGGAGCCGATGGCCATCCCGGCGAGCGTCAAGCTGCCGACGGTGGAGAACACCTGGCCGCGAAGCTGCGGTGGCGTGTAACGCTGGCGCAACGTGAAGAAGGCCGCCAGGGCAGGGCCCTCGAGCAGGCCGGTGAGTGTGACGAGGACGATCGCCACAGACAGGTTGCCGGCGAGTGGCCAAAGCATCGCCGAGCAAGCCATGGCGACCGAAGACCCGGCCATCAGCGCGACAGTCGACAACCGATTCGCCAGGCCCGCGAAGGCGAAAGCGCTCACGACCGAACCGAACGAGACCGCCGCCCATAGATAACCCGATGCGTGCGCGCCCGCGCCGAGAGCGATCGCAAAGGCGGGAAAGCCGACATTCAGAGTTCCCCATCCCATCACGGAGAAGAGGGAGGACGCGGACACCGCACGCAGGGGTACGATCCGCCACAGCGCGCGCAGCCCATCCCGAACCGAGCCCATAAGCCCCGCGGTCGGGCGCGCCGAGGGCCGCAGTTCGAACACCTCGGCCGTGATGGTCAACGCGATTGTGGCCGCAAACAGACCGATCTGGACCTCAACCGCCGTGGCCGCTCCCGCTACACCGGCGATCGCTCCGGCCGCCGCCGGCCCGACGATGTAGGCGAGGTTGATGCTGGTCGCCTCCATCGTGTTTGCCTTTGGCAACAAATCCGCTCCGACGAGTTCGGGCAGCACGCTGCGGAAGGCACCCATGGACAGCGGGCTCGTCAGCCCGTACGCCACTCCCAACGCCGGAAGCGCCCAGTTGGGCCCGTGGCCGGCCACAAGCAGGATCCCGACCAGAGCAGCGATCGCGGTCAGCTGGTCGAGCGCGATGAGGACTCGGCGGCTCCGGGTTATGTCGAGCCATGCCCCGAGCAGCGGGCCCGTGAGTGCCGCGGGCAGCGATCCGGCGGCAACGGTGATCCCGACCAGCGACAGGTTGCCGGTGCGCTCCAGCACGAGCAGCGCGACGGCCACCGCCCACATCGTGGTGGGCACGCGGGCGAGCGCAACGGCGACGAAGTAGCGGGCATAGCCCGGGTGGCGAATCAGGCCTGTCCAGGTGCCGGTATCCGGACTGGGCGGGGAGTTCACCTGTTTCTCGGTCTTGGCGGCCGGCCGGTAGGTCATCCCACTGTTTGTACTCGACGCGCGGCATGGGACCAGTCAGAGAACCTCCGCCAGCCGTCTCCCGGCCGCCTCGATCTGCGCGAGGGTGCTCGCCCCCAGGATTCCCTGCAAGTCGAGGATCCGCGCCTCGAAAGGGCCGAGTGCCCGGGAGCCAACGACCGCGTGGCACGGCACACCAGCCTGGCGGGCCCTGGTTGCAACCTCGGAGAGAGCCTTGCCGGCCAGGCTCTGACGGTCGAGTTTGCCTTCCCCGGTCACCACAGCTCGCGCGGCCCGCATCCGTACGTCAAAGCCCAACGCGTCGAGGACGGCAGGGGCTCCCGCGCGTAGCTCGGCGCCGAAGGCGGCCCACAGGCCGCCTGCCAATCCACCGGCCGCACCTGTCATGGGGACGCGGCGAGGGTCGCGCGGCAGCCGGCGGGCGATCCCTTCAAGGCGCCTTGTCAACTGCCTCACCTGGTCTCGGTCGGCGCCCTTTTGCGGTCCGAATACGACCGCGGCGTCCTCAAAGGGCGTCTGCACGTCGCAGAGGACTGTCAGCCGCGTCTGGCGCAGACCCCCGGCCGCACGAATTGCTCGGATCGCCCCCGATCCGCCATCGGTCGTGGCGGTGCCGCCAACTCCGAGGAGCACCGTCTCGGCGCCCGCGTCGATAGCGGCGACGATCAGCTGCCCGGTTCCCCTGGTGGTGGCGCCAAGTGGATCGCGTTCCGCCGCGGCCACCAGATCAAGGCCGCTGGCCTGGGCGGCCTCGACCACCGCGGTCGTGCCCCGGTGCCCGCGGCCGCCGACTCCGATCCGCGCCAGTGCCACCGCGCGGGCGCGGGCGGCGCCATCGCCGCTACCCAGAGTCTCGCCGGCTCGGAGCAATCCCCATTCGGCTTGCACCGGTCGGCCAAGCGGGTCGTCGACAGCCGCCTGGTGGATCTCGGCGCCGAGGGCAGCGGCCAGCACCTCCAGGGTCCCTTCGCCCCCGTCGGCGATGGGACACAGGTCCGCGGGCCTACCCCGCGCCTCGAGGCCGCGGGCGATGGCGGCCGCGACCTCGCCGGCCGCGAACGTCCCTTTGAAGGCATCCGGCGCGACCAGCACGTTGCTCGGCACTCCGGGGATAGTCACGGCCTGGTCGCAGAGGCGGGGCGCGAAGGTAGCTCCGCTTATCTGCTCAGGCTCCCAAGTTGCGAGCGTCAGGCGCTCATCTGGTCAAGAAGGCACTCGCGCGGGGCCTTGTCTTCACGCCATCGCAGAATCCGCGTGCCGTGGCGGATGCGCCCGCCGCTCGTGTGGTCGAACGTGACCTCGACGACCAGTTCGGACCGCAGCTCGATCCACTCGAGCTCCTTCTCGCTCTTCCAGCGGCTGGGGTCGCCGTGGCCTCGCTTTCCGGTCTCGTACGGCGCCAGCTTGCCCACGAGGGAGCGCTTCTCGGCCGCCCTCAGGCCCGACGAGTGGCCGACGATATGCAGCTCGCCGCTCGAGTCGTAGAGCCCGAGGATCAGGGAGCCGACTGTGCCCGGCTCTTTCCCGGGGCGGTAGCCGGCGACCACCGCGTCGATCGTGCGCACCCGCTTGACCTTGACCATGCCGGTGCGCTGACCGGGCTGGTAGGTGGCGTCGACGTCTTTCGCCACGACCCCCTCTCCACTCCGTAGCCAAGGTTCGGCCTCGCCCGGCAGGCGGGTGGCCGGTGTGACCGCAACGGTGTCGTCTCTCAGGAGCTCCTCGAGTGCGTGCCTGCGGCGGGTGAACGGCATCCCAAGCAGTGAGTCGTCTTCCTCGGCCAGCAAGTCGAACGCGACGTAGCGGGCCGGCGTCTCGCGCGCAAGCCGCTCGATACGCGATCGCGCGGGGTGGATTCGCTGCTGGAGAGCGTCGAAGTCCTGGCCCCCGTCGGGCGCATCGATCACGATCTCGCCATCAAGCACATACCGGCCGGCAGCGAACGACAGCTCGGGGAAGTAGCGGTCAAGCGGCTTGCCACCACGGGACTGGAGCACCACCTCGTCGCCGTCGACGAAGGCGATCGCCCTGAAACCGTCGTACTTAGGCTCGTAGCACCAGTTATCGCCGGTCGGGAGCTCCTTGGCGGGGCGAGCGAGCTGCGGTTGCAGCGGGGGCTTGAGCGGCAGTGGCAACGTTCGATCCTGGGAGCCCGCGGGGATTCCCGCGAAGGAGACCGCGGGAGACCCTCTCCTCTGAGAGCGGCTCGATCCTAGCTGTACGATCCTCGGAGTGGCGGACGACCACTCGACGGTAGCCGAGCAAGAGTACCTGGAGATGCTGTTCTGGCTGTTCGAGGCGGGGCTGCCGATGACGGGGGCAAACCTGGCCCGAGCGATGCAGCTCTCTGCTCCCACGGTCCACGAGATGCTGGGACGGCTCGAGCGCGATGGCTACATCACCCGCAACTCGGAGCGACTGATCAGCTTCACCGACGCCGGGCGCGGTCACGCCGAGCATATCGTCAGCCGCCACCGCATGATCGAGCGTTTCCTGACCGATGTCGTCTGCGTGCCATGGGACGACGTGCATGAGGAGGCCGAACAGCTCGAACACGCCATGACGCCCCGATTCGAGGCATACATACGTGCAACGGTGGGGGAGGCCCAGACCTGCCCACACGGCCATCCGATCCGGGTCGGCGAGCGAATTGATGGCGTTCCTTTGGCCGATTGCCAGCCCGGAACCCAGGTCACGATCCTCCGTTTCGAGAACGAGGCCGAGGATCTGCTCCACTACCTCAAAGACGAGGGGATTGAGCCTGGGCTGGCGGGTCAAGTGGCCGCCAACGACGGCGCCTACGTCACCGTGACCAGCAATGGGCACGAGGCCAAGGTGACCGCTTCCGTGGCCGAAACCGTCTCCGTGCTGGCGGATCCCTCTCCTCCTCCACGCATCGCGCTGCCCGAGCAGCTGGTGCTGGGTCACGACCGCTACGGCCGCTAGGTGCGCGCCGGCCCTCCGGGCACGCGACTCCCTAGACCGCTGCGCCGAACGCGTCTCCAGTCACCCTTGGGGGAACATTCGCCAAATGCTCCTGAGGGCGGAGGGAACCCGAGTGCTGGCGATTGCACAGCAGTCGCACGCCTGGATCTCCGGGCAACTCGCGCGAGCCTGGGGTAACGACTCGTTTCCCTCGCCAGAACCGTGGGAGGAGGTCTGCCTCGCCGCCGAGCAGCACGACGTCGGCATGTCGACCTGGGACCTCGAGCCTACGCTCAATCCTGAAACCGGGCTCCCGCATTCGTTCCTCGAGATGCCGCTCGAGGTCCATCTGCGCCTGTGGTCGGCGGCGCCGGACCGGCTGCTCTCCCAGAGCCGCTACGCGGCGCTGCTGGTATCGATGCACGGCTCGCGGCTGTACAGACGCCGCAATCTGGACGAGCTCCCGGTGGAGCAGGCCGAGGCCGTGCGCTCTTACCTGGCCCGCCAGGACCAGTTCCAGCAGTGGGTGATCGACTCGCTGATGGAGGATCCGTTGAGCAAGTCGTGGGTGAATCCGCCACTGCTGGAGCGCAATAGCCAGCTCGTCTGGATCTGGGACTTCCTCTCGCTGGCCGTGTGCCTGGACTGGGCACCCCGTATCGCGCGGGCGGCACCCGGCGCCGAGGGCCCGCGCGACATCGCGATCACCCCGGGGCCGGGACCCCGCACCGCGGCGCTTGACCAGTGGCCGTTTCCCACCCCCACGCTCGCCGTTCGTTGCGATGCCCGCCGACTCGAACGCCGCTGCGAGAGCGAGGACCAGTTGCGCTCCGAACTCGCCCACGCCTCATGGCAGCGGGTGGAGTTTGAGTTCCGGCCCGCTTAGCCCGCCGGAGCTCCAGCTGCTTGCGCCCCGACGGTCCCGACCTCCGTGTACGCCTCGGCCAACCGTCTGACGCCCTCTTCGATCTCCGCCGGGGTCACGCCCGAATAGGCCAGACGGAGGCTCGACTCGGCTCCTTCGAGCACGAAATCTTCCCCCCTGACGAACTGCACGCCTCGCCGCGCCGCCGCCTCGCGCAGCGCAGCCATGTCGGTGTCGCGAGGGAGATCGACCCACAAAAAGTAGCCGCCCTGGGGCGGGGTGAAGCGGGCGTCAGGAAGCAGGTCTCGCAATGCATCGCAGAGCGTTTGAACGCGTTCCCGCAGGGCGGTCTTGACGGTTTCGATCGAGCGCTCGAGTGCCCCGGAGCGGCAGAACTCGAACACGATTGCCTGTGAGACCATGCTCGGCGAGATGTAGGTGCCGGTCGCGAGCTTCGCGATCTGCAAGATCAAATCCTCGGGGCCCACCAAGTAGCCGACCCGGATCCCCGGACACACCGTCTTCGAAAACGACGACGCATACGCCACGTCTCTCCCATCCAGCGAGAGCAGCGTCGGGAGCGGCTCCCCTTCGAACCGCAGCGCGCGGTACGGGTCGTCCTCGAAGATCGTGAATCCGTAGGCGCGCGCCAACACCAGCAGCTGCTCGCGCTTCTCCGCCGACAGCGTGAAGCCCGCTGGATTCTGGAAGTTGGGGATGATGTGGGCGAGGCGGGGGCTTGTGCCGGCGATCAGCACGCGCTCGAGCGCGGCCACGTCGATTCCGTCGTGTTGGAGCTCGACCATCCGTACATCCGCGCCGCGTGCGCGCAAGGCCCGCAGCGTCCGGTCATAGGTTGGCCGTTCCACGATCACAGCGTCCCCGGGCCGTACCAGCGCGTCGAACAGAAACGCATCTGCCTGCATCGAGCCGTTGGTGACGAGCACTCGGTCGGGCGAAACGCCGTGCTGCTCCGCGATCCAGGCGCGCAGCGGCGGGTAGCCGACCGCCGTCCCGTACGCGGCCATGCGGCCCGGGTCGGATCGGAAGGCCCGATCGGCCGCCTCGCGCAGGCCGTCGATGTCGACGATGTCCAGCGACGGAGCGCCGCGGGAGAAAGAAATCTGCATCGGCCCGAAGACTACCCTTGGCGCCGGGCATGAGGCCCTGGTATCAGCGCCTGGTCGCCCCGCTCACGAGCTGGTGATCGCCGCGCCCAAGAGCGATGCCGCCAGCTCCGCGACCCCGGTTGGGGTGCGAGCGACCCGGACGCGCTTGGCCTCGAGTGCCTCCGCCTTGGCCGCGGCCGTTCCCCGTGAGCCCGACACGATCGCGCCCGCATGGCCCATCGTCTTACCCGGAGGTGCAGTGAACCCGGCGATGTAGGCCACCACGGGCTTGCTCACCTGCTCGGCGATGAACTGCGCGGCCCGCTCCTCCGCGTCGCCGCCGATCTCGCCGCACATGACGATCAGCTCTGTCTCGGGATCGGCCTCGAACAACTCCAGGACGTCGGCGAAGTCCGTGCCCGGGACCGGGTCGCCACCGATGCCAACGATCGTCGAGTTGCCGAATCCCTTTTGCGCCAGCACGTTGCCAATCTGATACGTGAGCGTGCCGGAGCGCGACACCACACCCACCTTGCCCTCCTTGAAAAAAGCCGCCGGGATAATGCCCACGTTTGCCTTGCCCGGGGAAAGGATGCCGGGACAGTTGGGTCCTACCAGCCTGGAGCGGCCGTTCTTGGCGATCGTGTTGTAGACAAGCAGCTCGTCGTGTGCCGGGATGCCCTCAGTGATTGCGACCGTCAGCTCGATGCCGGCATCCTCGGCCTCCAGAATGGAGTCGGCGGCGAACCGCGGCGGCACGAAGATCATGGCGGTGTTGGCCCCGGTGGCCGCAACCGCTTCGTGGAAGGTGTTGAAGACCGGGATCCCCTCGACGTCTTGGCCGCCCTTGCCGGGCGTCACTCCGGAGACCACCTGGGTGCCGTATGCGCGGTTGCGCAACGTGTGGAACGTGCCCTCGCGCCCGGTGATCCCGGATACGCAGAGCCGCGTGCCGACATCGACGAGGATGCTCATGCAGCCAGCTTCACTACCTTACGCGCCGCCCCGTCCATGGTCGACTCCGTATGGACGTTCGATAGGTGAGCCTCGGCAAGGAGGCGCCGCCCTTCCTCATCGTTGGTCCCTTCGAGCCGCACGACGAACGGCACGTCGGGCTGTACTCGTTTGAAGGCCTCAATCAGCCCCTTGGCGACCTCGTCTCCCCTGGTTATGCCCCCGAAGATGTTGAACAGCACAGCCTTGACCTTCGGGTTGGAGAGGATCACCTCGACCGCGCTGGTAATCGCCTCCGCTTTCGAGCCGCCGCCGGCGTCGAGGAAGTTCGC
>JAFAPR010000237.1 GCA_019247075.1 Solirubrobacterales bacterium
ATACCCCCGGGGACGACAGGCTTCGACGTGGTCGATTCGCGGGGGTGGTTGCGAGCCGAGGTCCCGGGAGGCCTCGTAAAACACCCGGGAACAAATAAGTGCGGATCACACTGCTGATACCCACGAAATGAGCCTCGGGGCTCTTGCTGCTTAGTCGGTAATCCCGAAGCCCATTTCCCGGCTACTGCTCGCCTGCGGCGGTAGCTGGGCTTCATAAGCAGGCTGACTCGGCGAGGTCCGCTCCAGCCGCGCCGAGGACAATTCCCGGAGCTGGCCTTCGACAACCCCGCCGGCAAGGCGAGTCAGAGGTAAGATCAGAGTGCCGGCTACGCTCGTAGACGCCACCTTTTGCGCGATTGCGGACGCGGGTTCAATTCCCGCCGTCTCCACTTTTGCAAAGAATTCGAACCGCCCTCCGCACCAGCGGGGGGCCGTTCTTCTATGAGGGCGAGAGCGTCCAGGGTCGTGACCGCGCGGTAGAAGGGCCGGCCGATGTCGGGCGTGACGAGCTCGAGGCTGATGGGGCCGAGGAGGTTGCGCAGGGTTTGCGCCGACCGTGCCGTGTGCTGCTCGAGGATCTGCTGGACGTTGTTTCGCCTGTCCTTGATCCACTCGATGGGAGGCGGGCGGAAGATCTTCTCGCGGCTCCGCCTGAGCGTCACGACCTCGTCTGCGAGCTGATCGACCCGGCGCTCGGTCTCGACCAAAGCCTTCGCGAGCGCTTGGCTGCCGCGGCCCTCGCCGATGAAGTCGACAAAATTGGCGAGCCGGCGCTGCTCGGCGGTGAGCTCGGCCTCGTTTAGCTTGAGCGTGTCGGGGAGGTCGGAGCGCAGCTTGGCGATCTCTTCCTCGACGCGGCGCAGGACGTAAGCGATGTGCTCGGGGTCGGCGATCTGCTCCTGCACGGCGCCGAGGATCACCTTCTCGGCTAGCGTCCGCCGAACGAGCGTCTTGTTGTCGCACGCGCCCTTCGTGGCTGCGAGGCAGCCGTAGTAGCCGCCGCTCTTGCCGCTCACCTGCGCGATGGTCGCGCCACACGACCCGCAGACCATGGCGCCGGCCAGCAGGTGCGTGGGGAAGTGAGCCTGCCGGCTGCCTTGCTCGTTGGAGAAGCCGCGTTTGCCGTTGCCCCCAGGCCAGGTCCGATGCATGGCCTTCCGCTGCCCCCGGACTGCGTCCCATAGCTCCCTGGGAACGATCCGCAGCCGCTCGTCCTCGTTGATCACCCAGTCGGACTCGGGTTTGTCGAAGCGCCGGCGCCGGCCGGTCTTCGGATCCCGCCGGCTCGCGGTCTTGTTCCAGACCCAGCGTCCGACGTACTTCTCGTTATCCAGGACGCGGCTGATGGTGGCTGGCGACCAGCCCTTGGCTGACCGGATGCTCCCGGGGACCTTCTCTTCGTTGAACGTCTTGACGATCTGCGTCAGCGACATGCCCTCGGCGTATGACGTGAAGATCCGCAAGATGATCGCCCCCTCCTTTGGCTCAATCTCCATCTTGTAGCCGTCAGGGCGGGGCCGACCCTTCTTGTCCATCTTCATCTCGCCAACGGGAATGGAGCGATAGCCGAAGGTCTTCTCACCGACGAAGAACCCGCGCTCCTTCTGACCGATCTGGCCGCGGAGGGTCTTCTTCTTGAGGTCGCGTAGCTGCAGCTCGTTGAAGATGCCTCGGACCTGGATCGCCAGCGTTGACTCCTCGTCCGTGCTGTCCAGGCCGTCGGCGACCGAGATGACTCGGATGCCTTCGAAGTGGAGCTCGGCGATGATCGAAAGCATCAGGTGGTTGTCGCGAGCGAGCCGCGAGAGGTCGTCGACCAAGACGACATCGAACTCGCTGGCGCGAGCTGACCCCATCAACGCTGCGAGGGCCGGCCGATCGGAACGCGCGCCGGACTGCGCCTGGTCCGCGTAGATGTGGTCGTCGGAGATAGAGAGCGACCGGAGCTTCGCCAGCTTCCTACAGGCCGAGACCTGGTCATCAATGCTCTCGGGCCGCTGGTTCTCCGAGCTGTAGCGGGCATAGATCGCGGCAGCCACGCGTCTGTCCTCCTCAAGCGTCTGGGTCTGAGAGGCCCGACGCGGCCTCTGCGCTAGCCGCCTCCATCAGCCGGATGTACTCCTGCGCAAGTTCAGCCGCGATGTGATCGAGCAGTGGGCGAATAGCCGGATCAACCCGTTCACTGCCAACTACTTCCTGTTCTTTCGCTGCCAGCATGATGATAGACATTGTCTCTCATCTGTCGGACGGAAAACGCTGCTATTCCCAGCTTTCTAGTCGATCGGAAGCGTCCTTGCGATCGCAGTGACGCTCAGTTCCAGTCGGCCGTACTCGCTGTTCTCGGGTCCGAGCCCGCCGGCGCCGTTCCGTGCGTTTCCGCGGAAGCGCACCACCTCGATCCGACCGTCCCAGGCCGGCGCGTCTCCCTCCAGCTGATCCAGCGGAATCCCACCAAAGAGCTTCGGCTGCTTGTCCGCCGCGCCGAGGGAGAAGTAGATCGTCTCGCCGTCGCTGATGATGACTCGCAGATCTGGCGCGCGATCTTCACGCAGGCTGTCGGCTAGCGCGAACTGTGGGAGGTCCTCACCCAGCAGCCTCTCAAACGCCTGGAGGACGTGGACGACCGCACCGACCGCCGCAACTGGCAGCATCATTTCTCGGAGGCGTAGCGCGACGGCGAGTTCCAGGAAGTTGCGAGACGAGAACACGCGGCTTGAACCACGGCCGGCCGGTCCGTGAACGTCCGGCACGACGACGCCCTTCTCGCACAAGTGGATCAATCGGTGCTGCGGGACCTCCAGGCGCCGCGCGATCTCCGACAAAGTGAAGGACTGATCGCCAGCCATGATAGACAGACTGTATCTCCAGGTGCGGTCGCGCGCTCGCGTCGGTTCGCTGCCGTCCAGAAGGTCAACCTCGTGACCGAGCGAGTCTCCTCCGCCTGCCCGGCAAAGACGCTCCGTCGGGGGTGCGGGCTCGGATGCCCGCACCCCGACGGGGCGTAAGCCCGCGGCAGGCGACGTTGGCAGCGCGAACGCGTCCCGCGCCCCGCTTCAGCCTTCGCCGACCCACCAGCCGGATGAGGCCCTCCACGCGCCGTCAGGTCCGAGGAACGCTACTGGCGATCTGAATGCGGCTTGAGAATGTCTCCTGGGTGAGCCGACTTCGTTTGTGACGCTGCCAAATACGACAACGGGCCTCAATCGCTCGATGGATCGGGCTGGAGCATCCCCGATACGGCTACCCCGCCCAAGGATGCCGCCCAGGTGCGCCGAGACTGCTCCGGCGCCGAGCTAAAGTCAGCTGAGGACGCAAGCGCCTCGATCGGCTCGATCTCACAAATCCGGAGCGAGCGACACATTCGACGGTGGAATCTACTTGCATAGGCAAGTAGTCC
>JAFAPR010000072.1 GCA_019247075.1 Solirubrobacterales bacterium
GAGGTGACGCTCGGTGGCCGCCGGGTCAAGGCCAAGCGCCCGCGCGTGCGGGCTGTGGACGGCGAGGCCGAGGTCAAGCTCTGGACCTATGAGTACTTCGCCGATCGCGACCCGCTTGAGCGGGTGGTGCTCGAGCGGATGCTCGCCGGCGTCTCCACCCGCCGCTACAGGCGCACCCAGGAGCCGGTCGGCGAAGAGGTTGAGGCCAAGGGCCGCTCGACGTCGAAGTCGGCGGTGTAGCGGACGTTCATCGAGCGCACCCGCAGGCGCTGGGCGAGCTGATGGCCCGCCAGCTCGCCGATCTGCGCCTGGCGGTGATGATGATCGACGGGATCGAGCTCAAGGAGCGCACGATGGTCGTGGCGCTGGGGATCACTACCGAGGGGCTCAAAGATCCCGCTGGGGCTGTGGGAGGGTTCGACCGAGAACGCGACCGTCGCGACCGCGCTTTTGTCTGACCTGGTCGAGCGGGGCCTTGATCCCGACCAGGGGGTGCTGTTTGTGATCGACGGTCCAAGGCGCTGCGCAAGGCGATCCGCACCGTGTTCGGAGAGGTCCCCGTGCAGCGCTGCGTTCGTCACAAGGAACGCAACGTGGTCCTGCACTTGGCCGAGCGCGACCGTCCACCGATCCAGACGCGCATGCGTCGCGCGTGGGCAGAGACCGACCACGACCGGGCGCTCGAGCAACTGCGGCGGCTCGCGGACGAGCTCGATCACACCCACCCCGGCGCTGCGGGCTCGCTCAGGGAGGGCATGGCAGAGACGCTGACCGTGATTCGCCTGCGGATCAAGGGCCGGCTCAAGCGCACCCTGGAGTCGACCAACCCGTGCGAGTCGATGATCGATTGCGTCCGCGTCACACAGCACAACGTCAAGCGCTGGTCATCGGGCGAGATGGCGATGCGCTGGACCGCCGCCGGGATGCTCGAAGCCGAAAATCAATTCCGCAAGGTGATCGGCTACCTCGAACTCCCCAAGCTCGCCATCGCGATCGAACGACGACTCCACCTCCACCAGCCAACCCCAACCCAGGAGGCCACCATCCCCGTCACTGTGTAACGATCACAACCGGACCGCCGTCACCGAAGATCCACGGCGCTCGGGGCAACCCCGCGTCAGGTGTACGCCAGTCCAGCTTGGAGACCGCCGATGATCGTGCCAAGCACGCCCGATGCGAGAAGGCCTGGTCCCAGCGGACCGGACCGATTTCTCACCTAGCGGCGGAAGCTGCAGTAGGGCAACCCTGGCCTCGGCGGACAGGTTACCTAGTTGCCAGTCGATCTTCTCACTGACGGCGGCCAATCCCGCGGCCTTGGCCGCGTACGCCGCCGCGCCTAAAGCATGCCCACCCATATGAGGGATCGCAATGCCTGCCCGGCCGCTCGGGCGCCAGCGGCTGCTGCAGGGCTCACATCACGTGCGGCGCCACCTCCAACGAGCAGGCGGCGGATCTCTTCTGCGACGTCAAGCTCGCCGCGGCCAAAGGCCCGCGTGCGGGCGATGGCGTCGCGTGGCCGGCTATCGCCTGGGGCTTCCGCCTCGAACACCTCGACTTACCCACCCCAGCCGACCCTGGCGTGGTCGACGTGTCGACCAGCTGGACGCACACGCTGCCGAGCAGATGCGCTCGCAGCTTCGACGGGGCGAGCGAGATGCGTTTGACCGGGAGATGCGCCTTGCGGAGCTGTTCTCCCCCGCCACGGCTGCAACGCTGCGCTTCAGAGGGGAGCCGTACGGTCTGAACGGGAGATCGCGCTTCGACCGCTACCGGACGGTCGCCCAGTACAGGCTGGAGGGCGAGATCGAGCAGGTCACCACCCGCGCGTGCTAGCACGGAAAGCGCGCGGCAAGCAAACCGCCCTGCTCCTTGCCAAGCACGCGGAGCACCCCGCTCACGGATCGCGGGGCCACAGCTCGGAGACGCAGCAGCACGAGCGAGTCAGCGATCGGCTGACGCTCGTGTCTCAAGCGGAACCGTCCGCCCCCTAGGGACTACGGCGGCGAAATCAATGCAGGTCTCGGGTCCCGCCGACACACACACCTGAGTTCGCCAGCCACGGGTGTGGCCCGGATCGGCCAAGCGGAGGCGTGGCCGATCCAGTCGCAGCCCGAGCTATCGCGTAATGAGGAGCCCGGCGCTTGCGGAGATCGTCGGCGATGGCCGGGCGTGGACGGTGCTGCTGATCTCGCTGCTGTCGATGCCCTGCAGATAGGTGCTGGTGATGCCGAGGTTGGCGTGTCCCAGCTGACGCTGGATCACGACCAGCGGAACTTCCTCGTGCGCCATTTCAACGGCGTGGGCATGGGGGAGCTGATGCGGCGCGAAGCGGCGTCGAACGCCGCCGCGGGCGGCCGCGTGGTGCAGTTGTTTGCGGGCAGCTGATGCTTCCCAGCGCCGGCCGCCGGTCGGCCCATGGATCACGCATAACGCTGCTCCGATCGGCAGCTCGCGGCGAATCTCGAGCCAGGGCTCAAGCCGCTCCCACGCCCAGCGGTCATCCCAACCTCGCGTCGTTTGCCGCCCTTTCGGCGCCGAACGAGCACCGCGCCGCGAGCGCGATCGAGGTCGCCTTCGTGCAGTGACAGCGCTTCGCTGATCCGTAGGCCAGCGCGCCAGAACAGCACGACCAACGCGCGGAGGCGATGGCCCCTGGCGCCCTCACCGCTCGAGCGCATGACCGCGACGATCTCCTCGACCGTCGGCGGGTGGACCAGACAGAGCTCGCCCTTGTTGCGTGGCGGGCGGCCGCGGTGATAGCCCGGCATAGTCGCGGGCGCGCGGCGGTGGCCCGCAGCGTCCAGCAGCACTGATTCCATGAAATCCTCCCTTGGGTGGGTTGATGATGTGCTGCTATTCGAACCAAGCACTTCGCGCGGCGCGACCGACTCGCGGCGCTCACATGGCGAGCCCCTGGAGTCCCCGCGGAGGAGGGGGCTCGTCGACGGTGGCGAGATGCTGGTGCCTACGTGGAAGCGGGTGTCGCTCCCGAGCAGGATTGGGTGGAGGTGGAGTCCCGCGCTCTCGGGCGGGAGGCACACTGTCGTGGTGCGAACGATCTGGATTCCGCCGCAGCTTGCTGATGCGGTTGATGAGGACGACTACCCGGGCCGTGTGTCGTGGCTCGCGGCTCTGCCCGCGAGGGTAGATCAGGTCGCGGCGGTTTGGGGGCTTGAACTCGGCGAGCCGTATCTTCCCGGCGGGCAGTGCGCGTGGGTCGCGCCCGCCCGCAATCTCGCCGGCGATGCGCTCGTGCTCAAGGTCGGGTGGCGTCACCGCGAGGCGGAGCACGAAGCCGACGCGCTGCGGTTCTGGGAGGGTGACGGCGCAGTGCGCTGCGTCGCGACGCGGTCGCTGGAGGACACGACCGCGCTGCTGCTCGAGCGCTGCGTGCCGGGGGTGCCGCTCAACTGCTCATTGCCGGAGCCTGCACAGGATGTGGTACTCGCCGGGCTGACGCGCCGCCTTTGGGCCCATCGGCCGGTCGACGGACACCCGTTCGGCTCCCTGGCCGCGATGTGCGATCAGTGGGCGGAATCGTTCGAGCTCGATTTCGATGCCGACAGCCGCGGGCTTGATCCCGGCCTCGCTCGCGCCGGGATGGCGATGTTGCGCGAGGTGCCGCGGACCGCTCAGCGCAGCGTGCTTCTGTGCACCGATCTTCACGCCGGGAACGTCCTTTGCTCGCAGCGCGAACCATGGCTGGTGATTGACCCCAAGCCGTTCATCGGCGATCCCGCCTTCGACGCGGTGCAGCACATCCTCAACTGCGAGGAGCGCCTCGCGACCGACCCCGAAGGCTTATCGCGCAGGATGGCGGAGCTGCTCGAACTCGATCCCGAGCGAGTTCGGCTGTGGCTGTTCGCGCGCTGTGCGCAGGAGTCGCTTCATGACCCCATGATGCGCGAGCTTGCCCGTCGCCTTGCGCCGTGACAGAACCAGGTTCGGCTGCTGGACCGATACCTCAACGTGCTATTGACGCACGCGCTCCGTCAAGCTAGCGTTGACGGCAGTGGTTGTGGTTCCGGGGATCGATCAGCTCAAGGCCGAGATCCATGCCGGCGCTCCGGTCGAGCAGTTGACGGCGGCGAGCGAGCTTGCAGAGCGCCTGCGGGTTCGAGGCGACGAGCTCCTCGATCACTTCGTAGACGTCGCGCGAGCGGCCGGGGCGAGCTGGAGCGAGATTGGTTGCGCGCTCGGGACGAGCAAGCAGGCCGCCCAGCAGCGGTTCGCCGCGCTCGCGGATCCGCCACCCGGCCAAGCGCCGTTCGGGCTGACCGGAACGGGCGCAGACGTGTTCGCTGCTGCTGCTGCCCAGGCGCGCCAGCTGGGACACCACTACATCCGACCCGAGCACCTGGTCCTCGGGTTGCTCTCTCAGCCCGAGGAGCTCGCCGCGCAGCTGCTCGCTCAACTGGGCGTCACAGCGGAGCTCGCCGGCGAGCGAGTGAAGCAGCGGCTCGGCACCGCAAAGCCTCGACCGAAAGGATCGCTCGGCGTCGCGCCGCAGACCAAGCGGCTGCTCGAGCTCGCCCGGGCAATAGCGAAGTCGCTCGGCCACCGATGCCCGAAGACCGAGCACATCCTGCTCGCCGCTACCTCGCCGAAGCTCCACAGCCCGGCGGCGGGACTCCTCGACGATTGCGGCGCGACACCCAACGCGGTCCGGGACCAGCTCACACGTACGCTGCTGCAGGAGGCCCCCGAGCTCGCGGACCGGTTGCGAAACCGCTCGCTGCTGTCACGAGTCCGGATGCGAGCGCTCTAGCGCTTGGAGCCGCAGCCGGCGTCCGACCCGCGCCACCGCGATAGGCGCACGCGCGCCGCCCCGGCACCACCGATCAGATCGCGCGTTCCGCACGACTTTGGGCGGTGATGGGCGAGTGGCCGGAGGCACGCGGCTTAGTCGAAGGAGGGCTCGGTGATGATCGCCGGTGGTGTGGCCCGTGTTTTTTTCTGTGTCGTGGACCGTTTAGGGTGCAGCGCATGAATATTCTTCTCATCGGTGGTCTGTGGCTCGGCGCGTCCGCGTGGGATCGGGTCGCTTCTGCGCTGCGGGTCTGTGGCCATGATCCTGTGCCCGTGGCGCTTCCGGGCCAGGGCGCCCCACCGTCCGCAGCGACGCTTGAGGATCAGCGAGCAGCGGTCTTGGCCGCGGTCGACGCCGCCGTCGGCCGCGTGATGATCGTCGGTCATTCGGCTGCGTGCACGCTGGCCTGGATGGCGTGCGACGCCCGCCCGCAGAAGGTGGCACGGGTGGTAATGATCGGCGGCTTTCCGGCCGGCGATGGCGAGGATTATGCGGACATGTTTGAGCTGATCGACGGGGTCATGCCGTTCCCGGGCTGGGACTCGTTCGAGGGCCCGGACTCCGCCGACCTCGACGAGCGCGCGCGCGAGGAGATCGCAGCCGCCGCGATTCCCGTGCCAGAGGCCGTAGCGAAAGGGACCGTGCACCTCGGCAACGAGCGGCGGTTTGAAGTTCCGGTGACGGTGATCTGTCCAGAGTTCTCACCCGCTCAGGCGCGGGGGTGGGTCGGCGAAGGCGAGGTGCCAGAGCTCGCCAGGGCTCGACACCTCCAGTACGTCGACATCGAGTCCGGTCACTGGCCGATGTTCACCCGGCCGGGCGAGCTCGCTGACCGCTTGGCCGATCTCGCAAATGCGTGATCGTTTGGGCAGAGACCCACCGGCGCGGCGCGAAAGCTGCGGCAGGCTCGTCTTCCGTCCACCACGAGCCGTGACCGCGGCTTTGACTCACCCGCCAACCCGCTACACGGCGAGCGGGAGGGCTAACCGGACCCCGGCAGCCGCCGGCGGGCATCGCGGCGACGGCGATGCGCGTTTAGCGAGCAGGCCAACAGCCGTGAAGCCATAACCGACGCTCCCACGCCAGCGTCGAGTCGCGCTCCGATACCGCGGAAAGCACTAAGCCAGGGCTCACCAGGCGCCAGTCTCGAAAGTCTCGGAAACGCCGCAGCGCTGAGCGTCGCGAACCCCTCAGCGGCGATCACGAGT
>JAFAPR010000219.1 GCA_019247075.1 Solirubrobacterales bacterium
TCGTCGCCATTGCCGTGTTGGTGGGACAGCTCGCCGATGGGTCAGCGAGCCTCGCGCCGCCTTTCCTCTCAAGCGAGCCTTGCGTCGTGGTTCTAGCGATAATCCCGGCCTCTCTGGGCTTGACCGCGTGGCGCTTCGCTCAGCGACGGTAGGCAGGCGCGTAGCCAACCGGAATCCGGGCGCTGATCGGGGAGCGCCGCATGAACCCGGCGATGCCGCGGGCGGTCGCGAGAAGGAATTGGCCGCCAGCGCGTCTGTACCACTATCCGCCGTAGTAGGACGTCGTCTCACGCGCTATTGACGCCGCGCCGGCGACACCTCAGCAAGTGAAAGGACAGGACATGCCAGCCGATCTGACGGGCCCCGCCGCCCACACCTCGACCCTGCCAGCCGTCCATGCAATAAGCACTGGAACGCTGCGGGTCCACAGGGCGTTCGAGCGTGCGCGCGGCAGAGGATTGCTGCGTTTCGCCTGGGCGCTCCTGGATCGCCACTACAGCGAGGAGCTGCCAATCCACGCCTGGGTGATCGACCATCCGGACGGCCCAATCCTTGTCGACGCCGGCGAGCTGGCGACTACCTCGCCCCCGCCGGTCGCTCGGTTCTGTGTGCGACGCGAGCACGAGATCGACGTGCAGCTCGCGGCGATCGGCCTGCAACCGAGCGACCTGCGAGGCGTCGTGCTGACCCACCTGCACGGTGATCACATCACCGGTGTTGCGCGGCTGGCCGGAACACCGGTGCTCGCGTCCGTAGAGGCATTGCGCCGCGGCGGAGCCCGCGCACTGGCGCGACGGAACTGTGTGGCTGAGCCGCTGTCACTTCTGGCGCAGCCATTTGGCGCATTCACGCGTTCACTGCGCCTTACTGACGATGGGCGTGTGGTGGCGGTCCCGGTACCGGGGCATGCCCGCGGTCAAATTGCGATCGTCGTCGTCGATGGCGATCGCCACATCATGCTTGGCGCAGACAGCGCTTTCACCCAGCAGCAACTGCTCGAACTGCACCCCGACGGGGTGTCATTCTCGGCTCGCACAGCGATCCGGTCGATGCGCACAATCCTCGAGCACGCCCGTCTCCACGCCACCGTCTTCCTCCCCTCACACGACCCACACTCGGCTGCCCGGCTGGCCGCACGCGAGGCGCTCGTCACCGCGCGCCGAACGGAATTGGCGTGGTGTTGAGCGCGTGTCCGGAGTACCGCGCTCGGTCCGCCTCGCATCCGCGGCCAGCCTGCCGAATGTACTGCGGTTCGCGCTCCCTCCCGCCGCCCTGGAACTACGCTCATTCGTCGACGGGAAGGTTCCCTTCCGCAGGCGCGTCTGTGTACGAGAGCAACTACTACGACGCGTAGGAGACACCAATGGAAACCAACACACAGAGAAACGGCTCGCGGGTGTTGACGCTCGTTGCGCCGTCGGTGCCTGGCCCTGAACGGGTCGCACCGATCACCGAGAGCACCGCCCGCCTGCTGGGTACGGCCGCCATCCTCGGACTCGGCCTCATTCACATCCTCGACGCCGCGAGCACCTACAACAGCACCCGCTGGATCTTTTGGGCCTATATGGCACTGATCGTCGCCGTCGTCCCGGTGGCCCTCTTTTGCTGCACTCGACCTCGCCACTTGGCTGGACTGCAGCCGCCAGCCTCGCCGCCGGACCGCTGGTCGCATATCTGTGGAGCCGAAGCATCGGCCTCCCCGGCGACGCGCCGGATGTCGGCAACTGGCTGTGCACGCTAGGCATGGTGGCGCTGTTCGTCGAGAGCTTTCTGCTGATGCTGAGCACTACCCGCCTCGCGATGTGGGGGCGGTCACGATGAGCGTGCGCCGTCTCACCCGCAGCTGTCACACAGCCGCCGGTCGTCGCTGGCGCTAGGTGTAGTTCCTGAGGACGTTGTTCATCCGGGCCTCCTTGGAGGCTGGTGGTGTCGAAGCCACCCAGTTCCAAGGAGGACACCGGATGAAGTTGCACGCTAACGCCCGTCTTAGCGTTAAGGGTCGCGAGCTCCTGGTGGAGCGGATCGAGCGTCGCGGGTTGTCGCTGACGGAGGCCGCCGAGGCGGCCGGAGTCAGCGACCGTACCGGGAGCAAGTGGCTGGCTCGTTATCGCGGTGAGGGAGCTGCTGGGCTGTTGGATCGTTCCTCGGCACCTTCGCGAGTGGCTAATCGGACCA
>JAFAPR010000256.1 GCA_019247075.1 Solirubrobacterales bacterium
CTGTCAGCGCGGTGAGCGCGGGGTGCCAGGGGGTGTCTGTAGCGCCGGTCAGGAGGAGTCTGCGCTCGCGGGTCGGGCGTAGCGCCACGAGCACGAGATCGTCGTCGATGATCGCGCTGACGAGGCTCGGCACGATCGTGATCCCGATCCTCGAGCGGACCATGGCGAGCAGGGTGCTGAGCTCGCGTACGTGGTGCGTGGGCCGCAGTCGGATGTTGGCGTCGCGGAAGAGCTCTTGGATCGGTCGCTCGCACGACCCTCCGGAGAACAGCAGCGGGTCGTTTGTGAGATCGGATAGCGTCACGGACGCTCTGCCTGCGAGGGGATGGTCGACCGGCAGCAGAACTCGGAACTTGTCGGTGGCAAGCAGCGCTCCGGGAGTCGAGCGGGGCGGATCGACCAGGACGGCCGCCTCGATGCTGTGGCCCGCCAGCCAATCGGTGACCTCGTCGTCCTCTCCTTCGAACACCCGCACGGTCACGCGCGGGAACTCGGTCCGCCAGCGCGCGATGAGCTCGGGGAGCAATCCCTGGCAAACGGTTGGTGGAGCCCCGAGGCGAATCACTCCGGTTGGGGCGGCGCGGTGGGTCGCCGATAAGTCGGAGATCGCTTCGGTCGCCCCGAGCGCTGCGCGGGCGTGCTGCAGCATCGCTTGCCCGAACGCGGTCGGACTGGCCGCGCCCGTGCGATGAAGGATCTGCGACCCGAGGGTGCGTTCAAGAGAAGCCACGGCATGGGAAACCGCTGACTGGGTGAGCCCGAGCGCGGCGGCTGCCGAGCCGAACCCGCCCTCGTCTACGACGGCCACGAACGCGCGGAGCTGAGCGATGTTTATCCCATGAGCAACTCTCATGCGTTCTCCAACAAGACTCGTTGTACTTATTATGCCGGATCACGGAAGCTGACGCCATGAGAAAGCTCACGAACTCCACCTACATCACCGTCGACGGTGTCATCCAGGATCCCCAGGACTGGCCATCGCTCGGCAGCAGCGATGACCGCGGCCAGACGATCCAGACCGAACTGCTGCGCTCCTGCGAGCTGCAGATCATGGGCCGGCGCACCTACGAGGGATTCGCGGCCGTGTGGCCGACCCGTTCCGGGGACCCCTACAGCGATCACATCAACGCGATGCGCAAGCTCGTCTTCTCCTCCCAGGTGGCCGCGCCGAGCTGGAACAACACCGTCGTCGTCGCCGAGGACCCGGTCCAGACCGTCCGCGAGCTAAAGACCCAGGACGGCGGCGACATCGTCCAGTACGGGTTCGGCCACCTCGCCCATCAGCTGCTGGCGGCCGGGCTCGTGGACGAGCTGCGGCTCTGGGTCCACCCCTTCCTCATCGGCCGCGGCGGACCGGAGGCTCTGCTCTACCGCAACAGCACGACCACGCGCCTGAACCTGGCCGCCACAACCGTCCTGGAGAACGGGATCGTGATCCTCACCTACACGAAGGCGGCGTAGCCCCGAACGTGCTGCGAGCTCAAACCTGGTCAGACAGAACCGGATGACAGCGTTTCGCCCGACGATCGGTGGACCGTCGTGCAGCGGTGGCGGCGGGACGTAATAGACGTCGTCGGCGAGCAGGGCGACGACGGCGGCGAGATCGCCGCGGTCGAACGCACGCTCGGCACGCGCGAACGCCCTGGCCAGCGCCCGCCGACGCATCGCCGGCACAACGCAGCCGAGCACAGCAGCAACGGACGGCAGCCGCACCTCCACCGAGTCAGCGAGAGGTCCCTCGGCGGCGAAGGTCAACGCCTTGCTTCTCACCAGCAGCGAGTCCGGCCGCGCCTTCAAGCCGTCCATCGCCGCCACCGCTGAGTCCGGAGCCCTGGTTTCGTTCGGGCGCGGGCACGCTCAAGACGCCGACACCGGCGAGCATCGCGCACCTGCCTTCAGAGATTGCGGGCCTCTCGGCCGAAATCGCAAGAGACGCGCTCGTCGCCACCAGCGAGGCGCGCGGCGTCCTCGTGCGGCGGGCACCGCCTGATCGGTCTCGGCGTCGGTGCTTTTCTCCGTCCGCGGGTACGCGCGGCCGGGCGGCGCGGGACAGATCCCCAGACCCCCTTTGCGGCGATACGAGGGAAGACGCCGACGTCATCACAGGGCCGGGGCCGCCCTGGGTTTCGCCAATCTCGAGACGCGGAGTGCCGTCGGCCTCCGGCCGTCGTTGCAGATCGGCCGGGAGTTCTGCTTTGGCATCAACTCGGGTGCGGCGTCGCCGCCGACGGTGCGGCCCGAAGGCGCTTGCCGATCGCGTCACCTGTGCCGGCCCAGCAAGCGCCCCGGCGCTGTCGCTGTCCTGACGGAGCAGCCACCTCGGAGGCTCCTCGCCTGACTGCTGGAAACGGACACGAGCAGCACTGGCACTCGTGGTTCCTGATGGCCCTTATCCGCCCTTATCCGTGGCGTAGCGATCGCGCTCCCGGTGGTCCTGGGCGCGAGCCCTCTTGATCGATCCGATCGCGGCGGTTCGTGCGCCTGGACGCTCAAAGATGACATGAGCGGCCAGGGTGTGGCGTTGCGGTGACCTGGTAGGAGGTGGCCGGTCCTCCGCGTCGACGAAATGGTTTCTCGCCCCGAGAACGCCCAGCCGATCCGGTGCTGTGGTGGCAGGGATTGGCGCTAGTTGCGGGATCCGGCCGCGCGCCAGCGCCGCTCCCGGTCTACCGTCTGAAGCTTGAGTGGTGGCAGACGACGACGCGGGTCCGGCGGCCATCCGGCTCGGGTGGCGCAGCGCCGCGAGCGCGAGCAATCGCGAGGCGGGTCCGTCTCGGAGGAGGTCCGAGTCGCGCGGATGATCGCGCAGTC
>JAFAPR010000280.1 GCA_019247075.1 Solirubrobacterales bacterium
TGCCGCGGCCGGTCGTCGAAGTCGATCAGTACTACCTGCTGCCAGGTCCCCAGGGCGAGCCGGCCGTCCACCAACGGAATTGTCTCGGAGGCTCCGATCACCGCGGCGCGCAGGTGGGCGTGCGCGTTGGTGTCGTGGTTGAGTCGGTTGTGCTCATAGTCTGGGTCGGCCGGGATCAGCCGCTCGAGCAGCGCGGTGAGGTCGTGCACGCCGCCCGGCTCGTATTCCATCGTCGTCACCGCCACAGTGGAGCCGCTGGCGAAGACGGTGACGACGCCCCGGTCGGTCGCGGCGCCGCGGACGATCCGCGTGACGCCCTCGGTCAGATCGACGATGTGGCCGTTTCCTTCCGTCTCAAGCCTCAGTAGCCCCCCGTGGACGGTCATTTCGATGCGAGGATCTCCACGCGGGCAAAGCGCCGCTTGCCGAGCTGGAGCACCCTGCCGGCCACCTCCTGGATAGGGACGTCCAGCGTGCCGTTTGAAACCTTCTGCCCGTCGATGCGGACCGCTCCCTGGCTGAGGCCGCGCCGGGCCTCGGAGGTGGTCACGCCGAAGGCTCCCGCGAGCAGCGCCGGCAGGTGAACCATCGGCCCATCGGCGGTCCAGCGCACCGAAGGCATCTCCTGCGGAGCCTCGTGCGCCACGTGGAGCCGGTCGAACCTGTGCTGTGCCGCCGCGGCCGCCTCCTCTCCCCAGAACCGAGCCACCAGCGCTCTGGCGAGGGCCCGCTTGGCGTCTCGCGGCGGCAGCTCAGGCGGCGCCTCGGAGCCCAACAGCAGCAGAGACCAGGGCGCGAGCGACGTGTCCGGGATGCTCATCGTCTTTCCGTAGATCTCCTCCGGGGGGTCCGTCACGGCGATGTAGTTCCCGAGCGACTTCGACATCTTGCGGACGCCGTCTGTTCCCGTGAGCAGCGGCATCGTGAGGATCGTTTGCTCGGGAACGCCGTATGCGCGCTGGATGTCTCGCCCCAGCAGCAAGTTGAACTTCTGATCGGCGCCGCCGAGCTCGACGTCGGCCTTGACCGCAACCGAGTCGTAGCCCTGAAGCAGCGGGTACACCAGCTCCAGCACCGAGATCGGCCTGCCTGCCGCGAACCGCTTCGCGAAGTCGTCGCGCTCCAGCAGCTGCGCGACCGTGGCGTGGCGCGCCAGCGCGAACAGGTCGGTGACCGGCATGTCGAGCCACTGGCTGTTGAATCGAATCTCGAGGTTTTCGGGACTGAGCACGGCCAGCGCCTGTCGCTCGAACGTGCGCGCGTTGGCGTCGATCTCCGCCGGCTCGAGCACGGGGCGCGTACTCGAATGCCCACTCGGATCCCCCACCCTGGCCGTGTAGTCGCCCACGATCAGGACGACGCGATGACCGAGATCCTGAAACTCGCGGAGCTTTCCCAGCACGACCGCGAAACCCAGGTGGATGTCCGGAGCGGTCGGGTCGATGCCGAGCTTTACTCGCAGCGGCCGGCTCAGGGCGAGCTTGCGCTCGAGCTCGCCGGCGGGCAGCGAATCGACGGCGTTGCGCTCCAACCAGGTGGCGAGCGATCGCGCGTCCTGACCATCCGCCTGCCGGCCCGAGGAGTCAATCCGCGCGCCAGAAGCATCCATCCGCGCCAATGCTAGACTCCCCGCGCTCGGGAGCAGGGGGCTATCCGCGGGTTCGCGGCACCGGCGCCCGCGACGCGTACCTGGTGCCGGCCGCGCAGAACCGCCAGGGCAGCTCGGAGGCCTTTGTGATTCCGATCCGCCGCGAGACGGCGATCTGGAGGCCTCGCCGCGCCGGCCCTCGCGCGGAGATGACGACTGGGCCGCGCCCGAGGTCGGAACCGTTGTGCTCCAGGGAGATCCCAAGCGCCTGCGTCAGCTTCCCGGGGCCCGAGCACAGCTGGCCCAGCCGATGTATGCCGCGGCGCTGCACCATCCGCTCAATTCCCTGCACCGGCTCGAGGGCACGGATCAGCACGGCGGCGCCTACCCCCTCCGGTTCGGCAACCGCGTTCAGCAGCGCGTGGATGCCGTAAGAGCGATAGATGTACGCGATCCCGGGTGGTCCGAAGAGGGTCCTCGTGCGGGGCGTCAGCCCCACGAACGCGTGGCAGGCGGGCTCCGACTGGTGGTAGGCCTCGGTCTCGACGATCACGCCGGCGCAGCCGTCATGTGAGATCGTGCAGCCGACGAGGTCGCGCGCGACGTCGAGCACGGGGCGATCGTAGAAGCGCGCCGGCAGTTCCCCCGTAGCCGCGATGGCGCTCGCGACTGCCTCTGACACGCTCACGGGGAAACCCCGAGCACCGCGCGAGCGCGTTCGAGCTGCTCGCGCACGCGCGCGAGGCTGGTGCCGCCCTCCGAGCGCTTGGACTCGAGCCAGTTGCGCCCCTTGAGCACGTCGTAGAACTCTGCGTCGAGCTGGGGCGAGCGGCTCGCGAGCTCCTGCGGCGTGAGCTCGGACAGCCTCTTGCCCTCGTCCAGCGCGAGCCGCACCAGCGAGCCCACGATCCCGTGCGCCTCGCGGAAGCTAACGCCGCGCCTGACCAGCAGGTCAGCGATGTCGGTGGCCGCAAGGAACTCATCGGCGGCGGCGGCCTCGAGCCGGGTGCGGTTGAAGGTGAGCGAGCCGATCATGCCCGCCATCGCCTCGAGGCACAGCTCCAGCGTGTCGGCGGCGTCGAACAGGTGCTCCTTGTCCTCCTGCAGGTCCTTGTTGTACGTCAGCGGCAGGCCATGCAGCACTCCGTGCAAAGCGACCAGATGGCCCGCCAGCCGGGGGGCCTTGGCCCTGACCAGCTCGGCGGCATCGGGGTTCTTCTTCTGGGGCATGATCGACGAGCCGGAGGCCCAGGCGTCAGCCACCTCGGCGAAACCGAACTCCTCGCTTGACCACAACACCACCTCGCCGCCAAGCCGCGAGAGATGGGTCGCGCAAGTAGCGGCGGCGGCCAAGTAGTCGAGCACGAAGTCGCGGTTGGAGACCGCGTCGATCGAGTTGGGAGCGACCGCGTCGAACCCCAGCGCGCCCGCCAACCAAGCGCGGTCGGTGTCGAAGTTCACGCCCGCGAGCGCGCCGGCGCCCAGGGGCAGGACGGCGGCCGCGGCGCCGACCCGCTCGAACCGGTCGCGGTCGCGGGCAAGCATCCATGCGTACGCCAGAAGGTGGTGGCTCAGGTACACAGGCTGCGCCCGCTGCAGGTGCGTGTAGCCCGGCATCGGCCAATCCAGGTGGTCCTCGGCGCGGGCCAGCAGGGCGCGGGCGAGCGCGAGGATGGCCTCGACGGTGCTCGTCGCGCGATCCCTGACGTACATCGCCAGGTCGGTGGCGACCTGGTCGTTGCGCGAGCGCGCCGTGTGGAGCTTCCCGCCCACGGGCCCGGCAAGCTCGGTCACGCGCCGCTCGATCGCCGTGTGCACGTCCTCGTCTTGATCCGAGAACGGGAACGTCCCCTCCTGCACCTCGCGGGCGACGCCTTCGAGCGCCGCGCACAGCGCATCGCGCTCATCCGCCGCGATGATGTCCTGCCGCGCGAGCATCTCCACGTGCTCGCGAGAGAGCTCGAGGTCGTACGGCGCCAGCCGCCAGTCGAACGAGATCGACTCGTTCAGGCGCTGGAAGGCGTGGTCCTGGGGCTGCGAGAAACGGGCCACTGCGGGATCTTAGGGCGGCCGTCCCGGCCCCGGCTCAGGCCACCCGGCTGGCAGCTTCCCGAAGCACGCGCCCCAGCGCGGTCGCGACGCGCTGCACCTGACCGTCGGTCATCTGCGGGAAGAAAGGCAGCGCCAGCGAGCGGGCGGCGACGTCCTCGCAGACGGGGAACTCCCCCTCCCGGTGGCCGAACCGCTCGCGGTAGAAGCTCATCAGGTGAACCGCGGGGAAGTAGGGCTTGCTCGGAATCCCCTGCATTTGAAGACCCTCGATCACGGCGATCCGGTCGGCGCCCCGCGGGAGCCCGACCACAAACACGAACCAGCCCCTCTTGATCGAGCCCGTCTCGCTGCACGGCAATGCCAGGCCGTCTATGTCCGCCAGCGCCTCCGCGTAGCGGGCGGCGACGCGCGCGCGCCCGGCGAGCATCTCGTCGAGATGCTCCAGCTGCGCCAGCCCCAGCGCGCAGGCAAGGTCCGAGAGCCGATAGTTGAAACCAAGCCGATCGTGGTCGAGCCAGCCCATGTCCAGCGCGCGACCCTGGTTTCGTTCCGAGTCGATCTGCTCCTTGAGCTCGACCTCGGCGGTCGCGACCATCCCGCCCTCTGCGGTCGTGAGCTGCTTGTTGGGATAGAAGCCAAACACCGCCGGGTGGCCGCGGCCGCCGACCGGCACGCCGTCGGAATCCACGGCGCCGAGGGCCTCGCACGCGTCCTCCACGATTGGCAGTTTGAGCCGCTCGAAGGCCGGAATGTCGGCTGGATAGCCGAAGATGTGGACCGGGAGCAGCGCCCTCGTCCGTTCCGTCACCGCCGCCGCCGCGGCCTGGGGATCCAGGTTGAACGTCACGGGATCGATGTCGGCGAACACGGGGCGCGCGCGCTCATACAGGGCCGCGTTGGCGCTCGCGACAAACGAGAAGGGGCTCGTGATCACCTCGTCCCCGTCGCCGACGCCGACCGCCCGCAGGGCAAGGTGAAGCCCGGCCGTGCCGCTCGAGACCGCGCTCGCGAACCGCGCTTGTACGCGGGCGGCG
>JAFAPR010000358.1 GCA_019247075.1 Solirubrobacterales bacterium
GTCTCGTGGCCCTGCCCATGCGGCGAGGAGCCGCTGCGCGCGATCACGCGCCCGTCCGGCTCGACAGTCACCCGGGCGCTCTCCCAGAGGCCGCCCGCACGCTCCACGTACATCCCGACGCCGGTGCCGACGAGCCGCTCGTTGTCCGCGTGACGCTCCGGCTGCACCAGCTCGACCGCGAGCTGCAGGCACCGCTCGAAATCGCCGGAGTCATACGTCCAGCCGAGCGCGGTGCGGTGAGGGAACGAACGGATGAGGTTGCGGCGTCGAAGCTCGAGCGGATCTAGCCCTATTTCGCGTGCTGCGCCGTCGATTGTGCGCTCCAGCGCATATGCGGCCTCGGGGCGCCCAGCCCCCCGGTAGGGGCCGGTCGGCACCTTGTTGGTGCGCGCCCCGCGCACGTTCACCTCCGCCAGCGGAATCTCGTAGCAGCCGGTCATCAGCATGGCGACCGTGTGCGGCGGGAAGGGCGTGGTCGGCAGCAGATAGGCGCCCACGTCGGCGAGGATGCTCGCCCGCAGAGCGAGGATCCTCCCGTCGGCCCCGACCGCCAGCTCAACGTCGACCTCAAGGCCTCGCCCCTGGTATGCCCCCAGGAAGTTTTCGGTGCGATCCTCGACCCACTTCACCGGGCGGCCGAGGTCGATCGCGGCGAGCGCCACCGTGATCGCCTCGACTGCGATTGCGCCCTTGCTGCCGAACGCGCCCCCGACATCCGGGACCACTACGCGGATGCTTTCGGGCGGCCGGCTCAGCGCGTGCGCGAGCTGGGCGAGCGACCGGTGCGGGTCCTGGACGGAAGCCCACACCGTGAGCAGGTCGCTGTGGGCGTCGTGCGCGACCAGCGCACCACGTGGCTCGATCGGCGCGGCCACCAGCCGGGGGATGCTGTGATGGGCTCGCACCACCTGCGCCGCCGAAGCGAACGCGCCATCCACATCGCCCCCCGTCCGTTCCCACCGGAGAAGCTCCTCCGAGGATTGGCTCGGATCCACGACGGCGTCGCGCGGCTCGTACTCGACCTCCACCAGCGCGACGGCGTCCTCGGCCGCGGCGCGGGATTCAGCGACCACCCCGGCGACCGGCTGGCCCACATAGCGGACTTCCCGCTCGGCAAGGATCGGGTGGGGTGCGTCGGCGAGCCACATTCCCTCCACGGACCCCGGCGCGAACGGGCGGGCCCGACCCGCCACGTCCGCCGCGGTCACCACGGCCATCAGCCCCGGCGTGTGTGCCGGCGGCTGGACCTCGATGATCCGCGCCGATGCGTAGGGACTGCGCACGAACGCCGCATAAACCACTTGCGGCAGCTCGAGGTCGTCCAGGTACCGGGCCCGTCCGCGCACGAAGCGCGCGTCCTCGCGGCGCCGCAGTGGCTTGCCGACCAGGTCGCTTGGTCTCAGCGGCTGGGCGGCGTCCCCAACAGGCACTCGCGCATCCAGTCCGCCGCCAGCGGCCGGTAGCGGTACGGCATGTTGTTGCAGACGTGAGTTCCCTCGTCGAACAGCACGAAGCGACCATTCCTGGCCTCGCGCGCAATCCGTGCGGTCTGCTCCCAGGGGATGATCCGATCCAAGCGGCCGGTGATTAAGAGCATCGGCTGGCTGATCTTCACGATCACCGGTGCGAGGTCGAGCGCGCCAGCTCGAACGCGGGCATCGTTCTCGTCGCCGGCCCCAGATTTGAACGTGAACGTCTCCCGCGAGACCACCGGCAGCGTGTCCCATGCCCCGCCGAGATCGAACGGTGCGCTGATGCCAACCACCGCGCGGATACCAGGCTCGAAGGCCGCCGCGCGGGCAGCGTAATGGCCCCCGAGGCTCACCCCGACGGCCCCGACCCGCTCGAGGTCCAGGCCATCTCGGCCGGCCAGGGCCTCGAGCACCGCCGCGACCGCGACCTCGTAGTCCGGCCGGATCGGCAGCGAAAAGCCCGTCTCGCCCTGTCCGAGGCCGTCCAGCGAGAGGGTGGCAAGCCCGCGCGCGAGGAATACGTTCTCCAGGTGGAAGAACTCCTCCTTGGTCGAGTCGAGGCCCGGGATCAGCAGCACGAGTGGGGAGCGCTCGCTGCCCGGTGGGAGGCGTAGATTTGCGGCCAGAAGGGCTCCATCGAGCGGCGCCTCGATCCGTTGGGCGGTCGGGTCGAGGTGCTCGTGGGCCTTGGCCAGGGCCGCGATCGCGCGATGCGTCGTGGCGCGGTGGCGCTCGATGTCGAGCACCCAGACGAACTTGGCGAAGTGAAGGCACAGCGCGGCGCGCAGGTAGGCCTCCCCCGCGCTCAACCCGTGCCCCGTCCTCTCGGCCTCGGCTGCCAGCTCGAGGTGTTCCTCTGCCGTCTGCGTCCATGCGCCGTGCCACTCCTCCCAGCGCTCGATCCGCCCGGTCGTACGCACGAAGTCGTTGTAGTCGACGCCCATCGAGATGAGGCGCGGCGCCCAGTGCTCAACTGCGGCCCGCACGCGCGCGTCCGGCATCTGCCACCTCCCCTGGACCACCGCCGAGGTCTGTCAGCGTCACGTTTGCGGTGTTGCGGCGACCATGCCCTACCGCGCTGGACTCGCGACCGCCCCGCCGAGGTACAGAGCCCCGATCTCGGGGTGCTCCAGTATCTCGCGGCCGGTGCCCGCGAGCCGAACCGTTCCGTTCTCCAGCACCAACCCCCGCGCGCTCACCTTCAGTCCCGCCCGCGCGTTCTGCTCGACCAACAAGATCGTCCTGCCCTGCTGGTTCAGCCGCCGGATCATCTGGAAAACCGTGCGCCGGGTGGGAGGGTCCAACCCGATCGAGGGCTCGTCGAGCACGATCAGGCTGGGGTCGAGCATCACGCTTCGCGCCAGCTCGACGAGCCGTTGTTGCCCACCCGACAGACTTCCGGCCTTGTCCCTCGCTCGCTCGCGCACGAGCGGAAACATTTCCTGCGCCGCCTCCAGTCTGCTGCGGACAACGGCTCTGTCGGTGAGCGTGAAGGCTCCGATCTCGACGTTCTCGCGCACGGTCATCTCGGGAAACAGGCTATGGACCTGCGGGATGTGGACGATTCCCTTGGCCAGGATGCGCCTCGGCGGCAAGCCCACCAGTGAGGTGCCCCTCAAAGGTGATCGCACCGCGACGAGGCCGCAGGGTGCCGCTTATCGTGGCAAGCAAAGTCGACTTGCCCGCGCCGTTGGGCCCGACGATGCACATGATCTCGCCGCGCCGGACCGTGAAGGACACACCCTTTAACACGTCGCCGCCGCCGTAGCCGGCGCTCACGCTCTCGAGGCTCAGCATGGCCTCCTCTTCGGGCCGCCCGTTATCGCTGCGCTCAGGGCTCGAGCTCATCCTCGTCATCGCCTCCCCCCAGGTAGGCGTCGAGCACCGCGGGATTGGTGCGCACAACGTCGGGAGGGCCGCTGATCAGCGCCCGTCCCTGGTGGAGCACGGTCACGCGATGGCACAGCTCCATCACGAACTCCAGGTTGTGCTCCACCACGACGAAGGTCTTTCCCTGGCCGTTGAGGTCCCGGATGCGGGTGCCGAGCTGCTCGATCAGCACCGGATTGACCCCCGCGGTGGGCTCGTCGAGCAGCAGCACAGCGGGGTCCGCGACCAGCAGCGAGGCCAGCTCGAGCAGCTTGCGCTGGCCGTAGGAGAGGTTGCCCGCCGGGCTATCGGCCAACCGTGCCAGGCCGACAAACTCGAGCAGATTGAGGGCGCGCCGCCTCTCCGCCTCCGAGCCGGCCCTGCGCGCCACGCTTCTCAGCCATCCCTCCTGGCGCTGCGTGGCGACCAGCAAGTTCTCCAGCACGGACAGGCGAAAGAAAAGCCTCGTGATCTGGAACGTCCGCCCGACCCCCAGCCTGAAGACCCGGTCGGGGCTGGCCCGCGTGATCGGGGCGCCCGCGAACCTGATCTCGCCGTCATTGGCCCGCTCGTAGCCCGTCGTGACGTTGAACAGGGTTGTCTTGCCCGAGCCGTTGGGGCCGATCACGCCCGTGATCGATCCCTCGGGCACGTCGAGGGAGCACTCCGCCAGCGCTTGGAGGCCCCCAAAGGATTTGCAGACTCGGTCTACCTCGATGAGCGGGGTCATCCGGCCGCCTTGACCACGTCTCGGC
>JAFAPR010000136.1 GCA_019247075.1 Solirubrobacterales bacterium
CGGCTTGGTGCGAACGCTCGCCTGGGAGACCGGCCCGCACGGAATCCGAGTCAACCTGATTTCGCCTGGCTTTGTCGCCGGACCCCGCATCGAGCGAGTGATCGAGGGACAAGCGCAAGCGCTGGGAGTGACGCCCGTGCAGGCGCGGGAGGGATTGCTCTCGGCCTCGCCAATGGGAAGGCTGACCGAGCCCCAGGACGTCGCCGCCTGCGCGGTGTTCCTGGCCTCGCCTGGCGCGGCCTCGATCACCGGCGAGGACCTGAACGTGTCGGCCGGCGTCGTGATGTACTGACGGCCGACACGGGGGCACGGCTGGTCATTGCGGAGACCCGCATCGACCGCTGCGATCTCGGTGGGCCGCATGCTGACCCCGCGAGCAGACTCGCTCACCAGTCGACGGTGTGCGGACCATGAACCAGACCGTGGTGCCGCTAGCCGTGCGGTGCAGCACACCCCAAGCCGCGGCGAGCATGTTGACGATCCGCAGGCCACGACCCGTCGGGTCGTCTGGTCTCGGAGAGCGCATCACCGGAGTGCCGCCCGCCCGATCGGTCACTTCGACTCGAATTTCTCCGCGCGCGCGGGCAACCTGAAGGTCAAACGGCGTATTGGCATGGCGAATGCAGTTGGTGGCCAGCTCTGAGACCATCAGCTCGACCGCATCCAACACCTCAGGAGGAGTGTTGCTCAAAGCCTCGGTCGCGAACCGACGGGCGGCGCCAACCGATTCCGGCTCCAGCGCGAAGCTACGTGCGGTCTTCATCACTTCAGTGCCAGCTTTCCCGCAAGCCCCATTCTTGTGATCACTTGTCGCAAAATTGCCGGGGGATCGCGCAGTTCGACCTCTACATCCGCCGCCCAGCGCACCCACAACGCGATCGCGGAGCTATCCGCGAACCGCAAGCCTCCGACGTTCACGACAAGCCGGTCCGGTCGCGCCTCGATGACCGGCTCGACGGCGGCCGCGAGCTGATCGATGTTCGAGATGTCAAGCTCGCCCGCGATCGTCAGGACCGCCGTCGCTCCGTCGCTGCGGGCGACGGCGAACGTCATCTGAGGGCGGTCGCTCGCGCCTAGTCGCTCCACCTGAGTCCCACAATCGCGGTGTCGTCGTCGGAGGCTTCGTGGCGCAGCTGGGTCACGATCTGGCTGAGCAGGTCGTTCAACCCGCCGCGCTTGCCCGTCGCCGCCTCGCGAAGGCGCGCGAGGCCGCGGTCGAGCGTCTCGCCGCGGCGCTCCACGAGACCGTCGGTAAAGGCGAGGAACGTCGCGGCAGGCGGGGCGGAGACGGTAGTCGACTGATAGGCGGCACCTTCCTGGACGCCGATCGGGAGGCCGATCTCGCTGTCGACGTAGTCGCCACGATCGCCGCTGATCAGTAGCGGCGGCAAGTGGCCGGCGTTTGTGACCGTCACCTGCCGCGCCCCCACGTCGATGACTGCGCACAGCACCGTGGCCAGTTGACCGTCGGTGGTCACGTTGAGGAGCTTTGAGAGCTTGCTGAGGATTATCGCCGGTGAGTCGTTCTGAGCCGCGTAGGCATGGATCGCGTAGCGAAGCGAGGCCATGGTCGCCGCCGCGCGGAGGCCGCGTCCGGTGACGTCTCCGACGACCATCAGCAACCGATGACCGTCGAGGGGAATGAGGTCATACCAATCGCCGCCGATCTCCATACCCCGCTCACCGGGCTCGTACCGCGCGCGGGCCTCTACGCCCTGGATTTGTGGCAGGTCCTCCGGAAGCAGGGCGTGCTGCAACGTGTGGGCGATGCTTCGCTGCTCGGCGTAGAGCCACTGGTTCTCTGCGAGGGCGCGCTCGAGCCTCTCCGCGAGATCCTCCGCTGACCGCCGCCGCTGAATCAGCCGCACCGTCAACGCCGCGGCACCGACGGCCAAAATGACTCCCACGATCGCGATGATCCAGGGCAACCGTTGGGGAAAAGCGCCCGCCAGCGGCTGGCGGGGAGCCACCACCAACGTCAGCACGGTGTCTCCGAACGGCACCCGCTCGGTCGCCTTCCGTCCTGTAACGGGAAGATGACTCAAGCTCGTGACCAGAAGATCCGCGGGCTTCTCGGTGACGCCGAGGTAGATTGCGTAGTCGAGGTCCGAAAAGGCGGAGTTGCTCTCCAGCCGCGAGCGCCGATCGCTGGGGAGCGCCCGCTCACCGTACGCCGCATACGGCCCGGGCGTTGCCGCGGCGTAGGCGTAGCCCAGGCGCGGGAGCGGCGACTGCAGCAGACCGATCACGCTCAGCGTCGAGGTGCGTGCCGCGCGGTCGAAGAAGGCGCGCGCCCGTGCCGGGGCTGCTGCCAGTGCCGGTTGCCGCCCGACCACCGCGACCGGGCCGCTTTCCGGCGCGCGCAGGCGCCACAGGGAGACGGAGTTGAACTGGGAGCCGGCGGCCGCTCCCACGTACGGGGTGACGAAGCGAGTGAACTTGCGGAGGTTGCCATTTGTCGCGTCGGCGAGCGCGGCGGCCGATGCCAGCGGGGTTTGCTCGTTCGGGAGCGAATCCGTGATCAGCAAACCGACTTCCTGGACGCGCAGGTCGAGCAGCCGGTTCTCGTCTCTGTTGTAGAGCGCGTAGGAGACCCAGGCGAGCACTCCGGTCACGACCAGCCCAACGGCCAGTACTCCGATCGCCAGCCAGAATGGCCAGCGCGCAGACCTCGCGGGTGTCGCCGCAGACTCCGCCGCCGTGACCCGGCCGCTGCGACTTACGAGCCGCGGCTCAGAGCGCACGGACGCCAACCGCGTCCTCCTCTCGCGACTCGAATGGCCCCATACCGGAGGAACGCTATCCCACGGCGATCGCTTCGGCAGGCCGCGGTTTAATCAAACCACCCTCAAACGGAGGGCATTCGACGGGGTTCACTCCTCAATTTCCCTCACAGGAGAGCACGATGGCGCATACCACAGTCACCGCCCCGGTCCTCGACCACAACGAGCTGGCGCTCGCCCAGGGAACCGACTTCTTTTCGGTCGACGACCTCCTCACACGCGAGGAGCGCGGGATCCGCGACCGCGTCCGCGCGTTCTCCGACGAGCAGCTGATTCCGGTTGCCAACCGCCATTGGGAGCAGGCCACGTTCGCGCACGAGTTGGTCCCCGCGTACGGGCAGCTGGGCGTCGCGGGCGGCTCGATCGTGGGCTATGGCTGCCCCGGGATGAGCCCGCTGGCGGAGGGGCTCGTGGCGGCTGAGCTCGCCCGCGGCGACGGCAGCTTCAGCACCTTCAACTCGGTCCACAGCGGTCTCGCGATGACCGCGATCGGCGTGCTTGGCTCCGAGGAGCAAAAGCAGCGCTGGCTGCCCGACATGGCAAGCGCCAAAAAGCTCGGAGCGTTCGCGCTGACAGAGCCCGAGCACGGCTCGGACGTGGTCAGGCTCGCCACCACTGCGCGGCGGGAGCGCGATGCGTGGGTGCTTGACGGCGCCAAGCGCTGGATCGGCAACGGCGTCATCGCCGACGTGACAGTGGTCTGGGCGCGCGATGACGGCGGCGACGTCGGCGCGTTCGTGGTCGACCTCCCCGAGCACGACAGGGGCGGATACCTCGCGACGCCGATCCTCGGCAAGACCAGCAACCGCGCGATCTTCCAGGCGGACATCTTGCTGGAGGGCGTGCGGATCCCGCTCGAGAACCGTCTCGAGCAATCGCGCACCTTCGCCGACACCGGTCGCGTGCTGACGAAAAGCCGCCAGACGATTGCCTGGGAGGGACTCGGGCACGCGATCGCGGCCTACGAGTGCGCACTCGCCTACGTCAAGCGCCGCGAGCAGTTCGGCAGGCCACTGGCGGGCTTTCAGCTGATCCAGGACAAGCTCTCGAGCATGGTCACCGACATCACCGGCATGCAGCTGATCTGCTTTCGTCTGGCCCAGCTTCAGGCACAAGGGCAGGTGCGACTCGAGCACGCCGCGCTCGCGAAGCTGAGCACCGCCGAGGGGGCCCGGCGCGTCTGCGCGCAGGCGCGCGACATGCTCGGTGGCAACGGCATCCTGCTCGATCACCACGTCGCCCGCCATCATGCCGACATGGAGGCCGTATACACCTACGAAGGGACCGACACCGTGCAGTCGCTGATCGTCGGACGCGCGGTCACCGGCCTGTCCGCATTCGCCTGAGGCCTCCGGCTCCCGAGGGCTGCCGAGCAATCCCGCTAGCCGACGTCGACTTGCGCCGGCGAGCCGCAGCGCGGGGTCACGAACTGGCGCACGACCGGGTTGTTCAGGTTGGTCTTTGTGACCATCAAAGCTCCCGTGTTCTCGTTGGCGACATGCGGTTGGTTTCGCAGCATCGCCGCCGCGGTCCTCACGCCGTCATAGCCCATCCGAAACGGATCTTGGGAGACCAGGCCCGACACGATCCCCTGTCTGACGCCGTCAACCTCATCGGGCGAGGTGTCCCAGCCGACTACCTTGACCTTGCCCACCCGATGGGCGATCCGGATAGCCTCCACCGCTCCCACGTCGCTGGCTTCGTTGGCGGCGAACAAGCCCTTGAGGTCGGGGTTTGCGGTGAGGATGTTGGCG
>JAFAPR010000153.1 GCA_019247075.1 Solirubrobacterales bacterium
TGGCCTACACGACAGCCCCTCTCATCGACGAAGCGGACCCGTCGGATCAACCGTCACCGCACGCTTCGGCGAGGACAGCCACCCCGCTCAATGCACCGTTCCCGCCTTTGATCGGCTTCACCGTGCCGGGCGACGCTGCTGCCTTGAGCAGGAACACACTATCTCGTCGACGAAGCCGAGAGCGCTGCTCCCCCAGGCGTTCCGACAACGCAGTGCCGGGCCGACGACGTGCACGCTCGGGACGAAAACGAGGCCTCCTGCGCCGGCCAAGGCGCGCCGCCGCCAAGGCTGCTCCCTTTCGTCCAGACAGCAACGCGACCCACGTCGGTGCGCGTGCTCGCAAATCGGGTTAGCAGCAGCCTCGGGCCCGCCTTCTGCCTTTCGATCGATGCGGCAGTCTGGTGGGCTCGCGATTGGTGGAGCGCGGTGAGGCGAGCCCGGTCGAGGTGTGGGTGCGCCTTGACCGTCGTGGTAGGCTGCGCGCGAGAGCGGATAGGGCGAAGGGCGGAGTTGTGTCGTGGGTCGTGGTCGTGTTGGCGGCCGGCTGGCGGCGGCGGTTGTTCGTGCCGGCAGCGTTGCTGAGCTTGGTTGCGGTGCTGTTGGGGGCTGTGGCTGGCGGGGTGGCTGCCAGGCCGCGTGAGCCGGTGTTGGCGTTTTCGCCCTCGCCGCTTGACTTTGACGCGGTGATCAGCGGGCAGGGCGTCTCGCAGACGCTTATGCTTACTAACTCGGGTGGGTCGGGCAGCTCGGCGCTTAAGATCGTGGTGTCGGGCGCGTCTGCGTTCAACCTGACCTCGGATACCTGCAGGCGCTTGGGGCCGCGGAAGTCGTGCAGGCACTCGGGGGGTAAGGGGACTCAGGGCATTCCCGACAAGATCACCGACCTGATCGTGAAGCAGGTGGCCGGCATGGCGGCTAAGGGCGCCGCCGGCTTTGTCCTAAACAAGGTCGGTCTGGGTGCGCTCATCGATGGCTCTCAAGCCAACTTCGACGCGCTCAAGACCCGCTTGGACGAGATCTCTAGCCAGCTCACGGACCTGCAGAGAGCACTGCAAACCATCAACGGCGAGCTGAAGCAGATCGCGTTGAACCAATACACGGGCCCGCTGGAAGACTACGTAACCGCGATCAAGAACCTGTATGACCTCCACTTCTCCCCGGCTGTCGACGCGGCGAACAACTTTGTACAGAAGGACCGCGCCGCGATCGCAGACGGAAAACCGTGCGACCAGGTGACGACATGCGCCGAGGCCCTGAAAGCCTTCACCAACCATCGGGACGACTTTTGGAAAGCCGAGAGCGAAGTATCCAATGAAGCGCTCAACGACGACATTCACACGAAGCTTATGCCCGATAGCTCTGGGAACTCCGCACTGATCGTGTTCGGCGATTTTCTCATGGGCGGGAGGGGCAGCACCGGATTGTTGACCTCCGCAGACTCGGACAGGCTCTTCGCTTTCTACGACTACTTCTCGGAGTACGAGGCGCTGGCGGTGTGGATGAAGGCCGAATACCTGGCGCATTTCTTCAGCGACCTGCCGAACCCGGAGGAAAAGCTCCGCGCGTTCGTCGATAAGCAGATTCGTGGCTACTTCGATCTAGAACACAGGGAGCTTCCGGCCCGGATCCCGCAGGAGACGGTCATCTCCCTCCCACCCCAGTCGACCGATCGCACCATCACGAAGGGTCAGCATTTGTGGCTGTGGAATTTCAAGCTGGGACTCGATGCGCAATGGGATCCCAGCGCGTCTCCAGATCATCCCTTCACCGTTCCCGCCGGGATCACCGCGCTCAACACGACCGCCGCCGGCCTCGGGTTCACGGACTGGCGGGTTCCCTCCAAGGGCGACTGGGACTCCCTGTTCGCAGGGCGAGTCCCCAGCAATTCCACGACCAGGGCCCGTTTCTGGCTCGACGACAATGTCCTGCCGAACGTGGGGAACAGCAATAAGACCATCCTAGCCGCAGCACTCGACCAACACCCACATGTCTGGACGTCGCAGCCGCCGATACCCGACAGGGTGGGATGCCTCCGGAAGGGTAGTCCTCTCTATATTGGTTACGTCACGGACTACGCGCACACGGGACTCTCACTCCCGCTGACCGCTCTCCTCGCGAACTATCCGGCGAAGTTCCCCCTAGCCACCATCCCTAACATCGGCATCTCCGAGGTTCGGGCTCCCACCAGCAACAGCGCGGATGCACTGAAGTATTGTCGCGACACCGTGGCGGCCGCGGTGACCAAAGCCTTTGGCCCCACGGGCACCAACATCACGAGCGTCCGCCACGGCGCGCAACTCATCGCCACCCGGTTGACCACCGTTAACTACATGCCCGTGGACGTGCCCGTGCCATAGATCGTGCCCGCCGTGCCATAGATCGGCGGACAGCAAGGCGCAATCCAACTTCGCCCACCGGCGTCCAGTCGGGGTGCGGGTACGCGCGCCGCATCCCGGCCGACCCAAACAAATGACCGCTCAGTCGTCGGGCCTGTGGCAGGGATTCCTCGTCTGTGCAGCGAATCTTGCAGGCATGGAGCGCTCCGAGGCGGAGGCGATCTACGACTCAGGGCGTGAGGCGTGTGTTGAGTTCATTCTTGAGTTGGCGGGCCTGGCCAAGCAGCACGAGGATCGGCTGAGGCGTCTGGAGGAGCAGGCGCCGCATGACTCGCGTACGAGCTCACGGCCGCCGTCTGCGGATCGCGCAAGCCGCGGGCGCAGCGGCGGTGGGCAACCTGGGCACCAGGGCGCGGGTCGCGATCTCAAACCGGAGGACCAGGTGGATGAGATCGTCGATCACTACCCGGAGGGCATGCGGCGGTTGCGGATGTCGGTTCGATGATGGGCAGCGCCGGCCGGGGTGGGCGGTTCGGTCGCCACCAGGCGTGCGAGTTGCCGCCGATCAGCGTCCCTGCAGGGCGACCGCGGAGGACCACCAGCCCATCGGCCGGCCCCTTCATCTCCGATGCAGCACGGCATCAATCAGCTCGATCTTCTACATCGACCTCTCCTTGCGTTCGTGGACACATGAGACCGGCTGGCCGACCCGCGGTGGTTACCCAAACAGCGAAAACAACCGCGGGCAATCCCCCACTCAGCGGGCAAGCGGAGAGTGTCGCGTCGGCTAGCCATCATTCTGAGGAGCTCCGCCGCGAGGCGCCTCCGCAGCTGCTCGGTCGTGGCGATGCGATCACCATCACCGGCTCGCACGAGATGATCGCAAGGGACGAGCTGGAGCAGCGCTTGCGCCGACAGCGCTGAGATGACCGCTCCACCTGGCCAAGCGACAGCCCCGTGATCGAGGTCGCAGCGACCATCGATACGGGTGCGTGCCCGTGAAGATGTGATCGTGTTTGCGCGGAATCTGCGGTCCAGCAAACGCGGGGCGCTGTCGCAATCGCCGAGAACGACCGACGGCTCCGACACGCCCGGCATGCTGCTCCTCGGGCGAAGCAGTCATCAGCGCGGAGCGCACAGTAGGGGAGCTGACGACCGCTTCCGGACAGACGCAGCGACGCCGCTTAATTCGGGACCACGGGTCTCCCCGCTATCCCTTTTGCTCGTGGAGCCCTGCGACCGGCGCGATCGCAATGGCTCAAAGGAGGCGTCCGCTGGGCCGTCGTTCGGCGACTCCTATGCCACGAACCGAGGAGTGGCGCTTGGCGAATCCTTGCTCTGGAAGCAGTAGCCGCGGCCCGGACGACTGCTCCCGCTGAAGGAGTAGCGCGACCTCTCGGCTGCGACCGTGGCATAGCGGTAGCCGGCCCGACGGCCGTAGTGATCAAAGCAATCAGCGTCCACGACCGGCCGTGCTGAATGCGGCCGCGCGACTCGCCGAGGTTGCTGGATCAAGGCGTCATGCGGCCACATCGGGTCGGCTGCCCACGCGTCTCGCTCGAGTGATTGCCGCAGCCGCCGCGACCGTTCGTGCGCTCACTCAAAGAATCCCGCGACCGCTGCTCGGGCGAAT